>VBEY01000214.1 GCA_005889295.1 Chloroflexota bacterium | reverse complement strand
ACATCGGCGCAGCGATGCGTAGCAGCGCCGATCTTCTCGGCGTCGTGCAGACGCCGTGGGTCGCCTTCCGCCTCGCGATCGCCGCGATAGGCCGCCCCGGTCTCGAAGAGAAGACGTCCACGGGCTGGACATACAAGGATCTCGTCGCGCACGCGGCCGCCTGGGAGGATCGGACCGCGGAGCGCCTGCGGGAGTTCCGCGAGGGCGAAGCGAAGACTCTCCTCGGCGTCGACGACACCGACCAGTTCAATGCGGCCGTGGTCGAGCGGACGCGCGGCCGCAACGCGCGCGAGGTCGTCGTGGAGCTCGAAGCCGCGCATGCGCGGATCATCGAGGAAATCGGAAAGCTCACTGCCGAGGAGATCCACGCGAATGACGACCAGGTGATCGCGATCGTCGCCGGAAACACCTACGGCCACTACGCCGAGCATTTCGACGAGGTTTTCGCGGCAGTGCCGAAGCGGCCGGCCGAGCTGCTTGCGAAGCTGCGCGAGAGCTGGCGTCCGTTCCGGCGCGCTACGAACCGACTGGGTCTGGACGCGCTGTCGGACACGACGCCGTCCGGCTGGACGTACAAGGCGATGCTCGGCCACGTCGCGTACTGGATGGGGCACCTTGCCCAAGAGCTGCCGAACCGCCTCGAGGGACGGCGCGGCCCGGTCATGGACGTCGATGCTGAAAACGCGCGTGAGGCCGCGGAGAGTACGTCGCGGTCCGCCCACGAAATCGTGGAGCGGCTTCACAAGGCATATCAGGGTGTCGTCGATCTGGTGACGGCACTGCCTGATCGTGAGATCGACTTCCTGGCGACCCGGCTGGTCGTCGGCGAGACCTACGAACATTTCGCGAAGCACCAAGGGGAGATCGATGCCGCTCTCCCGCGCACGGCCGCGGATTTCGTCGGGCGGATCGAGAAGGTGTGGAAGCCGTTCCGCGCCGCGATCCGCGAGCGCGGTCGTGCCGGTCTCGGCGAGCCCACCCCCAGTGGTTGGACGTACAAGGACCTCGTCGCGCACGCGGCCGGCTGGATGGAGCAGACGGTGCGGGAGATGCAGACAAACGAATTCCGGACCGGCTGGACCGCGACGACGATCCAGGAGTTCAACGAGCGCTCCGTGCGCACGCACGATCTCGTCGGTGCCGAGGCGATGATCGACGAGCTCGACACGGTCTACCGTCGGCTCGTCGAGACGGTCCGCGGTCTCGGTGTTGGCGAGGTCGACGACCGCATCGCGAGCTCGATGCCCTACTACACGTACCTCCACTGGGAGGAGCACTTCGCTGAGCTCGGTATTCCCCTATGAAAAGGCCCATCCGTGTGGTCGTCGCGAAGGCGGGGCTCGATGGCCACGACCGCGGCGCGAAGGTCGTGGCACGGGCGTTGCGCGATGCCGGGATGGAAGTGATCTACACGGGCGTGCACCAGACCCCGGAGCAAGTCGTCGAGACCGCTCTCCAGGAGGACGCCGACGCGATCGGCCTCTCGCTCCTCTCGGGAGCGCACAACTACATCTTTCCGCGGGTGAGCGAGCTCATGAAGGAGAAGGGGCTCGACGACGTGCTCCTGTTTGGCGGAGGGATCATCCCGGAAGCGGACTGGCCCGCACTCTCCAGGGTGGGCGTCGAGCGGGTGTTTCCTCCGGGGGCCTCGCTCGAGGAGATCACGACGTACGTACGCGAGGCTGTGCCAAGAAAGCGCGGTGCGGTCACACGATGAACAGATCGCAGGCGAAATAGGGAGGATCAGATGGCCAAGAAGGACGACAGACCGGTCGACGCAGGGCTCGCCCTGCTACGCGGCAAGAGCGAGCAGGAGCTGATCGACTTCTGGAAACAGCGCTTCGCGCTGATCTCGGCGATCCCGGTGGACACCGCCCGAGTCGGTGCGCTCACGCCGCAGCTGCGGGAGCTGGTGCGCATCGCGGATCGCGCGGAGCGCAAGCGCCTCACCACGGCGCGGATGAAGGCCTTCACTCAGCTGCCGGCCGACCAGCGCGAACGGATCACGAAGACGCGCGAGGCGGCGTACAACGTCGATCGCGGAGTGCTCGAGGAAGACCAGCGGATGGTCGATGAGATCCTGCCCACCCTGCCAGAGGCCAAGGGCTACCCGACCGCGGCGCGCTGAGCATCGTTTGAGGTTCAGTTACCGAGACGACCAGCTTCTCGTCCGCGAGACCGTCCGCGACTTCGTGCGCTCGCGGATCGTCCCGAACGCCGATGCGTGGAACGAGAGAGCCGAGTTCCCGCTTGAGCTCCTCCCCGAGCTCGCCGCGCTCGGCCTGACCGGGCTCGCCGTTCCGCACGAATACGGCGGCGCTGAGCTCGACACCCTCTGCATCGCCATGGTGATGGAGGAGCTCGGCGCCGGCGACGGCTCCATCGCGCTCACCATCGCGGCCCACAACTCGCTCTGCATCGGGCACCTCTTGATCGGGGCGACCGAGGAGCAAAAGGCCCGCTGGCTCCCGCCCCTTGCACGCGGCACGTATCTCGGATGCTGGGCGCTCACTGAACCCTCGTCGGGGTCCGACGCGGTGGCCGCGCAGAGTCGCGCTCGTCCGGAGGGCAACGAATACGTCGTGTCGGGGACGAAACAGTTCATCACCAACGGCTCAATCGCCGGTTTCGCGGTCGTCATTGTCGGCGCCGGCGAACGCAAGCTCACGGCGTTCGGCATGCCGAGGGCGACCCCCGGCCTTCGTGTGGGCCGCCGCGAAGAGAAGATGGGCCTCCACGCGTCGGACACCGCGCAGCTCGTGCTCGAGGATTGCCGCGTTCCGGGCGCCGATCGGATCGGCCCCGACGGTGAGGCCTTCGATGACGTGAAGCGGGTCCTCGACAGGGGACGCATCGGCATCGGCGCCCTCGCGATCGGGCTCGGGCGTGCATCGCTCGAAACCGCGATCGGCTACGCGAAGGAGCGCAAGCAGTTCGGTAAGCCGATCGCCGAGTTCCAGATGATCCAATGGCGCCTCGCTCGCGCGCGGACCGAGCTCGATGCGGCCCGTCTGCTCGTGCATCGCGCGGCCGCGCTCGCCGATGCCGGGCTGCGCTTCACGGACGCGGCCTCGAAGGCGAAGCTGTACGCGTCGGAGGCCGCGACGCGGGCCGTCGACTCGTCGCTGCAGGTCCTCGGCGGGTACGGGTATCTGCAGGACTTCCCGATCGAGCGGCACCTGCGCGACGTGCGCCTGATGGAGATCGGGGAGGGCACCAGCGAGGTCCAACGCATCGTCGTCGCGCGCGAGCTCCTTCGCGTCGACTGATGGCGGCCACGGTGACCGGCGATCTTCTCGCGCGCGCCCGTTCGGGTCACAAACGATCGGTCGCGCGTCTTGTCTCGGTGATCGAGAACGACGAGCCCGGCGCGGCCGAGGCCATGCGCGCGCTCTACCCTTTGACTGGCCGCGCGCAGGTCGTCGGGATCACCGGCCCGCCTGGCGGCGGCAAATCCACGCTCGTCAATCGCCTGGCGGGGTTGTACCGGGACCGAGTGGCCCGGGTAGCGATCGTTGCCGTCGATCCGTCGAGCCCATTCAGCGGCGGCGCCATCCTCGGCGACCGCATCCGGATGCGCGAGCGGTTCCTCGACGAGGGCATCTTCATTCGTTCGATGGCAAGTCGCGGGCACGCGGGGGGTCTCGCCCGCGCGACGGCCAGGGTCGTGAACGTGCTCGACGCGCTCGGGACCGACGTCGTACTCGTCGAGACCGTTGGCGTCGGTCAGGAGGAGGTCGACGTCATTCGCGTCGTCGATACCGTCTGTCTGGTGACGGTCCCGGGTCTCGGCGACGACATCCAGGCGATCAAGGCGGGCATCCTCGAGATCGCCGACGTGCTCGTCGTGAACAAGTCGGACCGTCCCGGAGCGGACGAGGCCGCGCGCGACCTGGCGCAGATGCTCTCGCTCGCCAAAGACCGCCCGTGGAAGACCCCGATCGTTCGCACGTCGGCGCAGTCCGGCGACGGGTTGCCTCAGCTCATCGAAGCGATCGAGAAGCACCGCGCGTGGTCGCGCGAGTCAGGCGACTACCTCGAGCGCCGCCGCGCGGCGGCGCGGGGCGAAGTCGAGGCGCTTCTGCGCGAGGCGCTGCTCCGACAGCTCGCTGGCCGCGTCGGCGCGTCCCGTCTCGATGCCGCGGTGGCTCGCGTGGCGGAGCGTTCGCTCGACCCGTACGCCGCGGTTGAGGAGCTGCTCCGCGGATGAACCCTGCCCAGCACGAGGCGACGAGCACCTCGCGGCTCGCGTTCCAGGCAACGATCCACTGCCTGACCGGCTGCGGCATCGGCGAAGTGCTCGGACTCGGCGGCGCGACGCTGCTCGGGCTCGGTAACGCCGCGAGCATCGTTCTCGGGATCGTCCTTGCCTACGTGTTCGGCTACGGGCTGACCTTCGTCCCCCTGGTGCGCGCCGGTATGCCTCTGCTTCGGGCGAGCGGCATCACGTTCGCCGCCGAAACGCTTTCGATCACGACGATGGAGATCGTCGACAACCTCGTGGTCCTCGCGGTACCCGGTGCCATGGACGCCGGACTCGCCGACATCCTGTTCTGGGGAAGCCTCGCGCTCTCGCTCGCTCTCGCGTTCGTCGCGGCCTATCCCGTCAACCGATGGCTCATCGCGCGTGGCCTTGGGCACGCGGTCATGCACGGCGCTCACTCGTGATCGAGTTAACGATCTTTCGTACGGGTGGAGTGGAGATCGGCGCCTCGGCATTCGTGCCGGGCGCGACCGATGAGAAGACCTTCGTTCCTGTGTGGTCGGCGCTACTCCGCACGCCGGAGGGCAACGTTGTCTTCGACACCGGGCTTCATCCGGTCCATGTCGAGCGGCCTGACGCGACCTTTGGCCCGGGCAGCCTCAAGGTCGTCATGGCCAGGGAGGACGCCGTCGTCGCGCGTCTTGCGTCGCTCGGCGTTCGCCCGGACGACGTGACCGTAGTCGTGAATAGCCATCTGCATTTCGACCACGCCGGGAGCAACGGCGCGTTCCCGAAGGCAACGTTCATCGTCCAGGGCGAGCACCTCGCATTCGCGAAAGGGAAGCCGAACTTTCCAGGCGTGTACTGGGACATCCCCGAGCTCACCTACGTGCCTGTGTCGGGACGGGTCCGGGTGGCGTCGGGCCTGGAAGTCGTTCCGACGCCAGGGCACGCCCCGGGTCATCAGTCGCTCGTCGTGGACCTGCCTGAGACCGGTCGCGTCGTGCTCTGCGGGGACGCGGCGTTCACGCGCGAGAATCTCGAGCGAGGCGTGATCCGTGCGCCGGACGAGGTAGCGGCGAAGGAGTCCCTCGCCCTGATCCGATCGCTCGTCAACGACGATCTCCATCGCGTGTTCACGAGCCACGACGCCTTGAGCTGGGCCCGCTGGCGCCATGCCCCCGAGACTTATCGATGAGGCCGGTCTTC
>VBEY01000338.1 GCA_005889295.1 Chloroflexota bacterium | reverse complement strand
CGGACGAGCGCTTCCGTCGCTCGCGCTTCTTGCGTTCGGGCTGGTGATCGCGATATCGCTCGGGCTCGGCTTGGGATTCTGGCCAACCGTCTTTGCGCTCGTCCCGCTCGCCATACCGCCGATCCTTACGAACGCGTACGTCGCCGTCCGCGAGGTCGACCGCGACATCGTCGAAGCCGCGCGGGGGATGGGCCTCAGCGAGGGCCAAATCCTTCGATCGATAGAAGTCCCGCTCGGGCTTCCGCTCATGCTCGGCGGGATCCGGACGGCGGCGGTGAACGTCGTGGCGACCGCGACCCTCGGCGCGCTCGTCGCCGGCGGCGCGCTCGGCCGGTTCATCGTCGACGGTCTCGCGTTGCAGGAATACGACCAGCTCATGGCGGGCGCCTTACTCGTGGCGCTGCTGGCCGTGGCCACGGAAGTCTCATTTGCTGCACTCGAGCGAGCGACCGTTCCCGCGGGAATGCGCGCAATCCGCTAGGCGTTTCCGCTCGTATCGAACCTAAGCGGGTCATACTCGACGCGAGGCCGGCAGCCTAAGCGCTACGGCCGGGGAGGATCCCACATGAAGCGCGGAAATCTTCTGCTCGCCATATTCGTCGCGTTCGCCGTCGTGGCGAGCGCGTGCGGCGGTGGAGGTGGCGGGACGTCGACGAAGCCCGATGTGATCGTCGGCTCGACCAACTTCTACGAGCAGATCACACTCGGCGAGCTCTATTCCCAGATCCTCGAGGCGAACGGGTACAAGGTCACTCGGAAGTTCAACCTCGGTGCGCGAGACATCGTCTATCCCGCGCTGAAAACGGGGCAGATCAATATTCTTCCCGAGTACCTCGCGACGCTGCTCGCTTTCGTGGACAAGGACGGGAAGATCGCGAAGCCGACCACGGACAAGAACGAAACGTTGGCCGGTCTGAAGAAGGCGCTCGATCCGGAGGGTCTCACCGCCCTCGAGGCGGCCGACGCGACCGACCAGAACGGTTTCGTCGTAACGAAGGACACCGCAACGAGCAAGTCACTAAAGAAGCTCTCGGACCTGCAGCCCGTTGCGCCGACGATGATCCTCGGCGGCCCGCCGGAGTGCCCGCAACGACCCTTCTGCCTCCTCGGGCTCATGAGCGTGTACGGACTGAAATTCAAGGACTTCAAACCGCTCGACGTCGGCGGTCCGCTCACGGTCGCCGCACTGGAGGGCAAGCAGATCGACGTCGGGCTCATCCTCACCAGCGACCCGAGCATCGTTGCGAAGGGGTTCGTGCTCCTTGACGACGACAAGCATCTCCAACTGGCCGACAATCTCGCGCCAGTCGTGCGCAAGGACCTCCTCTCGAAAGACGACGGCACCCTGACGAAGCTCCTGAACTCGGTCAGCGCGAAGCTGAGCCAGGCGGAGCTGAACGACATGAACAAGCAGGTCGCGGTCGACAAGGCGGACAGCAAGGCTGTCGCTGCTGCATGGCTGAAGAAGCAGGGCCTCATCAAGTAACCGCGCGCTGGACCGCGCTCGGCGGCGCGCTCCGGGCTGGGGCCGCCGCCGCGGCGTGGGGAGCCGCCGGCGAGACCGAGGTCTTCGCGCTACACGACGACGGCCAGGTCTGGGATCGCTACTGGGACGGTAAGACCTGGCATGCCTGGGAGTCGCTCGGCGGCGCCTT
>VBEY01000213.1 GCA_005889295.1 Chloroflexota bacterium | reverse complement strand
TCTTCGAGGTGAACGAAGCCTTCAGCGGCATCGAGTGCGTGCGCAGAGAGCTGGACATCCCCGAAGCGAAGTTCAACGTAAACGGGGGCGCGGTCGCCCTCGGCCATCCCATCGGGGCGTCCGGCGCGCGTCTTCTGGTGACGCTGCTCTACGCGCTGAGGGCGCGTTCCAAGAAGCGGGGCATCGCCTCGCTCTGCCTTGGCGGCGGGGAAGCGGTCGCGCTCGCGGTCGAGCTCTTGTAGTGGCGACCGCGACCGCGGAGACCGGCTTCGATCTCGCGCTCTCCGAAGAGCAGGAGCTCGCCCAGCGGTCGGCGCGCGACTTCGCGAGGGAGAAGGTCCTTCCCCGCGCCGCCGAGATCGACGAGCACGGCAAGATCCCACCCGAGATTCTCCGTGAGATGGGCGCGCTCGGCTTCATGGGGACCTACGTGCCGGAGCGGTATGGTGGCTCAGGGCTCGACGCCGTTTCGTACGCGCTCATCGTGGAAGAGATCAACCGGGCGTGCGCGTCGACAGGGGTGGTCCTCTGCTCGCACATGTCGCTCGCTGTTGATCCGATCCTCCACCACGGCAGCGATGCGCAGAAGGAGAAGTACCTCCCGAAGCTCGCCCGGGGCGAGTGGATCGGCTGCTTCGCTCTCTCAGAGCCGGCGTCGGGCAGCGATGCCGCGGCGATGCGCACCACCGCGCGGCGCGACGGCGACAGTTGGATCCTGAACGGCACCAAGAACTTCATCACCAACGGGTCGCTTGGCAATCTGGCGATCGTGTTCGCGCAAACTGAACCGGGCCAGAAACACAAGGGCATCGCGGCGTTCATCGTCGAGAAGGGAACGCCAGGATTTTCCGTCGGGAAGCTCGAGAAGAAGCTGGGCATCCGCGGTTCCGATACTGCCCAGCTCGTCTTCGAGAGCTGTCGCGTTCCGGCGGCGAATCTTCTCGGCGAGCTCGGGCAGGGGTTCAAGATCGCGCTCTCCACTCTCGACGGCGGCCGCATTTCGATCGCCGCCCAGGCCGTCGGCATCGCGCGCGCCTGCCTCGAGGATTCCCTCGCCTACGCCAAGCAGCGCGAGGCCTTCGGAAAGAAGGTCGCCGATTTTCAGGCGATCCAGTGGATGCTCGCGGACATGGCCACCGAGATCGACGCGGCCCGGCTACTCACGTGGCGCGCCGCGGCTCTGAAGGACGCCGGCGAGGACCACATCCTCGCCGCGGCCGAGGCGAAGCTCTTCGCGAGCGACGTCGCGGTCAAGGCGGCACGCGACTGCGTGCAGATCTTCGGTGGCTACGGGTACCTGAAAGATTTTCCGGCCGAGCGCCACTATCGCGACGCGAAGATCACGGAGATCTACGAGGGGACCAGCGAGATCATGAAGCTCGTCATCGCGGAAGAGATCCTCAAAGAGTGATCGCGCCGACCGGCGGCGGCATCATCACGGGTCTCTACGCCGGCGCCGCTCCGCTCCTCCTGATCCTCACGTTCCTTGGTTTCGGCGCGTTCTTCCTTCGCGCGTGGCGCCTCTACCGGTACATGCGCCTCGGTCGCGACGAAGCGCGGATCGATCACCCCTGGCGGCGGGTGCGCGACGAGCTCGTCGTGTATCTCGGGCAGCGCAAGCTCCTGAAGCGGCCGTACTACGTCCGCGGACTCGCGCACGCGTTCATCTTCTGGGGCTTCATCGTGATCACCATCGGGACGGTCGATCTCCTGGTCGACGGGATCATCGGCTTCCATCTCCCCGGCGCGGGCAACGCCGTGTTCGCCTGGACGATCGACATCTTCGCCGTGTTGGTGCTCGCCTCCATCGCGATCGCTTTGGTTCGTCGCGTCTTCTTTCCTCCGCCGCGTATGCACGTGGCGCTCGACGGCTACGTGATCCTCGGGATGATCGCGATCCTCATGATCACGCTGCTCCTCTTCGAGGGCGCCGGGCTCGCTGCTGGAAACCTGGAAAAGGGCTTCACACCTCCCCCGATAGCCGGCGCAATCCTTCGGAGCTTCGTATTCCCGGGCGAGTCGTCGGCCGTCGTTTTCTTCTGGTCCTGGTGGACACACGTCGTCACGGTTCTTGCGTTCGCCGCGTATCTTCCGCAGTCGAAACACCTCCATATCGTCACGACGCTTCCGAACGTGTTCTTCCGCAAGCAAACGCCGAGAGGTGCGCTCGGCCTCATCAAGGACATCGAGAATCAGGAGACCTTCGGCGCGGCATCCATTCGCGACTTTTCGTGGAAGCAGCTCCTCGATGGCTACACCTGCACGGAGTGCGGGCGCTGCTCGGACAACTGCCCGGCACTCGCGACCGGAAAACTCCTCGATCCGCAGAAGATCGTCCTCGACATCCGCGATCAGCTCCTCCGCGACGGCCCGAAACTCCTCGGCGACGCCAAAGCGGAAACGACGCCACCGGCCCACTACCTGGAATCCAAACCCGAAGAGCTCTGGGCGTGCACGACGTGTGCGGCCTGCGTTGAGGCCTGCCCCGTGACGATCGAGCACATCGACAAGATCGTCGACATGCGGCGGCACCTCACCCTGATGGAGGGATCGGCGCCGCCCGAGGCTCAGCGCGCGATGACGAACATCGAGCGTGCCGGCAACCCCTGGGGCGAGCCGCGTGAAACGCGCGGCGACTGGGCAACCGATCTGGGCGTGCCGACGTTCGCCGAAAAGCCCGACGCCGAGTACCTGTATTTCGTCGGGTGCGCCGCGTCGGTCGACCGGCGCAATCAGAAGGTGGCGCGCGCTCTCGTGAAGGTCCTCCGCACCGCCGGGGTCTCATTCGCCATCCTCGCCTCCGAGGAGACCTGCAACGGCGACCCGGCCCGGCGCATCGGCAACGAGTACCTGTGGCAGATGCAGGCGCAGCGGAACATCGACACCTTCAAGAAGTACGGCGTGCGGAAGGTCATCGCGAGCTGCCCGCACTGTTTCAACACAATCGCCAACGAGTACCCGCAGCTTGGCGGGAACTACGAAGTCATCCATGCGCTCCAGCTCGTCGACCGCCTTATCTCGGAGGGCAAGCTCAAGGTGGGGCGCGGAACGGCCGAGGCGGTCGCCTACCACGATCCGTGCTACCTCGGGCGGCACAACGGCATCTACAACCAGCCTCGCGCCGTCCTCGATGCGATCCCCGGCGTCCAGCGCGTCGAGATCGAGCCGCACAACCGCGAGCGCGGGTTCTGCTGCGGCGCCGGCGGGGGCCGCATGTGGATGGAGGAGAACGTCGGCCAGCGCGTGAACCACCGCCGGATCGAGCAGCTCCTCGCGATCAACAGCGGCGCGACCAAGGTCGCGAGCGGGTGCCCGTTCTGCTTGATCATGCTGGAGGAGGGCGTCGGGGCAAAGGGCGTGCAGGACCAGATCCGGCCCGTCGACGTCCTCGAGCTCGTCGCGGGGAGGATCGAAAACTGATGGATCTCACCGACGGTCAGACCATCTTCGCGATCGCCTTCACCTTCGTGATGCTCGTCGTCGCCTTCGCGGTCGTCGGGTTCGCGCTCTGGTACTCGGGGGATCAGCAGGAAATTTGAAGATCCTCATTCCGCTGAAGCAGGTGCCCGACTCGACGGTGCGCGTGAAGGTCGCGCCGGACGGGACGTCGGTCGTCACCGAAGGCATCACCTGGTCGATCTCGCCCTACGACGAGTACGCGATCGAGATGGCGCTTGAGCGCAAGGACGCGGACCCGTCGACGGTCGTCGCGGTCGTGACCGTCGGCCCGGAGCGTTCGCGCGACGCCCTGCGACAGGCCCTCGCGATGGGCTGCGACGAGGCGTCGCTCGTTAGGGCCGAGGGCGCGGCGCCGCTCGCTGTCGCGCGCGCTCTCGCAAAGGTCGTCGCGGAAGCGAAGCCGGACCTTGTCCTCTGCGGGAAGCAGGCGTCGGATGATGATCAGGGCTTCGTCGGCCCGGCCCTCGCCGAGCTGCTCGGCTGGCCGCACGTCGCCACGATCACGAAGGTCGTCCCCGCTGAAGGCGCCGTCGAGCTCTGGAGAGAGGTGGAGGGTGGTCACGAAGTTTGGAAGGCGCCGCTTCCCGCGCTTGCGACCGTGCACAAGAGCGAGAAGGAGCCCCGCTACCCGTCCCTCCCGGGGATCATGAAGGCGAAGAAGAAGGACATACCCGAGCGCCCCCTCGACGCTCTCGGTGTCGATGTCGCGGCGCCGACGTGGACGGTCGTCTCGATGGAGCCGCCGCCCGCGCGTGGCGGAGGCAAGATCCTGAGGGACGGCGACGCGAAGCAGATCGCGGAGCGGCTCGCGACTGCGCTGCGCGACGAGGCGAAGGTTCTGTGAAGACCCTCGTCGTCGCCGAGCGCAAAGGCACGGAGCTACGCCGGGTCACGCTCGAGCTCGCCGCGAAAGCCCGCGAGCTTGGCGACGCGACCGTCGTCGAGATCGCCGGTGAGCGCTACTCGCCGCTGCCGTTCGTGTCGGCGCTCGCGCAACGGGTGGAGTCCGAGAAGCCCGATCTCGTCCTCCTCGGTGCGACGCTGAATGGGCGCGATCTGGGTGCCCGGCTCGCGGCGCGGCTCGGTCGCGCGTACGCGGCCGACGTGACGGATCTCCGGGCGGCGGGGAACGCGCTCGAGATCAGCAAGCCGATGTACGCGGGCAAGGTCCGCGCGAAGCTGCGCCTCGGGCTCCCGGCGGTCGTGTCGGTGCGCCCCGGCGCGATTTCGCTGAAGGAGGGCGCGGCGGCACCGGAGGTCACGAAAATCGAGGCGGATGGGTCCGCGGAGAAGCTCACGTTCGTGAAGCTCGCGGCGACGGCCACCACGGCGAAGCGGGTCTCGCTCTCCGAGGCGCGTGTCGTGGTGTCCGGGGGTCGCGGCCTCAAGGGGCCCGAGAACTGGCACCTCGTGGAGCAGCTCGCCGACGCCCTTGGTGGCGCCGTTGGCGCATCACGCGCCGTGACCGACGCGGGATGGCGGCCGAATGAGGAGCAGGTCGGGCAGACCGGAAAGACCGTGACGCCGGATCTGTACGTCGCCCTCGGGATCTCGGGCGCGATCCAGCACCTCGCCGGTATGACGTCGAGCAAGGTGATCGTCGCGGTGAACAAAGATCCGGACGCCGACATCTTCAAGATCGCCGATTACGGCGTCGTCGCGGACGTCTTCGAGTTCGTGCCGGCGTTCACGGAAGCCGTGAAAAAGGTGCGCGCGTCGTGAATCCGTTCATCGGCGAAACCGAACGCGACCTCGCCAGCGCCGTGGCCGAGTGGTCAGGCACCCTGATCCCGCGAATTCCCGCTGCCGAGAAGGAGGGGACCCTTCCGCGGGACGTGATCGCGGAGCTCGGCCGTCTCGGCGTGCTCGGCATGACGATCCCCGAAGCGGACGGAGGGCTCGGCGCCTCCGCGGTCGCGTTTGCGCTGGTGCTCGAGGAGCTCTCCGCCGCGTGGCCGTCGCTTGCCGTCGGTGTCGCCGTCAACAGCGGCATCGTCGCGGGATCGGTCGTCCGAAACGGCAGCGCGGAGCAGCGCCGGCGCTGGCTGCCCAAGCTCATGGACGGGAACGGGCTTGGGGCGTTCGCCTTAACGGAGCCAACCTCAGGGAGCGACGCCGCCTCGCTGCGGACAACGGCACGAGTGACCGAAGGCGGATGGCGGATCGACGGGAGCAAGCAGTTCATCACCAACGCCCGCTACGCGCCCTTCGCGATCGTGCTCGCGCGCGTCGGCGAGCTCGATCCCGAGCGGACGAGTGCCGGGATCACCGCGTTCGTGGTGCCGCTCGACACTCCGGGCGTGTCGATCGGACGGCCCGAGCGCAAGCTCGGGCTCCGGGCGTCGGACACGAGCGCGCTTGTCCTGGAAGACGCGCGAGTCGCGCATGACGCGGTGCTGGGCGAGGTGGGCAAGGGCTTCGCGATCGCGATGTCCGGGCTCGACGGCGGGCGCATCGGTATCGCTGCGCAGTCCGTTGGCATCGCACGCCGTTCGCTGGAACTCGCTCGCGCGTACGCGAAGGAACGGAGGCAGTTTGGCCGTCCGATCGCAGACTTCGAAGGACTCCGTTTCTCCATCGCCAAGGCCGAGAGCGATCTGGCCGCGGCGCGCCTACTGGCGCTCCGTGCGGCGTGGCTGCGCGACCGCGGTCGGCCGTTCACGCGCGAGGCCGCGATGGCGAAGCTGTTCGCGAGCGAGATGGCGCAACGTGCCACGCACGCCGCCGTGCAGATCTTTGGTGGCAACGGCTACATGCGCGACTACGCCGTCGAGCGCTACGCGCGCGACGGACGAGCGACGACCATCTATGAAGGGACGAGCGAGATACAGCGCATCGTGATCGCGCGGTCGCTCCTCGCAGCATGACCATTCAGAAGACGGGCACCAAGAAGCAGCGCTGGTTGGACGGGGCCTACAGCGCCGCCATCAAGAAGCACCCGGAGCGGAAGGCTCGCTTCTCGACGCTCTCCGATGAGGTGATCGAGCCGCTGTACACGGCCGACGATCTCGAAGGGTTCGACACCGACCGCGATCTCGGCTTCCCTGGGGAATTCCCGTACGCGCGCGGTGTCCAGCCCTCGATGTACCGCGGCCGTCTCTGGACGATGCGGCAGTTCGCCGGGTTTGGGTCTGCGGAGAACACGAACGAGCGCTTTCACTACCTCCTGAAGCACGGCGTCGACGGGCTCTCCGTCGCGTTTGACATGCCGACCCTCATGGGCCGCGACTCGGACGACCCACTCTCGCGCGGCGAAGTCGGCCGCGAGGGCGTCGCCGTGGACACGCTGCGCGACATGGAGATCCTCTTCGACCGCATCCCGCTCGACCGCGTCACGACGTCGATGACCATCAACGGACCCGCCTCGATCGTCTGGGCGATGTATCTCGCGGCGGCCGAGAAGCGCGGCATCCCGCTCGACCGGCTTGGCGGAACGATCCAGAACGACGCGCTGAAGGAGTACATCGCCCAGCGCGAGTGGATCGTCCCGGTGAAGCCCGCCATGAAGCTGGTTGTCGACACGTTCCGCTTCGGCTCTCGCGAGGTCCCGCGCTGGAACACGATCTCCATCTCCGGCTATCACATCCGCGAAGCGGGCGCGACGGCGCTGCAGGAGCTCGCGTTCACGCTCATCGACGGGCTCGAGTACGTGAAATGGGGCGTGGAGGCCGGCCTGGACGTCGACGATTTCGTCCCGCATCTTTCTTTCTTCTTCGACGTTCACAACGATTTCTTCGAGGAGATCGCGAAGTTCCGCGCGGCCCGGCGGATTTGGGCGCGCGAGATCGAACGCCGCTACCACCCGAAGAATGAGCGGGCCCTGCTCATGCGCACGCACGCGCAGACCGCGGGCGTCTCGCTCACGGCGCAGCAGCCGTACAACAACGTCGTGCGCGTAACGCTGCAGGCGCTCGCCGCGGTGCTCGGCGGGACACAATCCCTCCACACGAATTCGCTCGACGAGACCTATGCCTTGCCAACTGAGGAAGCGGTCACCCTCGCGCTCAGAACGCAGCAGGTCATCGCTCACGAGTCCGGCGTGGCCGACACGATCGATCCGCTCGCCGGCTCTTACTACCTCGAGTCGTTGACACAGCGCATGGAGCAGGGGTTCGAGCGCTATCTCTCGGAGATCGAGAAGATGGGCGGGATGGTCGACGCGGTCGAGCGCGGCTATCCGCAGCGCGAGATCACCGAAGCGTCCTTCCACTTCCAGCAGCAGGTCGAGGAGGGCGAGAAGGTCGTCGTCGGGATCAACAAGTACGCGACGACCGAGGAGACTCCGATACCGACCCTCGCGATCGACCCCGAGGTCGAGCGCAAGCAAGTCGCACGACTCGTGGAGACGCGGAAGAACCGCGACCGCGGCCGTTGGAATGAATCAATCGATGCACTGAGACAGGCCGCGAAAAGCGGCGCCGAGCTCATGCCCAGGTTCCTCGAGTGCGGGCGAGCAAACGCAAGCGTCGGCGAGCAGGTACTTGTGCTGAAGGAGGTGTTCGGTGAGTACCACGACCCCGGTTATTTCTAAGGTCGACCTGCTCCGGCGCATCAGCCAGGGCCATCGCGCCCTGCGCTCGGCGCTCGAGGCCCTGCCCCGCGAGCGGTTCGGCGAGAAGCTCAGCACCGGCTGGAGCCTCAACGAGAACGTCGCTCATCTCGCGGCCTGGGAGGAGACAGTCCCGAAGCGTGTCACCGCCGTGCTGGAGAGCGGCGAGGATCCCAAGCTCTACGACGATATCGACGCTTTCAACGAGCGCGTCGCCAGGGACGCGCGGGGGAC
>VBEY01000212.1 GCA_005889295.1 Chloroflexota bacterium | reverse complement strand
GATCGAGCCGTCGATCGTCATGTCGCCTTCGCCGCGTCGCCGCTCCGCATGAAAGCGAGGACTCGCCGCCAGGCATCGTCGCACTCTGCCTTGTGCTCGTTGAACGTTCGGTCGAAGAATGAGTGCGGGGCGCCGGGGTAGGTCTGGAGCCGGTGCGGTCGCTTCGCGGCGCCGAGTGCGTCGTCGAACGCGGCGATGTCCGACGCCGGGATGCCGGGGTCGTCACCTCCGAACAGACCGAGGACCGGCGCGCGCATGCCTTTCGCCTCCTCCGCCGGCACCGGCCAGGTCTCGTTCTCGCGTTTGCCAAGCCGCCCATAGAACCCGACGACCCCGGCGAGACCCGGCACATACGCCGAGGAGAGGAACGCGATCCGTCCGCCAAAACAGAAGCCGAGAACGAAAAGGCGACGCGCTGGGGTCTCCTCCTCGATTTTCGCCTTGCTCGCGGCGATGTCGGCGAACACGCCTTGCGGGGTCGTCTGCCGGACATGCGGCATGTAATCGAAGTCGTCGGCGCGCCGAGTGGTCCCCGCCGTTCGCCCGAAGAGGTCGAAGGCGATCGCGTGCACACCGGCCGACGCCAACCGTTCCGCGAGCTCCTCGTAGAAAGGGTGCAGGCCGCGGACGTCGGGCGCGATGACAACGCCGGCGTCCCCTCCGGATGCGCGCGCGAGATACGCGCGGACCTTCGTCCCGTCCGCGCTCGTCACCACGACATCCTCTCCACCCGCCCCACCGGTCATCGGCGGCAACAGGTCGAGCGGAACATCGGGCGGGCGGGCGCGCGGCGGATAACACACGGCGGACCTCCTGGAAATGGTTTCCGTATGCTCGCTCAGGATGGCTGAGCTCGCCGAGCGCGTTGCCGCCAAGATCGCCGAGATGGAGCGCTATCTCAGGCGGACCGGCGGGCACGTGGAGCTGGTGGACGTCGAGGACGCCGTAGCGAAGATCCGCGTCTCGGTCACGCGCCCGCGCACGGGGCGGCTGGTGGCGACATTGCAGCTGAAGAGCGGCATCGAGCGGGCCCTGCTCGACGACATCCCCGAGCTACGCGGGGTCGAGGCCGTGAACCTCCCGCCGTACACGGTGTTGGGCTGGGACCAGCCGGGGTTCGCGCCGGTGGACCTGCCGCAGAAGGACGGAGGCTAGAGCACCGCCTTCGCGATCCGCTCGAGGTCCGTGGTCGGCGGGCCTTTGGGATCGGCGCGCAACACCTGAAGGCACACGTGGTCGGCGCCGCGCCTGCGGTGTTCGTCGATCCGCGACTTGATCGCGCCGGTACCGCCCCACGCCACGATCGCGTCGACGAGCTTGTCGCTGCCGCCGCCAGCAAGGTCCCCGTCGGTCCAGCCGAGGCGCCGCAGATTGTTCGTGTAGTTATCGAGCTCGAGATACCGCTTCATGTGCCGCCGCGCCGTCGCACGCGCGGTCGCGGGATCCTCATCGAGGACCGCGGCCTGCTCCACGGCGAGGAGTGGACCGGTGCCGAGCTCCTTCCGAGCGACGGCGCTGTGCTCGACCGGCACGAAATAGGAGTGCGCGCCGAGCGTGCGCTCCGCCGAGAGCCGGAGCATCTGCGGCCCGAGAGCCGCGAGCACGCGTGGCACGTCGACCTTCGGGCCGACGTACGGAGCGGCATCCATGGCGTCGAGGTATCGGCGCATGTACTCGAGGGGATGCGCGTAGGTCTGACCGCGGGTCTTGACGGTCGGCGCGTGACTCACGCCGAGCCCGAGGAGAAAGCGACCGGGGTGGGCGTCGACCAGCGTCCGTGCTCCGTTCGCCATCGCGACCGGGTCACGTGCCCAGATGTTGGCGATCCCGGTCGCGATGATGAGATTCTTCGTCGCGGTGAGCAGCAGGCTCGCGTGCGCAAACGCCTCTTTGCTGCCAAGGCTCTCCGGTATCCAAAGCGCCGCGTACCCGAGTGACTCGATCGTATGCACGTAGTCGTGCGCGCCCGCGGCGGACATCCGTTCCACGTCGTGCGTCCATACACCCACTGCGCCGAGGCGTTCGGCCCACTCACGCGCCCCTTCGGTCACCGCGCGAAGCGTACCTGCGGCGCGCTCGCAGGGTCGAACTCGCTCATCCGATCCGGACCGATGGCGAGGAGCCGCTGGCGCGCCGCTGTGGCGTCGGCGATGAGCGCGGCCACGTCGACGGTCTGGCACGCCGGCGAAAAGGGGCGAAGACGTTCGATGCCTTCTTCGAGGAGCACGGAGGCTCCGTGGAAGTTGCGGCCGCGCCAATGATGAAACCCGACGCCGACTTGGAGGATGCCGTGGTAGAGGCCTCGGACCGGTGCGGTGGTGTCGCGCCATAGCAGCTCGAGCGTCTCGTGCTGTTCGAAGAACTCGCCGGCGTTGAACTGCTCGATGCCTCGAAGCAGAGCCTGGGGTGGCGGGTCCGAGCAGCGTGCACGGGCGGGCTCGTTCGGTGCCCCGGGGGGTTGCCGTTTTGGCGGGCGCGCCGACTTCCGGGAGCGGCTACTGGGCTCGGGCGTGCTCGGATCCGATGATCTTGCGGTAGCGGAGCTCGTCCTCTACGAATTCGCGGACGAGATCGTTGTCGAAAGCCTTGGGAAGATCCTCTGGCGTCTCGGCGTAAGCGACCTTGATGCCCTCGTGCAGATCGTGGCCCGCAGCCAGGTAGCCCTTCGGCAGTTGGTACAGCCGCGTGTATTGGAAATGCCACACGGGTCCCGTCTGACCGATCGTTCGGCCAGCGAAACGGATGACGCGGGGTTCTTCGCTGATGATCGTCGTGTACTTGCCGATCTCCCGCTTGGCCGTCGCGCGTTCTTCCGCGGTGACATCGGCCGGCAGTGGGAACTCCGCGATTTCGCTACTCACGTCGCGCGATGATAGGCTGAGAAATCAGCGCGCGATTTCTTCCACATGTACGGAACGGGAGAACGAATCACAGATGGCCTACGTGATCACGGAACCATGCGTCAACGTGAAGGACGCGTCATGCGTCGATGTCTGTCCTGTTGACTGCATTTATACAACGGATGCAGACAACATGTACTACATCCATCCGGATGAGTGCATCGATTGCGGTGCATGCGAATCGGTGTGTCCGGTGAGCGCGATCTTCCCCGAAGACGCCGTGCCGGACAAGTGGAAGAACTACATCGAGATCAACAAGGTCTATTTCAACAAGTAACCTGCTAGGAGACTGACGAAAGTGACGGCCTCACGGCCGTCGCTTTTTGTTTCTCCTCGCGCGCGCGTACTCGCGGACGCAGGTCATACATTGCCGAAAGTGGGTCAAAGGATCTTCTTCGTTTTTTCCGCGCCCCTTGAACGGTCTGATGCGCGCGTTCCATTTGTCGTGTCCTCGCAGGCAATAGCGGGCGCCGGCTACACCGAACGCGGGATTCCCCCGCGGCAGATCAGGCTGCGAATCGATGACGTGCAAGACACATTGCGCTTGGGTTCGCTTGACGTGGCCGATGAATGGCCATAAGAGATGGAGCCCTAGGTGCACATCGACTGGCGCGGAGACACGCCAACGCCGATAGGGCTTCGACTTCCCCTTTCCACGTCTTAGCCCAGAGATCGCGCCAAGCCCGCCCAGGGCCGCCTTCAAGCGCTGGAGCTCCGCTGCGATGCCGACCTCCGCGACTTGAGGCACATAGAGCCTCGGGACGAGGTAACCAGCATGAGTGCGGTGTTTCTCCAGATAGGTTGACCCCTCGCCATCGAAGAAGCCGCCGGCCCATGCGAGCTCTTCGCTCATCGAGCCTGGCCAGACCTGAGCTGGCAGCGGTCCGTCTAACGTTCGCTCGAACTCTGCGCGCTTGACCGCGCAGAGCCATGGTCCGATCCGTTCGACTACGTCAATAAGGTCCGATCGGGACGTGGCCTCCCAGTAGTAGAGCGGCTGCTTCCCATCGACGATGACCGGTCCTTTGATCCGTCCGACACCGACGATCTGCCGGAACTTCGTGAGGACCTCCGGGATACCGTCCGGTCCGGCCTGGTTGATGCGCGACTGCACTCCTCGCCCGGACCGGTTCGCCCAACCCTCGCCGTCGAAGAATCCGGCGGCCCAGGCGAAGTCGTGGCTCTCCAACCACGAGATTTAGACAGAACACCTCGTGCGTGTCTGTCCTCCAAACGTGCGAAGACGTCGTCAAAATGTGCGAACGCTGTCGCACAAATGTGCGCCGCTAGTCTTCGATGAGCTTGCGGCCCGCGAACCCCGTCTCGATGTCATGCCAGAAGCTGATGCGGTCGCCGTCGCCGAGCTTCCAGCAGAGCAGCACCTCGTGTCCGCGCCGCATCGCTGGGAAGTCGATGAGGCCCTGGTCCGGGTCCTTCACATCCACGCCGAGGCGCGCGATCTCGAGGAGCAGTGCGTTGATCTCTTTCGCGACTGGATCGGTCGGCCGCCGATCGTATGACGCCTTCCGGCGCTGGAGGTCTTCGAGGAGCGGACGGACCTTGGGGAGGAGGGCTTCGGCCTGAGCCCGAGTGAACGTCGGCATATGCTCGCGTTCGAGTATGGGGCTGGAGGAGAGCTGTGGCGACGTATGTCCTTCTGACGAAGGTGACCGCGGCTGGCGTCAAGACCCTGCAATCCAACCCGCGCCGCATCAAAAAGGTCAACGAAGAGATCGAAGCCATGGGCGCCCGCGTGGTGGCGCAGTACGCGACGCTGGGGCGCTATGACTTCGTCAACATCGTGGAGGCAAAGGACAACGAGACGATCGCGCGGGTCTCGGTCGGCCTCGGCGCTCGGGGCACCGTACAGATCGAGACGCTCTCAGCGATCCCGATCGAGACTTTCATCCGCACCATCGGCAAGAAGACCAAATAGCGGCCGCGGCCATCCGTCTTCGCGCCGAGCGTGTGATCTAGCGGGGCCTGAGCGCCCTCCGCCACTTCGCCTCGAATGGCTGCTGGTGGCTGATCACGGTCTGGTAGATCGGCGCCGGCGCCGGCTGCTCAGGGTGCGAGATGCTCCCGATCCGCTGGGTGATCGCCGCCGCGTCCAGATACACCATCGGCTCGGGACCGATGGTCCGCGTGATCTCTGGCTTGCTGAACTTCATTCCCACCGTAAGACAGAACGTTACCTTCGGGTTTATGTGTCTCCATAGCGCGTTCGGTCACCCGACTGGGTGACGGCTCTCCCAGGACCATTCAGCGGCATGGTCTCGAGCTACCGCAAATGCATGAGTGCTCATCCGCAACGCGCGAAACTACGCCGGGAGCGGCTCCGCGAGAAGGTCGAGCGCCGTGCGAACCGGCGCGTCCATGGGGATTTCCGCATCACGTGGCGGTTCGACCGACGTGTCGACGACGAGATCACGTCCGAGTCGGGCAGCCACCGCGCGGGCGCACCGGTCGCTCACCTCGGAGACGCGGGCGGTCACGCCGAGCCGTTCGAGGGAGGCAACCTCGTGCTGGAAGCCGCACGGCAGGACACGCTCGAACGCAGCGAGGTCGGTCGACACGTTGAGCGCGAAACCGTGAGTCGTGACGCCCCGCGAGACGCGCACGCCGATCGCCGCGATCTTCGCGGGCCGTCCATCCGGTAGATCGACCCAGACCCCGGTCTTTCCCCGCTCGGTCCGCGACGCGACGGCGTAGCTTTGCAGCGCATCGCGGATCGCTTCCTCGATAGCGCGGACGTATGCGACCAGGTCCGCGCCTTCGGCGAACGCGGTGATCGGATAACCCACGAGCTGGCCGGGGCCGTGATAGGTGATATCTCCTCCGCGATCGACGCGGTACACGGACGCGCCGGCCGCCCGCAGGACATCCGGGCCTACGAGCAGGTGTTCCGTCGTCCCGCGCCGTCCGATCGTGTAGACGGGATCGTGCTCGAGGAGCAGCAAGCGCTCCGCGCCACCCTCGCGCACCCGTGTCGCGATCGCTTCCTGAATTCGCCAGGCGTCGACGTAGGGCACCCGTCCGAGCCAGGTGGCGTGCAGTGGTTTACCCAAGGCCGACGTGCCGCTCGGCGTGATACGACGAGCGCACCAGCGGTCCCGATTCGACGTGACGGAAGCCCATCCTCATGCCCTCGTCGCGTAGGGACACGAAGTCCTGCGGAGTCCAGTACCGCTCGATCGGCAGGTGCATCGGCGACGGACGGAGGTACTGGCCGATCGTGAGGACATCGGTCCCTTGCGCTGCGATGTCGCGCATCGTGCCGATGACTTCTTCGCGAGTCTCCCCGAGGCCGACCATGATCCCGCTCTTGCAGACGAGCTCGGGCGCACGTTCCTTCGTGCGACGGAGGACCTCGAGCGAACGCGGGTAGCGCGCCTGCGGCCGCACGCGCGGATAGAGACGCTCCACGGTTTCGACATTGTGGTTCAGGATCTCCGGTCGCTCGGCGAGCACGACATCAAGAGCGGCGGGGTCGCCGACGAAGTCCGGGATGAGCACCTCGACGGTCGTTCGGGGCGATTGAGCGCGGATCTCGCGGATCGTCGCGGCGAAGAGTGACGCGCCCCCGTCGGGCAGCTCGTCGCGGTTCACACTGGTGACCACGGCGTGACCGAGCGCCATTTGGGCAACCGCGGCGCCCACGCGCATGGGCTCGTCGACGTCGACGATCCCGGGACGCCCGGTCTTCACCGCGCAGAACCCGCACGAGCGCGTGCAGGTGTCACCGAGGATCATGAACGTCGCGGTACCCGCGCCCCAGCATTCGGCCATGTTCGGGCAGTGCGCCTCCTCACAGACGGTGTGGAGCGACTTCGATCGCATCAGCCGGCGAAGGTTCTCGTACTCGGGACCCATCGGGAGACGGACCTTGAGCCATTCCGGCCGCGCGCGATCGATCGGCACGATGGTGTTCGCGGCGCCGCGGCCACGCGAGCGTGGCCGCTCGACCTCGCCCGGCATCTCGAACTTGATCGGTGCGAGCTCAGCCACTAGTACACCGGCACCGACGTGCCGACGGTCTGGAGCCAGTCGCGCACGGCGGTGAGGAAGCGCGCCGCAGTCGACCCGTCTACAACGCGGTGATCGAAGCCGATGACGATGTTCATCATCTGCCGGATGGCGATCGCATCGTCGTCCGTCACGACGAGCCGTTTGCGGATCGACTCCGACGACAGGATCGCCGCCTGGCCGGGCGGGACGATGGGGCTCGACACGACCGTCCCGAGTGGGCCGGTGTTGTTCAGCGTGAATGTGCCGCCCGAGAGATCATCGAGCGTGAGACGCCGGGCCTTGGCCCGATCCACGACGTCACGAATAGATCGCATGAGGCCAGCGAGGCTCTTTCCGTCGGCGTCTTTGATGACAGGCACGATGAGCCCATCCTCGCCGAGCGCCACTGCGTAGCCCAGATTGAGCTCGCGGTGGCGGATGAGGCCTTGATCAGTCCAGCTCGAGTTGACCTGCGGCACCGTGCGGAGCGCCTCGACCACCCCTTTCGCGATGAACGCCGCGGGAGACAGGTCGAACCCCTCGCGCTCCTGGAACTCGCCCTTCACGCGCTCGCGGTATCGCATGAGGTCGGTCATGTCGACCTCCATGACGGCGTGCGCGTGAGGTGCGCTCCAGGCCTGGACCATGTTGTTCGCGATCGCGCGCCGCATCTGGGTGAGCGGAACGAGCTCGTCACCGGCGAGCGACGGCACGGGAGCCGAACGTGCGGGGACCGCTTGCGACGGCGCCTGCGGCTGTGCCGGAATAACGCGGGCCGCGGCCT
>VBEY01000211.1 GCA_005889295.1 Chloroflexota bacterium | reverse complement strand
TCGCTGCTCGGTTGTGGTGCGCCGAACGTCGTTCCGCCCAGGTGGCGTTGCGCGCGAATCGTGCCGAGGGAGACCACCACCGCCACGAGCGCGCCGGTGATGCCACCGGCGATCGCGGCAACGATGATCGCGCTATCGAAAATGTTGATGTTCATTCCTTCATCCTGTCGAGAATTTCACGAATGCGCTCTGGGGTCGCGCCGACCGATTTCAATACCGTCGCGCCGACACCGTCGACCGACGCGATCGCGAGAAGCAAATGTCCGGAGCGGATAAGCGCGCGGTTTCGCGCGGACGCGAGCGAGGCGGCTCGAGCGAAAACGTCATTCAGCCCCATATGCTCGTCGAGGCCGGACGGTCGCGGCCCTTCCCTTCGCGGCGCTGCGGCGTCGATGCGCGTCACGAGCTCCGCGAGGTCAACGCCGAGCTGGGCGAGGACCGACTGCGTCCAGGCCTCGCCACTCGTGACGAGCCCGAGCAAGAGGTGATGGGGCGCGACCTCCTTGTCGTTGGCTCGCCCGGCCTCCCAGTACGCGCGGGCCAGCGCTCTCTGGCCGGCCGCGTCGAGGCGATCGACCGAAGTGATCGTGTGAGAGCTCCCAATGACCCTCGCGCCGGTTGTAGGGGCGACACCCGCCGCGGCCGCGGTCGATATGTCAGTCCCCTGCTTCGCCAGCACCTCGATGACCCGGTGACGGATCTGTTCAAGGCTCACCCCGAGTGACTCGATGACACCCGCGCCAACGCTTTGACCCTCGCGTACGAGCCCGAGCAGCAGATGCTCGGTGCCGACATGGCTATGCCCCAGCTTGCGCGCCTCGTCGATCCCGAGCTCGATCACCTTCTTGGTGCGCGGGGAGAGCGTGATCTCGCTGGGTGAGGTCGTCGAGTCGCCGCGACCGACGATGAACTCGACCGCCGTGCGCGCCTTCGAGAGCTCGACGCCGAGCGATTCGAGGACCCGAGCGGCCACGCCTTCGCCTTCGCGAACGAGCCCGAGCAGGAGGTGCTCGACCCCGATGTAGTTGTGGTTGAATCGAATCGCCTCGTCCTGCGCCAGGGCCAGGACACGCTTCGCGCGGTCGTTGAAACGATCGAAGGGGCCCATCTCAATCCGGAGCGTACTGCTCGCTCGGTTGCCTGCTTTCTCTCGCCATCGATTGGGTCTAGCGTCCTCGCTCGGTCAAGTTAGGAAGGTGGAGGCGGCCGATGCGTTTGGTTAGTGCGTCGTTCGTCGTTCTTCTGTCGAGCGTTTTAACCACGAGCGTGGCGATCGCCGCCAGCAGCCTGGCTGGAGAAACGTTCACTGGAACGTGGACCATTGCCTCCGTCGATGTCGTGCCCGCTGTCACCGCGAACTGCGTGGACCTCGTGTCCGGCACCGTCAAATACGTCTCGGCGACAGCGACCGGATCGACGGCTGTCGCTGCCGGGCCGTTCCCCGGGTTCTACGTCGAGTCCGGCACGGTGACATTGGCGGGTGGCGTGATCACCGGATGGACGGCGAGCTGGAGCGTGGCGAGCACCGCAAGTGGTGAGCCCTACGTCACCGGGATAAAGACCCTAAGCCTCGCCGGCACCGGGCCGTTCATTTGCCAGTTCAACAACGCGCTCGGAACGCTGAATGCGACCCTCTCTTACACCGCGAACGGCGCGCCCGGGTCACCTCCGGCCGGAGTCCCCGCGTTCGTTGGACCGGCCAGTGGTTTGGCGACGGCCTCCCTCCAGTTCAACACAACGTCGCTTGGGGATCCGCCGAGCCCCGGTACAGCGAGCGGGACGTTCATCGAGACCTTCGCTGGCTCAGCGCCGCCCACCCAGGGCTGCGACGACGACAGGGACTCGAACGACGACACCGACAGGGACTCGCATGTCGACAACGACAGGGACTCGCATGTCGACAACGACAGGGACTCGCATGTCGACAACGACAGAGATCGCAACGACGACTGCGAACAGGAGGGGGAGAACTAGCAGGGGGCTACGTGCGTCTCATTGCGCGACGCTACTTGCTCAGTAACTCCCGATAGTCCGCGATGCCGTAGCGGAACGTTTCCTTGGTGTTGTCGAGCGCCTTCACGATGACACGCATCGTGTTGTGAACCGCTTCCATCTTCGAGGTCACGGCCTTGTCCTTCTGGAGGACCGTGTTGAGATCGTAGGCGGCCGCTGACTTGAAGAGCATCCGGAACATCTCCATCTCTTCGTTGAGCGTCTCCGGCTTGTCCTTGGCCTTCTGGTACTCCGACCACATCCGCTCGACGCCTTGGGCCTCGATCGTGTCGATCCAGGCGCGCTCGCTCTTGTCGTCGACCGCCCGGTAAGAGTTGTAGACGATCTCCTTCGTCCCAGCGGGCGTGCGCCCGACGAGAAGACGCGCCATGAACTTGTCGATCCCGAGGCGTTCGATGACGACGTCCTCGTCGAAGTTGCGCTTGATCAGCATGACGGCGTGGATACGCGCGGGCTCCATCGGATTCGTGAACACGCGATCCTTCGGGAACACAGTCGTGATGTCGAGCATCGCGCGCGTGTTCTCGAACGCGAAGAAACGTGCGACGGTGTCGCGCAACGTCTTTTCGTCCATCTTGTCGAACGGTGACTTTCCGGTGAGCTTCGCCGCGACCGCGTCGATGGTCGCCTTGTTCTCGGCCATGAACTCTCCCGTCACGTCGGGCGCGTTCTCGAGACGTGAGCGGATCATGTCGAAGGCCGCCTGTGGGAAGTTCTCGACGAGGTTCGACCGTAGGTAGAAGACCTTCTCGCTCGTGTACGCGTAGGCCTCCGGATGATCGACGTCGAGCTCGCGCACGCTCGCAGTCACCTCGCGGTCGTCGAGCCCTCGGCCGATCACCGTCGCGTCGCTGGAACGATGCGCCTCGAGCCAGCTGTATGTCTGGTAGCCCTTCGCGACCTCCTCGCCGCCATCGAGGATCCGCGCCGGCGAGAAAACCTTCCCGTCCTTGGTCCGATACGCGTAGCGGACGTAGACCCAGTCGTCTGAGTGGAAGCGCGTGCCGGGAAACTCCATGACGCCGTACGTCGAGGTTGACTTACCGGTGCCCGTCGGCGCGATGTAGAGAATCCCCCTGCCGTCTTTCGTCACGACGGCGCCGTGGATCGAATGGATGCCGTACTCCACCGCGAGCTTGCGCCCGACGGCACCGAGCACCCATGACTTGAGCTGACCGTAGTAGCTGGTGTTGAAGAAGATCACCGTGTCGTTCTGCCGCGAGTAGTACGCGGCCTCGGCCTCGCTCGGCACCCGGCCGAGAGCGACGACGAGCACGTCTGGCGTCTCGCCCGGCTTCTTCCCGGTGATCCGCTGCCACTCGTCGACGCCGTACCAGTTGTCCTTCCAGTAACCGATGAGGTGCTCGCTGTTCGTGATCGCGCGGACGCGCAGACCGTGAATCACGACGTCGTGGGAGTAGGTCGGCTCCTTCGCCGTGGCGATGTGCTCGAACGCGTTCGCGAGCAGCCGCTTGAAGAGACCGGGCTTCGCGTCGACCGTTTTGTCGTGGACGAGGGTGCGGCCTTTTGTGCGCGTGATCGTGTTCCTCGCACCGATGGGCGTGCCCGGCCACTCCGGCGAGGTCGCGTCGGGCGCGGACGGGAAGGTATAGAGGTCCTTCTTTTCAGCAATCGCCACGGATGTTTTTCACTCCCCTGATGAGTCGAAGCCGATTCTAGGAGCGAGTTTCATGCCGCGCTGTCATGCTGGTGCGATGGCCGAACGTCGTGGCGCGACGGTCGAGCTGCGCGAGGTCACCAAGCGCTACGGCGACACCGTCGCGGTCGACCATCTGAGTCTGACCGCCCCAGCAGGGCGGATTACCGTCCTCATCGGGCCATCGGGCTGCGGCAAGACGACGTCGCTTCGCATGGTGAACAGGCTGATCGAGCCGACGTCGGGCGAGATCCTCATCGATGGGCACAACGTTCTCCAAGAAGACCCCACGCAGCTCCGCCGGCGCATCGGGTACGTGATCCAGCAGGTCGGCCTCTTTCCCCACCGCACCATCGGCCAAAACGTCGCGACTGTCCCTCAGCTTCTCGGCTGGCCGGACGCGCGTATCCGCGCGCGTGTCGACGAGCTGCTCTCGCTCATCGGATTTGATCCAGCGCGAATGCGTGACCGCTATCCGGCGCAGCTTTCGGGAGGCGAGCGGCAGCGTGTGGGCGTCGCCCGCGCGATGGCCGCAGAGCCGCCCCTGATGCTGATGGACGAGCCGTTCGGCGCGGTCGACCCGATCGTCCGCGAGCGCCTTCAGAACGAATTCCTGCAGCTGCAGCGGACGCAGGGCATCACCGTCGTCTTCGTCACACATGACATCGACGAGGCCATCAAGCTCGGCGACCGCGTCGCGATCATGCGCACCGGGAAGCTCGTGCAGTTCGCACCTCCCGCCGAGCTCCTCGCGCATCCGGCCGACGACTTCGTCGCGCGATTCGTCGGCAGCGACCGCGGTCTGAAACGCCTCTCGCTCCTCACCGTCGGGGGAGCGGAGCTCGATCCTCCGATCGATCCATCGCGCCTCGACGGCGCGCCCGTGCTCTCGCCGGCGATGAGCCTACGGGATGCGCTCGCCGAGATGCTTGCGTCCGAGACGCAGACGGGGATGGTGCGCGACGGCGACCGGTACCTTGGGGTGCTGACGCTCTCGCACATCGGCAGGCTTCTCCGTAGCGAGCAGCCGAAATGACCCCGGGCGAGCCCCTCATCCGCTGGGACTGGCTCCTAAGTCATGCGGGGGAGATCGGCCAGCGGGTCGGCGAGCACCTCGAGCTGACCCTTATCGCCGTCGCGGTCGGTTTCCTCATCGCATTCCTTCTTTCGCTGGCGGCGCTGCGGGTCCCCAGGCTCTACGGTCCCATTAGCTGGACGACCGGGATCCTCTACACGATTCCGAGCCTCGCCCTTTTCGCCTTGCTTATTCCGTATACCGGGCTCTCCCTGCTTACCGCGGAGATTGGTCTCGTGAGCTACACGCTGCTCATCCTCATCCGGAATATCGTCGCCGGAGTTCGCGGGGTTCCCGCCGAGGTCCGCGAGGCGGCGCGCGGCATGGGGTACACCGATCGTCAGATCCTCTGGCGCGTCGAGCTTCCGCTGGCGCTCGCCGTCATCTTCGCCGGGATACGAATCGCGACGATCACCACGATCGGGCTCGTGACCGTGACCGCGCTCATCGGCCAGGGCGGCATGGGGTACTTCATCCTGCTCGGCATCCAGCTCTTCTTCAGTACGGCGCTTATCGTCGGCGCGCTTGGCTCGGTCATCCTCGCCGTACTCGCGGACGGCTCGCTCGTGCTCGTCCAACGGGCGCTCACCCCCTGGACACACACCCCATGAAAGCGCTCGGCGATCTCGTCCACTGGCTCACGGATCCCGCAAACTGGCAGGGCTCGCACGGCATCCCCGTCCGTGTCTTCGAGCACATCGAACTCTCCGCGATCTCCGTCATCCTCGCTCTCCTCATCGCCATGCCCATCGCGCTCTACCTTGGCCACACCGGCCGTGCCGGCTTCATCGCGATCAACGTCGCGAATGTCGGACGAGCGCTTCCGTCGCTCGCGCTTCTTGCGTTCGGGCTGGTGATCGCGATATCGCTCGGGCTCGGCTTGGGATTCTGGCCAACCGTCTTTGCGCTCGTCCCGCTC
>VBEY01000041.1 GCA_005889295.1 Chloroflexota bacterium | reverse complement strand
GGAAGAAGATCCGCTACGGGCTTTCCGCCGGCCGCGTTCAGTCCGTCGCCCTTCGGCTGATTGTCGACCGCGAGCGCGAGATCCAGGCCTTTGTGCCCCAGGAGTACTGGACGCTCGAGGCCGCGCTCGCGAACCACGCGGGCGAGACGTTGGCGGCGGAGGTCATCCAACACAAAGGCCACAAGCTCGAAATCCATGACGGTGAGACCGCGGACAAGCACCGTGCGGCGCTCGCCGATGCCCAGTACGCGGTCAAGAGCGTCGAGAAGAAGGAGAGCGGCCGGAACGCCGCGCCGCCCTTCACCACCTCGACCCTGCAGCAGGAGGCATCCCGCAAGCTCGGCTATTCGGTGAAGCGGACGATGGTTCTGGCGCAGCAGCTCTATGAAGGCATCGCGGTCGGCGAGGGCGCCCCGGTCGGTCTCATCACCTATATGCGCACCGACTCGCTCCACGTCGCCGAGGGCGCGCTCCACCAGGCGCGTGAGGTCATCACGAAGGAGTTCGGCGCGCCCTACGCGATCGATAAGCCGCGCCACTACAAGACCCGTTCGAAGGGCGCGCAGGAGGCGCACGAGGCGATCCGGCCCACGGACCTTTCGCGGACCCCGGACCGTATGAAGCGGTACCTCAAACCCGACCAGCTGAAGCTCTACTCGATCATCTGGCAACGGACGATCGCGTCGCAGATGGCACCGGCGCGTTTCGAGAACACGCGTCTCGACATCGAGGCGGGTCAGTACCTGCTGCGCGCGAACGGACGCCGCGTGCTCTTCGATGGGTTCCTGCGCGTGTACTTCGAGTCGAGCGACGAGCCCGAGAAGGAGATCTCCCCGCTTCCCGAGGTTCAGCCGGGTGAGGCTCTGAAGCTGCTTGGCCTCGACGCATCGCAGCACTTCACGCAGCCGCCAGCGCGCTTCACCGAAGCGTCGCTCGTGAAAACGCTCGAGGAGCACGGCATCGGCCGGCCGTCGACGTACGCGCCGACGATCTCGACGCTCGTCGATCGCAAGTACGTCCGCAAGGAAGGCCGCGCGCTCATGCCGGAGGACGTCGGCTTCGTCGTCACCGACTTCCTGAGCGAGCACTTCCCTGACATCGTGGACACGGGCTTCACCGCGCGGATGGAGGAGGACCTCGACAAGATCGCCGACGGCGAGGTCGAGTGGGTCCCTGTCGTTCGCGACTTCTTCGGACCGTTCAGCAAGCTCGTCGAGGAGAAGACGAAGTCGATCAAGAAGTCTGACGTGACCGAGGAGGCCACCGATCGCATCTGCCCGAAGTGCGGACGGCCGGTCATCATCAAGCTCGGTCGGTACGGCCGCTTCTACTCGTGCACCGGCTTCAAGAAGGGCAAGAAGGGCGAGCCGCTCGCGGAAGGCGCGTGCGACTACTCCGAGCCACTCGAGGGACAGAAGGAGCCGCAGCTCGAGATCCTCGAGGGCGAGATCTGCCCGGACTGCGGCAAGCCGCTCGCGAGACGGCGCGGCCGCTTCGGGCCGTTCATCGGATGCACCGGCTACCCGGACTGCAAGTACATCAAGAAGACGCAGCAGAAGACCGGCGTCACCTGCCCGGAGTGTGGCAAGGGCGAGCTCGTCCGACGCCGCGGCCGCGGCCGTTCGATGTTCTACGGCTGCGAGCGCTACCCCGAGTGCACCTTCACTGCGCGCGAGCTGCCCGGAGCCGCCGCGACGCCTGGCAAAGACGCCGCATAGGCTTTGCCCTTGATGAGGGCACGGCCGGCGACCGCGGACGAGACGCGCGACTGGGACCGGCTGATGCACGAGACGGGGCGCCCGCACCTCCTCCAATCCACGGGCTGGGCCGAGGTGAAGGGCGCGACCGGCTGGCGCGCCGAGCGCTACGTTTTCGAAGACTCGGACGCGCGGGTCGGCTGTGTCCAAGTTCTCCGCAAACGCGTCGTCGGTGGCGTGGACGTGGCGTACGCGCCGCGCGGTCCGCTTGTCGATGACGACAAGCTTCCCGAGGCGATCGCCGCGCTTCGCAAAGCGCTCGGGCGCGGCCTGACGGTGAGCCTGCTCTGCGATCCTGAGGCCGCCGAGAGCGAGGCCCTCGCGAAGGCGCTCGAAAAGCGGGGCGTCCGCCGCTCTCCGGTTTACGTGCAGCCGCGTCGAACCCTCCTCATGGATCTGACGCAGGACGCTGAGGCGTTGCTCAGCGCGATGCGCAAGAAGACCCGTCAGTACATCCACAAGGCGGAGCGCGAAGGGGTCGTGACGGAGAAGACCACGGACCTGGCGCGTTTTCATCGAGTCCTCCGGACAGTCGCCGACCGCGACCAGTTCGGGATCCACGATCTCGGGTACTTCGCGTTGCTCGTCGAGGCGTTCGGCGACGCGCTGCATCTGCGGATGGCGCGCGTCGATGGCGAGGACGTCGGCGCGCTGCTCGTCATTCGCATCGGCGATCGCGCGTGGGAGCTCTTCGGCGGGTGGAGCGGCGCGCACTCAGAGCGCCGCCCGTTCTATCTGCTCAAGTGGCACTCCCTGATGCAGATGAAGGAGCTCGGCGTACGCCGCTACGACATGTGGGGGCTCGCCGAGGGCGAGGAGCTTGCCGGTGTCGAGAATTTCAAACTCGGCTTTGGCGGCGAGATCACCCCGTGGATCGGCGCGCTCGAGACGCCGGTCACGGCGTTCCTCTTCCCGCTCTGGAGGTTCGGCGCGCGCCGGCGACTCGCCGCAGCGAGCGCGTGACGACAATTCCGCCCCCCGGATGGGATGACGCTGCCGTGCGTTCTCCGGGTGGCCATGTACTCCAATCGTCGACGTGGGCGCGAATTCGTGAGAGCCAGGGGTGGAGGCCCGAATTCGTTCGTTTCAGTGACGGGCCTCTGCCATGCGCATTGATCCTCTGGAAGGGGGAAGGGATGACTGGGTTCGGCTACGTTCCGCGCGGACCCATCGTCGAAGATAGGTCACAGCTTGCCCGAACATTCCAGGAGATAGGGGAGCTCGCCAACAAGCGGAAGGTCATCTTCATCAAGGTCGATCCTGAAATCGAACCGGAGGTCGCTCAGCAGCCGCTGCGACGTGCGGGATTCCATCGAGGACCCGACGTCCAGCCCATCCTTGCGACTCTTGAACTGGATCTTCAGCCAGACGAGGATGTGCTCTTCAAAGGCCTGGAGAAAGACACTCGCTGGAGTGTTCGGCAAGCCGAAAAGAAAGCCGTCAAGGTTCGGGCGGCATCGAGCGACGACGATTTGCGAGCCTTCTTTGATCTCTATTCGGCGACCGGACGTCGCGCCCGCTTCATAACCCGCCCATGGGACTACTACCGTCGGATGTGGAGTGAGGTCACCTCCGCTGGCCTCGGCACAATCCGGCTCGCCGAGCTCGACGGCCAAGCGGTCGCAGGGGCTTTATGTTGGCGGTGCGGCGAACGCGAGGTCTACCAGACCGCTGCCACAAACGATGCCGGTCGGGCCGCCCACGCCGCGTATGCGCTGCTGTGGCACTGCATCATCGAAGCGCGACGCACGGCAGCGCGTCGCTTCGATTTTGGTGGAATCCCAGCGGACGTGACGCGAAAGGATGATCCGATGTACGGGCCCTATCTCTTCAAGCGCGGATTCGGGGGGACTGAGCGTCGCTTCGTCGGCGCCTATGACGCGGTCCCGAGAATGGTGTTCTACCGTTCCTATCGGACGTTGCAGCCGGCTTATCTTGCCGCTCTCCGTCTCTTGGATCGGTTTCGCTCTTGAAGCTCGGCGCGCTCCTCGAGGCGACGAAGATCGCGGTGCCCGAAGCAGCCGCGTCGATCGACGTTCGCCAGATCGCCTACGACTCGCGCCAAACGAAGGAAGGCGCGCTCTTCGTTGCGATCCCCGGCTTCCACCGCGACGGGCACGTCTACGCCAAGGACGCCGTCGGTCGGGGCGCCGTCGCCGTCGTCGCCGAGCATCCAATCGATGTCCGGGTCCCAGTCGCGGTCGTGCCGGACGCGCGCGCGGCGCTCGCGGATCTCGCCGCCGAATTTTTCGACCACCCCACTCGTAAGTTGAAAATCGCCGCAGTCACCGGCACCGATGGGAAGACGACCACCGTGCATCTGGTCTCCGATGTTCTCGAAGCGTCCGGCGCGAAGACCGGCTTCGCCACCACCGTGGACTTCAAGGTCGTGGACCACGAGTGGAAGAACGAGACGCGCCAGACCACGCAGGAAGCGGTCGAGGTCCAGGAGTTCTGCGCCGAACTCCTCGTCGCCGGCGGGACCTGGGGCGTGCTCGAGGCGACCAGTCACGCGCTCGCGCTACGAAAGCTCCGCGGCACCGAGGTCGACATCGCGGTCTTCACCAATCTTTCTCCGGAGCACCTCGATTTCCACGGCACGCTTCAGAAATATTTGGAGGCGAAGAGCGAGCTCTTCGCGATGCTGGCGAGGTCGACCGACAAGGGCGTACCGAAGACCGCCGTACTGAACGGTGATGACAAGCACTGGCGTTACCTGGCGGATCGGGCCGAGGGTGCGAAGATCGTCACGTATGGCATCGAGGCGCTCTGCGACGTGCAGGGCGCGATCCTCGCGTCCGACGCGTCGGGATCGCGCATGCGGATCACGGCATCGGGCCAGTCGGTCGAGCTCACGCTCCCGCTCGTCGGCCGGTTCAACGTCCACAACGCGCTCGCGGCCGCGGCCGCCGGTCTTGCCGGCGGCGCAACGTTGCAGAACGCACGCGATGCCTTGTTGCGGGCGCGCGCGGTCCGCGGTCGCATGGAACGCGTCGAGAGCGGGCAACCGTTCAGCGTGATCGTGGACTACGCGCACACTCCCGAGTCGCTGGACAAGGTGCTTGGCCTGCTCCGGCCACTGACCAAGGGGAAGCTCATTGTTGTCTTCGGGAGCGCGGGCGAGCGCGACCGCGCGAAGCGGCCCGCGCTTGCGGCGGTCGCGGCCAAGTACGCGGACCTGTTCGTGATCACGCAAGAGGACCCGCGCCTCGAGGAGCCGGCGAAGATACTCGAGGAGATCGAGAAAGGCGCGATCGACGCAGGGAAGCAGAAAGGCACCGACTATCTCGTGATCGACGATCGCCACGACGCGGTGGGCGAGGCGATCCGCCGCGCCACGGCGGACGACACGGTCCTCCTCGCCGGCAAGGGGCACGAGGAGTCGATCATCGTCGGTGAGGAGAGGCGCCCGTATGACGAGGCGACGGCGGCGCGCGACGCGCTCAAAGCGCTCGGTTTCGCGACATGACCAAGATCCGCCGGTCTTCGAGCGCCGCGACGGCGGCACAGACGCACGCGTACGCGGCGCGCCCGGAGATCCTTGCGCCGCAGCTCCGTGCTGAGATCGCGACCGTACCCGCGACCCCGCACGGACGGCCCGTGCTTGTCGTGGTGATGGGCCTTCCCGGTGTCGGCAAATCGCATTGCGCGCGACTCCTCTGCGCTCGGCTGGGCGCGGCCCACGTGGCGAGCGACGAGCTCCGAAGCCGCCTCTTCATCGCACCGTCGTACGCGGACGAGGAGAACCGCGCGGTATTCGCCGCCGCCACGGCGCTTGTGGATGATCTCCTCGGGGAAGGTCATCGAGTGGTGGTCGACGCGACGAACCTCATCGCCAGGAACCGTGCCGCAACGATCGAGGCGGCGCGACGCCGTGGGGTCCCGGTGACGTATGTGCGGATCACCGCATCGGACGAGGACACGCGGGCGAGGCTCGCGTCACGCCGCAACCGTCGCGCGGCCGGAGACCACTCCGAGGCGGACGAACTCATCTACGAGCGCATGCGCGCGCAACCGTTCGAGCCGCCGACGGAGGGCTTCCTCGAGGTCGTCAACGGCCCAGCGCTCTCGGGGGAGATCGATCGGATCGTCGCGGCCGTCGAGGCGGCCTCCTGATGGGCCGATCGCGCGAGCTTGTCTTCGGCGGGATCGCCGCGGTTCTGGTCGTGCTCTACTTCGGGATCGCCTTGCGGGTCGGACCCGCGTTCCTGCCGCCGTCCAGCCCGACGCCGACCCCTTCGAAGCCGGTGTCGCTCGTTCCGCTTCCGAGCGATCCGAACGTGAACCTGAGCGGCACGATCGCGTTCGCGCTCCGCGGCGACGTGTACGTCCTCTCTGGAAAGGGCTACGTGCCGCTGACTTCGGACGGCCGATCGCACCAGCCGAACATCTCGAGTGATGGCCGAACCGTGTTCTTCACGCGCGTCGAGGAGATCGAGGGTAAGCGCACGGTCGATGGCCAGGTGGTTCCGGCGCATCTCCGTTTTTCGAACGTTGTGTCGAGGAGCGCGACCGGCGGTGCCGAGACCGTAGTGATCAACGGATTGGTCAGGGCCGACAACGGATTTCATGCGGTCACGTGGTTCGACAGCCCGGCAGTCTCTCCAGACAGCAAGCGCGTCGCGGTCGTCGCCGACGATGGCAACGGGTACTCGGACCTCGTGCTCTATGACGCGGAGACCGGAAAGCAGCCCCTACGTCTTTCACAGGACTCGAACCTCGCAGATCCGTCGTGGTCGCCAGACGGAAAGACGCTGGCGGTCACGTCGTACACGCTCGGGAATCCGCGATTGCTTCTCGTTCCCGCCGACGGGCGCGCAGCGGTCCCGGTGACGACCCCAGCAGGAGAGCCTTACCGGGCCTCGTACTCGCCGGATGGCGCGTGGCTTGTGTACACGCTTCGTCACGAGGGGAGGAACGACCTGCACGCGATGCAGATGAGCGGAACCCGCAAGGACATCGCGCTGACGAGCGACGGCAAGAGCTGGAACGGAGTCTTCTCTACCGACGGAAAGCAACTGGCATTCCTCCGGGAGAAGGACGGAGTGATCGATCTCTACTCAATGGATCTGGCAGATGCCTTAACGGGCGGTTCGCCGAAAAGCGCGATCAAGCTCACCCGAGGCGAGGGCATAGACGGCGCAAGTCGACCCGCCTGGGGTTCATAGCGACCCGACCCGCGGGTGGCACGGGGGAGCGGGTTGCGCGCGAGCCGCTCACCGGCCGCGCCAACAGGCGGCCATCCAATGTGCGGCGGAGCGGACCGGTAGGCGAGCGCGCGACCCCGACCCTGGGACAGGACCCGCGGGTCGCTGGCGTTACCCCGGCTAGACCAGCCTCTTCCTGATTTGCGCTGAGGCGAAGTCCATGGCGGCGACCGTGATCACGATGAGGAAAATGATCAGACCGGCCTTGTTGTACTGAAACAGATTGATCGTCTGGAAGAGGTATTGGCCGATCCCGCCGCCGCCGACGAAGCCGAGCACCGGCGCGAGCCGGACATTCGCGTCGAGCCGGTAGATCGAGAACGAGATGAACGGGTTCACGATCTGCGGCAACACGGCGGCCCAGACCACCTGGAACCGCGTGGCGCCGGTGGCGGTGATCGCTTCGGGTGGGCCCGGATCGATGCCCTCGATCGCTTCCGAGTACAGCTTTCCGAGGACACCGATGTTGTGGAACGCGAGGCCGAAGACGCCGGCCGCGCTGCCGAGGCCGAAGATGACCGAGAAGATGATCACCACGATCAGCACGTCGATCGAACGCATTACCGTGAAGAGCACTCGCGCCACCCCGTAGATCGCCGCCGCCACCGGATTCCCCGTCATGATGTTGCGAGCGCCGAGGAACGCGAGCGGGAGCGCGAAGACGATCGATATGGCCGTCGCGACGACCCCGAGGAAGATCGTGATGATCATGAGCCCGCCCGCGGTGTCCCAGAAGGTCTCGAATTCGTTCTGAGGCGTCAGGATCCTCAGATCCCACTGGAGGAGGCTGATGATCCTTGTGCCCGCGTACTCCGGGTTCGCGCGGGACAGGTCGATGTCGAGCAGCCGGACGCCGATATAGAGGATGGCGAGGGTGGCTCCGATAAGCGACCACCGCCGCCAGTCGGTGAGCGGTGTTCGCCTGAGCTCGGGTGGGACGGGGAGTCCGCGAGCGACGAAGTACTCGGCCATCAGCGATCGCTGACGCGGCCGACGTCGGTGTCCTGGGCAAGCGCAAGGAGCGCCGCCTCGGTCGCGCTCAGCGGTTGCGGGCGCGACCTCTCAGGGCCGATCTCAACCTCGATCGCCTCCTGTCCGTAGATCTCTTTGAATCGTTCCTCGTCGATGTCGGCGGGTTTGCCGTCAAACGCCACCTTGCCGTCCTTGAGCGCGATCACACGCGTGGCGTAACGGCGCGCGAGCGATAGGAAGTGGAGCGAGCAAATGACGGTGATTCCGTCCGTCTTGTTTATCTCCTCGAGGTACTTCATGACGGAATGGCTCGTCGCGGGGTCGAGGCTTGCGACCGGCTCGTCGGCGAGCATGAGCTGGGGCTGCTGCATGAGCGCTCGCGCGATACCGACGCGCTGCTGCTGACCACCGGAGAGGGCGTCCGCGCGTGCGTACGCCTTTTCGAGGATCCCAACGCGCTCCAGGTTCTCGAAGGCGAGCGCGACATCCTCGCGCGAGGGGCGCGAGGCGACCGTCCGCCATGACGACCGGTATCCCAGCCGCCCGGCGAGGACGTTCGCGAATACCGACGAGCGCCTCACCAGATTGAACTGCTGGAAGATCATCCCGATCCGCCTGCGGATCTGCCTGAGATCGCGCCCGTTCACGAGCGTCACGTCCGTGCCTTCGAAGATCACGCGTCCGCTGGTCGGCTCGACCAGCCGATTGATGCAGCGGAGCAGGGTCGACTTTCCCGACCCCGAGAGGCCGATGAGGACGACGAACTCGCCCTTCCGGATATCGAGACTGATGCTGTCGAGAGCCCGCGCCCCGCGCGGATACACCTTGACGAGGTCACGGATTTCGAGAAATGCCGGCACCCGCTGCAGGATAGAGACAAGAAGACCGCCGGTTGCTCCCGGCGGTCTTCTTCAGCTCGTCGTCGGAACGGTTAGGGCGACTTGGTTGGCGTGGCAGTCGCTGGCGCGGCGGTCGCGGGCGGTCGCGGTGTCTTCGCGGCTTCCGCTGCGACGTCGATCCCCGCGAGCTTCGCCGCGTCACGCACCGGATCGAAGAAGGAGGCCTGGACCTCCTGCATACCGTCCCATCCGAAGAGGTCCTTGTAGTTCTTCTTCCCGTCGTCGGTGGTCCCGTAGTCGAGCAACGCCTTCTTGATTTGACCGGCGACGTCCGTCGGCACGTCCTTTCGGATCGCGATGCCGTCGTTCGGGATCGGGCCCGCCTTGTCGATGACGTTGGTGACCTGAAGGATGTCGGCGGGCATGCCCGCCGCGAGCTCCTTCGTTTGGAGGTCCTTCACGCGCGCGTCGATGAACATCGCGCCACCGTCGACCTGCTTGTTGTAGACGGCGAGCGCCGATTGCGGGTGACCGCCGGCGAAGATCGTCGACGCGAAGAACGTCTTGGGCTCCTGGCTCGTCTTCTGCTTCACGAGAAGTGACGGAAAGAGATATCCGGACGCCGAAATCGCGTCGGTGAAGGCGAACTTCTTGCCTTTGAGATCAGCGAGCGTCTTGATACCGCTGTCGTTGCGCACGAGAATTTGCGATTCGTACGTTGTCGTGAGGTTTCCTTGCGCATCCTTGCGCAGCGCGGCGGCGATCGGCGTTACGCAGCCCTTGTCGAGCGCGAGCGTCATCTGCAGCGGAGCGATAAAGGCGACGTCGACCTGTCCGGCACAGATGGCGTCGATCTGCGCGGCGTAGCTCGTCGGTACCGAGACCTTCCAGCTGAGGCCTGTCGACTTGCCCAGTGCGGCCGCGATCACGTTGCCTGTGGCAGTGAGTCGCTGGACCTCGGCCGACGGAGTGATCGCGAGATGGATCGGGCGCTCGGCCGAGCCGAGCTTTGGGCCGGCTGCGGTCGGCGACGCTCCGCCTGTTCCGCCGCCGCCGCATGCGGCGATAACCAGTCCGGCGGCCAGTGCCCACCCCAGCGGGCCGCGCAAAGCGCTAACCATGAGTCCCCTCCCTGTTGTGGAAGCGTCCCTATCATATTCGGCTGAGTGTCCTTCCTCGCAAAGCTCAGTGCGGCGCAACGCGCGCACGACAGCATCCTCTGTGTCGGCCTCGATCCCGAACCCGCATCGATCCCGGAGTCGCTCGGCCGGGGACCGCAGGCGGCCGTCCGGTTCCTTCGCCGGATCATCCGCGCCACGTCGCCGCACGTCTGTGCCTACAAGCCCAATCTCGCCTTCTACGAGCGCTATGGGAGTGCCGCCATGGACGTCCTCGCGCTCACGCTGCAGGCGATCCCCGCGGACATCCCCGTGATCCTCGACGCGAAGCGAGGCGACGTTCCGAACACGTCCGCGGCCTACGCCGATGCTCTCTTCGATTCGTTCCATGCCGACGCGGCGACGGTCGCTCCGTACGTCGGGCTCGATTCGATCGAGCCGTTCACGACCGGCGGCCGCTACGCGCTCGTGCTCGCGCGAACCAGCAACCCGGGCGCGGGAGACTTCCAGGACCTCGAGGTGGGGGGCCGCCCGTTGTACGAGCGCGTCGTCGAGCGCTGCGCCGAGCGCTTTCCGCCGGACCGGTGCGGCTTCGTCGTCGGCGCGACTTACCCCGACGAGGCGCGACGCCTCCGCGCCCTCGCGCCTGACCGCCTGTTCCTCATGCCCGGCGTCGGCTCGCAGGGCGGGGACGTCGGCCTCGCGCTCCGTGCGGCCATGGACACGAGCGGTGCCGGTGTCCTCCCGTCCGCATCGCGGTCGGTCCTCTACGCGAGCCGAGGCGACGACTTCGCAAACGCCGCGACCGAAGCGGCGCGGACGCTGCGTGATGCCGCGAACGCGGCGCGTGCCGCGGTGACGGCGCCGGGCCGCTGATGTTCGGCATCGGACCCGAGGAGCTCGTGTTGATCCTGATCATCGCGCTGATCGTCCTCGGGCCCGAGCGAATGCCGAAGGTCGCGCGTGACATCGGCCGTGTGGTCGGCGACCTGCGTCGCACATCGGACGAGCTTCGCGAGGAGTTCCTCAACGCCGACAAGCTCCTCGACAAGGCCGCGGATGCCGCGGCGCCGCCAACGGAAGCCATTCCGGCGACCACGCAGGCGAGCGAACCGGCGACGATCCCCGGAGAGACGGCGTTCGATCGCGAGATGCGCGACGCACGCGAGCGCCTCAAGCGTGAGCGCGAGGCGTGATCAACCTCTAGAATTTCTTCAATGAACCGCGCGTTCCCCTGGCTCGTCTTCCTTGTCTTCGCACTGTCGGTCTTCATCGACATCCCGAAGCACCAGATCTCGTTTCCGTTTCCCCCGAGCTGCCCCGGCGTCTGCCTGAACCTCGGCCCGATCCAGGTGAACCAGGAGATCAAGACCCACCTCGGCCTCGATCTCCAGGGCGGCACGCAGCTGCTGCTGCAAATGAATACCGGCGAGATCCCGGCCGGCCAGAGCATTGCCGACTACAACGACCGTGCCCGGAGGGTCATCGACCGGCGCATCAACGGCCTCGGCGTGTCTGAGCCGGTGATCCAAGCCGTCGGCGACGACAAGATCCTGCTCCAGCTACCCGGCATCGACGACATCCAGCAGGCGAACGACATCGCCACGAAGCAGGCGAAGCTGGAGATCAAGATCCCCGACAAAGACAACCCCGGCCAGTACAAATCCCTAACGCCGCCACTGACCGGCGAGCACCTCAATGCCACATACGTCGCCTTCGATCAGTCCAACCAGCCCGTCGTGCACTTCGAGTTCACCGGCGCCGACGCGGACCGCTGGGTGCAGCTCTCGAAGGATTTCCTGAACCAACCGGTGCAGATCACGCTCGACGGCTCGCAGATCTCCGCACCGGTGATCCAGAACGTCTTCACTTCGGGCGCGGGCCAGATCTCCGGCAATTTCACAGTCGCCACGGCGAAGCAGCTCTCTAACCTCATCAACTCGGGTGCGCTGCCCGTTTCGCTGCAGGTGATCCAGTCGCAGCGCGTCGAGCCGACCCTCGGCCGGCAATCCGTCGACCGGAGCCTCATCGCGGGGGCGATGGGTCTTCTCCTCGTCGCCTTCTTCATGATCGCGTACTACCGCGTGCCCGGCGTCCTCGCGGTGATGGCGCTGCTCTACTACACGGCGCTGGCCTACGCGATCTTCCGGCTCATCCCGGTGACGCTCACCCTCGCGGGCATCGCTGGATTCATCCTCTCGATCGGCATGGCCGTCGACGCGAACGTGCTCACTTTCGAGAGGCTCAAGGAAGAGCTGCGCTCGGGGAAGTCGCTTCGCGTGGCGGTCGAAGAAGGACGCAAGCGCGCCTTCCCGTCGATCTTCTACTCGAACCTAGCGACCGTGCTGACCGCCGTGATCCTCTATTTGTTCGGCACAGGCACGGTGAGGGGCTTCGCATTCACGCTCGGGATCGGCGTCGCCGTCAGCTTCTTCACTGCGGTCGTCGTGACGCAGATGCTGCTGCACGGAGCCATCGAGTTCTCGTCGCTGCGGAGGCGATGGCTGTACGGCGTCGAGGAGCGCACGACGGAGCCTCCGCCTGACCGTCACGCTCCGCGGCCGGCGCCAGCGCTTTAGGTGCTGTTCCATTTCGTCGAGCGCAAGTGGTGGTATTTCCTGTTCTCGGCGCTCCTCATCGTGCCGGGCGTGTTCTTCCTGGCGATCGGCGGGCTGCGGCCGGGCATCGAGTTCAAGGGCGGAACGCTTCTCGAGATCAGCTTCGCAAACCGACCCGACGACGCGCTGGTCAAGAACTTCTTCACGTCGCATGGACACGACGAAGCCACCATCCAGGGGGTGGCCGGCGGCGGGGTCGAGGTCCGGACCACGGAGATGCTCCCGGCGGAGCTCGCGAGCACCGAGCAGGGGCTCAAGGAGACCTTCGGATCGGACACAAGGATCACGAACTCGTCGGTCGTGAGTCCGTCGTTCTCAGCCGAGCTCATCCAGAACGCGATCAAGTCGATCGCCCTCGCCAGCCTCCTGATCGTGCTGCTCATCGCATGGGCGTTCCGTAACTTCGGCTGGGCCGCGTTCCGCTATGGCATCGCCGCGATCATCGCGCTCCTCCACGACGCCGCCGTGGTCCTCGGGATCTTTGCGATCCTTGGGTACTTCCTGAAGATCGAGGTCGATAGCCTCTTTGTCACGGCGGTCCTGACGATCATCGGCTTCTCGGTCCATGACACGATCGTGGTCTTCGACCGGATCCGGGAGAACCTCCGCCTCAATCCGGGCGAGGCGCTCAACCCGGTGATCAACTACTCGATCATGCAGACGCTGGCGCGGTCCGTGATCACCTCGCTGACCGTCGTCTTCACGCTCCTCGCGCTCTTCCTCTTCGGTGGGTTCTCGGTTCGCAACTTCGCCCTCGCGCTTCTCATCGGCATCGTCTCGGGGACCTACTCATCGATCTTCAACGCGAGCCAGATCATCTCGCTCTGGCAAGAGGTGGAAGACCGCGTCCGGCACCGGCGCCTCGCCGCCGCGACCTAGGTAGAGTCGCCGCGAATGCGGCGGCAGCTTTTGGTCGTTGTTTTGGTCGTCGCGATCGCGATCCTCTGGCGCCCGTTCCTTCGACCTGTCGGCGCGGGAGCGATTCTGGTCGCCGACATCTACTCGAGCGCGCTTTGGGATCGCAACCTTGCGCAGTACATCACGCCGCTCCCGGTGGTGATCGGAACGCGGGAATCCTTCGGTGGAGTCGAGATGCGTGTGACCTGGTGGCGTCCCGGCTGGGGCGACCGGCATCCCGGTCTGATGGTGGTGAACGGGGCGACGGCGCTCGGGAACGACGATCCGGAGACGACCCGACTCGCCGAGGCGCTCGCGCGAGCGGGGTATCTCGTGATGCTGCCGGAGTTCCCGTTCATTCGCGAAGGGACCCTCGAACCGCGCGCGGCGGCGATCATCGACGCGGCCTTCGCGAGATTGCTTTCGCATCCGGATTCGCGCGGAATGCCGGTCGGGGCCTTTGGATTCTCCGTTGGCGGGGGAATGTTGCTGGCCGCAGCCGGCCGGTACGAGGCCCTGGCGCGCGCCGCCTATGTCGGAGCGCTCGGGGCGTATTACGACATCGACACGTATCTCGCGAGCGTGGTCACGCGAACGCAGGTCCGGGCAGGCGCGTCGGCGGCCTGGGATCCGGACCCAAGGGCGCGCCAGCGACTCCCGCTCGCCGCCGCGGCCGTAATCAGCGATCCCCGCGACCGCGCGCTTCTCGAGGAGGAGCTCCGCGCTCACGACGGCCGGACCGAGACCGATCCACCGAACGAGATCGGTACCGAAGCGGGATCGCTCTGGCGCGCGCTCGGGGCGACGGACTATGACGTCGCACTGGCTCGTCTTCGGGGCCTGCCGCCGACGATGCGGACGGTGTTCGATGATCTCTCGCCGCGCGCGAACTGGGCGGACATCCGCGCGCCGGTGTTCTGGCTGCACGATGAGGGCGACCGCTTCGAGCCATTGAGCGAAGCTGAGACCGCAGCCGCGAAGCCGCACGCCGGGCCGACGCGCTTCCAACGGACCGCCCTGCTCTCGCACGCGGCCGCCATGGCCACCGGGTCGAAGGAAAAGGGTCTCGACTTCTGGGCTACCGAACTTACTGGGCTCTTACTTTTCGCTGCTGCGGCGCTCGGAGCGGGCGGATGACGGAAATACCGCGCGTAGACTCCCAATGGTGGGGCTTAGACGGCTCGTAGCGGGGTCGGCGGGAACCTTGCTGGTCGGCATGTTTGCCGGCTTTGTCATCGCGTCGGCCGTCGGCGTGTTCATACAGGACAGCGGCATGTTCGGCGCTAGCGGCGAGTCGCCAATCGCGCGCGCCTACATGCTCGGTCTTCTCCAGCGCGATCCAAACTCGATCGTCGGCATTCGCCCGAACCAGAGCATCGCGCAGCGCGCCGCCGAGCTGCAGGGCGCGGACACGAGCCGTACCTCAACGTCCATCCAGCCGCTCTCGCTCACCTACATCGGCGGCGCGAGCGTGGGTACCTACTCGGTGCACATTTACGCAATCGGGCTGCGCAACTCGCAGGGCGTCGATCAGTTCTTCCCGCTCGCGCTGACCGTCTCGGGCGGCAAGGTGATCCGCAGTGAATGAGACGCGGGCGGTGGCGACCCTCTCCGTCTTCGTGGTCGGGATCCTCGCGGGGATCGTCGTGCACACGTTTGTCGACAAGGGGCCGGTCGAGAGCCCCTATCCGCAGCTTCCGAAAGTCGAAGAGCCGCGCGCCGCGCACGATGTCATCGCCGCGATCGGGGCGGACGACGCGCGGACTCTCTCGAGGCTCGTCGACTCGACGATGCTCACCGATCTCGACATGGCCCTTCAGCCCATCACCGACGTGCGCGGCACCAGGTTCGTGGGCGCCGTCGAAAGCGAGGGACGACTGCTCTCCGCCTATGTGGTGACCGGAAAGACCACGGAGGGGATCGATTTCGTCGTCGGCTTCGTACTCCGGGTAACGAATGATCAGGTGGTAGGTGTGAATTGACCGCCCGAGGAATCCTCACGACGAGCGCGTACGTGCTCGAACACAACAAGCGACGCCTGCTGATCCTCCTGGGGATCCTCGCCCTGATCCTCTTCTTCTATGGCATCCGCAGCGTTTTCGAGGGCCTCGCCGCGCTCGTCGGACAGATGCCCGGCCTTCTCATCACGCTCATCTTCTACGCCTTCGCATTCATCGCGCAGTTCGGGGCCCTTATGTGGTTCCTCTCGCGCCCGCGTACCTACACGGTGACGCCGGACGACCCGCAGCTCGGCCTGAGCTTCGACGACTATCGCGGCCAGCCGGACCTCGTCGATCACGCGAAGACGCTCGTCCGAATCCTCGGCGGCGTCGAGCGCTTCAAGCAGGCCGGCGGCGAGATGCCCAAGGGGATGCTCCTCTCGGGCCAGCCCGGAACTGGAAAGACCTTCCTCGCCGGGGTCATCGCGGCGGAGGCCAAGCTGCCGTTCATCTACATCGACGCGTCGAGCCTGCGAAGCATGTGGATGGGCGTAGACGCGCTCATCATCATGTCGCTCTTCCGAAAGGGTCGCGGACTTGGGCGCAAATACGCGAAGCCCGGCACACCCGGCGCCTGCATCCTCTTCATGGACGAGCTCGACTCCATCGGGATGTCCCGAGGTGGAGTCCAGGGTGGACAGCAACAGGGCGGAATGGGTCCAATGGGCATGTTCGCGGGCGGCGGCATGGGCCTCAACACGCTTCTGAATCAGATGGACTCGCTCGGACAGCACGTGGAGGACCGTCTCAAGGTTAAGATCGCGCGCTGGCTCGGGCTGGTCCGCGGTCCGGTGCCGCCGAAGCCGCTCGTCTTCGTGATCGGCGCGACGAACCGTCCAGACGTCCTCGACACGGCACTCACTCGTCCTGGCCGACTCGACCGCGCGCTGATCGTGTACCCGCCGGATGGCGAAGGACGGAAGGACATCATTCAGCACTACTTGAGCAAGAAAGCGCACGACGAAACGACCGACGTCGACATGATGGCTCAGGACTCAATCGGGTGGACCCCGATCCACATCAAGACCATCATCAATGAAGCGCTGATCGTCGCCCACGAGGACGGCCGCGACAAGCTCTCGTACAAGGACTGGCTGGCCGCCGCGGACCAACGGTTCCTCGGCTTGAAGCAGCCGATCCACAAGATGAGCGCGGACGACAAGCGCGCCGTCGCCTATCACGAGGCCGGTCACGCCGTCGTGAACTACTACCTGCGGCCCGAAGACCGCATGAAGAAGGCGTCGATCATCCGCCGCGGCGAGACGCTCGGTGTCGTCCAGAGCTCAGAGCGCGAGGAGCGTCACCAGCTCCACGCGCGCCAGATCGAAACAGACATCATGGTCTCGCTCGGCTCACGCGCCGTCGAGGAGCTCATCCTCGGTACGAAGCTCGCAGGCGCGAGCTCCGATCTCATGCAGGCCACGAACGGAGCCCTGACCTACGTCGCCCGCCTCGGGATGGGCTCGACGCTGATGGTCGCGCCAGCTTCGATGGCCGGGTACCCGCCGGCGGTTCTCGTCCTCGTCGACAACATGCTCGGCCAGCTCTATGAAGAGACCAAGCGTCTCATCCAGGAGAAGGAGTACGCGGTCCACGCGGTCGCGGGCTCCCTCATCGAGCGGCAGGAGCTCATCGGCTCCGAGCTCGACGAGGTCTTCAAGTACGCGGAGGAGGCGCATCCCGAGAAGGCCGCGCCGTTCGTGCGCAAGACGCTCGTTCTTCCGAAGATGGAAGATCTGATGAAGAACGGGGCGAACGGGCACATGCCCATGCTGGCGATCCCAGAGGTTCCGGTGCAGCCCGTCCCGGGTCAGCCGCCTGGACCGCCCGTGCCCGGTCCCGTGCCGGTGCCGCCGGTCGGCGGCGGCGGGGGCAACCCAACCTAGCGCCAGGCCTGCGCGAGCTGCGCGAGGGTGACGAAGCGGAGCGGCCCCTTGTCGAGGTCGTAGCGAAGGGTCGCGAGGTTGTCGAAGAGCGCCGTGATCGCCGCGCGCTCGGCTGCGTTGATCGTGCCCGGGTGGCTGACGATGGTGAGAGCCCGAGGCGATGTGGCGGCCTCGCCAGCCGGCGCGAGGTACGAGAGATCGGCGCGAATGATCGGTTGGATCGTCTGCACGTTGAGCGCGTAGGTATTCCCGCCGATGGTCGGCGCCTCGAGGAGCCGCAGGTCACCGGTCGTGTTGGCGTCCGTCGCCGAGGGGCGGTATGGCTGCGCGTCGGCGGCCAGCGTCCAGGGGTAGGGGAGCCGGCCGGACGCACCCGCGGGCACCGCGCTCGCGTCCGCGACAAATCCGAGCGCCGCGAGCGTCCGCAGTGTCGCGTCGTTCGCGAACTGTCCACCAGCCCGGAAGGTCGTCGGCCTGGCGAGCTCGTGGTCGGACATGAGGCGCAGTGAGTATTCGAGGAGCGTCCGCTGATCGCTCTCGGGATACGCGGTCATCGGTACGTCGTATCCATCACCACGACCGGCCCAGCTCGGCACGGTCCGCGGCACGAGCCCGGCAGCTCGCACGAAGTCCGTCCACATGTGGAGGTGCAGCGAGAGCTCGTCGCCTTTGGCGACGCGCGCCTTCGTCCACGCGAGCATCGCCGCGGCGCGCGCCGCCGACACCTGGGTGGTCGCCCACACGCGCGGGTTCCACATGACTGTCATCGGGATCCGCTGCGCGTCCGCGATGCTGGCGGTGTTGTTCATCGCTTCATCGCTCGAAGCGTCGCCCTCGAAGTCAAGCGTCCAGACGACGTACTCGGGCTCGGAGATCACGAGCTCCTTCGAAACGACGATGACCTCGTGACCGGCGACCCGCTCGATGACATCGATCACGTCGGTGCCCGGCTTGGAGCCGCGAAGGTCCAGAGAAGCGGCCCACTGGATTTGGAGGCCGGTCCCGGTTGGTGTTAGGGGCACCTCCCCGCCGCCTGAGCGGAACCGAACGATCGGCCTGGTCGCCGCCGGGTCCCGAATGAAGGTGACGACGACGGGGGCAGGGTCGGGGATGGTGTACCAGCGCCGGGTGTCGTCGATCCGGGCGGCCACCACCAACGCCTCCAACGACGAGGGGGAGGCTGTAACGCCGGTGGGCGCGGCGCTCGGAGAGGTCGCCGGAGGCGTGCACGAGGCCACCGCGACCGCGACGGTGAACACCCGTGCGAGATACTTGAAGGTCACATGGCCCTCATGGCGCAGCGGCGCTGGATCATGCCCAAAAAGGCCCGGGATGTACCGGATGGTATCCCCGCGCTCGTCGCTCAGGTACTCGCCTGCCGGGGCTTCGCGGCGGCCGAGATGGCCGCCTTCCTCGCGGCGCGCCCTACCGAAGAGGGGCCGCCGATGCTCGATCTGGATGCCGCGGTCGAGCGACTCCGTCGTGCGCTCGCGGCTCGCGAGCGCATCGTCGTCTACGGGGACTACGACGTCGACGGGATCGCCGGATCGGCCATCCTCGTGCGGGCGTTCCGTCAGCTCGGGGTGGTGGTTGGCGCGTACATCCCGAATCGCTACGAGGAGGGCTACGGCCTGAACGCCGGGGCGCTTCGTCACCTCGCCCAGGATGGCGCCAAGGTCATCGTCACGGTCGACTGCGGCATCACCGCGGTGGCGGAGGCGCGGCTCGCGCGCGAGCTCGGTGTCGATCTCATCGTCACAGACCACCATCACCCGCCGGCCGAGCTTCCGGACGCGTACGCGCTCGTCAACCCTCGGCGTCCCGGCGATCCGTCGCTCGACAAGGAGCTTGCCGGGGCCGGCGTCGCCCTCGTCCTCGCCAAGCGCCTCCTCGGCGATCTCGGGTTCGGCCTGCGTCAGGATGAGCTCCTGCAGCTCTGCGCGCTCGCGACGGTCGCCGACGTCGTCCCGCTTCGCGGCGGGAATCGCGTGCTGACGCGGCTCGGTCTCGAGGCGCTGAACCGAGCGCCCATCGTCGGCGTGCGTGCTCTCGTCGAGCGCGCCGGTCTCAAGCTGGGGCACGTCGGTGCGGGCGAGATCGGCTTCGTGCTCGGTCCTCGCCTCAACGCCGCCGGTCGGATCAACGACGCGGAGGATGCCCTCCGTCTCCTCCTGACCGAGGACGCCGACGAGGCGAAGACCCTCGCCGAGCGCCTGGAGCAGCGCAACACCGAGCGGCAGGAGCTCACCCGGCAGGTCGTCGCGGGCGCGCGGGAGCGCGCGGAGGAGCGTCCCGACGCGTGGATCACGATCGTCGCCGACGCCCAGTGGCCGGCGGGCATCGTGGGCCTTGGCGCCTCCCGGCTCGTCGAAGACTACGGCCGGCCCGCGATCGTGATCGCGATCGACGGGAACGAGGGCAAGGGCTCGTGCCGCTCCATCGCCGGCGTCCACATCGCTGAGGCGCTCGACGAATGCCATGACATCCTGATCAAGCACGGCGGGCACGCGATGGCCGCGGGCTTCTCCGTCTCCGTCGAACGCATTCCCGATCTCACCCTGCGGCTCGACGCCGTCGTGCGCGAGCGTCTTCATGGCGAGCGCCCGGTGCCGACAATCCGCGTGGACGCGGAGATCGCCCCGGAGATCCTGACGAGCAAGCTCGCCCTCGAGCTCGCGACGCTCGAGCCCTGCGGTTCCGGAAATCCCAGACCGTACCTCCTCATCCGCGACGTGCGTGTGTACGACATCCGGCAGGTGGGCGCGGACGCCGATCATCTTCGCTGCAAGGTGACCGTCGGCCGGTTCACCTTCGACGCGATGGCCTTTCGCCGTGGGGACCACGCCGAAGGAATGACCGAAGCCGGCCGCGTCGACGCCGTTGTGAGCATCGGCACCGGTCTCCGCGGATTCGTCGAGCTCGAGCTCCGCGACTTCGGCCCGGTTGGCACGGCCGCCGAGATGGAACGTTCCTCGAGCGGTGCGGTGTTGGTCAGCTGATGGCGGAGCGCGCCTCGGCGATCACCTCGCGCATCGTGGGCATCACCGACCGACTGCGCCCGCAGCGGCATGGGAGCGTCGACGCCGACTCGCTCGCGAAGGAAATCCTCCGCCACTATCCCGAGGGCGACGCGGAGCTCGTGCGCCGTGCGTATGCCTACGCGGCCGAAGCGCACGAGGGCCAGAAGCGCATCTCTGGCGAGCCGTACATCACCCATCCGGCGGCGGTCGCGATGCTCGTCGCCGAGCTCGGCATGGATGCGGCGACGGTCGCCGCGGCGTTGCTGCACGACGTGCCCGAGGACACCGCAAAGAGCGTCGAGGACGTGCGGCGCGAGTTCGGTGAGGAGATCGGACGTCTCGTCGACGGCGTCACCAAACTGTCGCGCCTATCGGGACAGTCTCGAGACGAGCATCAGGCCGAGAACATCCGAAAGATGCTGCTCGCCATGGCCGACGACCTGCGGGTTGTGATCATCAAGCTCTGCGACCGCCTTCACAACATGCGCACCCTCGCGCCGCTTCCTCCGGATAAGCAGAAGCGCATCGCCAGGCAGACGATGGACATCTACGCGCCGCTCGCGCACCGCCTCGGCATCTGGCAGATCAAGTGGGAGCTCGAGGATCTCGCGTTCAAGTACCTCGAGCCCGAGCAGTATCGCGAGGTCGCGGAGCAGCTCGCCGCGCGGCGCCAGGTCCGCGAGCGCTACATCAACGAAACGATGAAAACGCTGGAACAGGAGCTGAAGAACGCCGGCATTCGCGCGGACCTCTCGGGCCGGGCGAAGCACCTCTGGTCCATCGCCCAGAAGATGCGCCGGAAGGGCGTGGGCTTCGAAGAGGTGTACGACGTCCTCGCCATTCGCGTCATCGTCGACGACGTCCCGTCCTGCTACGCAGCGCTCGGCGTGGTGCACACGCTGTGGCCGCCGATCCCCGGACAGTTCGACGACTACATTGCCGTGCCCAAGGCGAACATGTACCAGTCGCTCCACACGGCGGTCATTGGCACCGGTGGCCAGCCGGTCGAGATCCAGGTCCGCACCAAGGACATGCACGACCTCGCCGAGTACGGAATCGCGGCGCATTGGCGGTACAAGGAGGGCGGCAAGGGCGACCGCGACTACGAGTCCAAGCTCGCGTGGGTGCGCCAGCTTCTCGAATGGCAGCACGACGTGGCCGATGCGCAAGAGTTCGTCGAGTCGCTCAAGGTCGACGTCTTCCAGGACCAGGTCTTCGTGTTCACCCCGAAGGGGGAGGTCAAGGGCCTTCCCGCCGGTGCGACGCCAATCGACTTCGCGTATCGGATCCACACCGACGTCGGGCATCGCACGATCGGCGCGAAGGTCAACGGGCGCATCGTGCCGCTCGACCATCGACTTGCTTCTGGCGACATCGTCGAGATCGTCACGAGCAAGGCCGCACGGGGACCGTCGCGCGACTGGCTCACGATGGTCCGCACCCCCGGCGCGCGCGAAAAAATCCGCGCGTGGTTCAAGCGCGCGCAGCGCGACGAGAACATCACGCACGGCAAGGAACTGCTCGACAAGGAGCTGAAGCGCATCTCGCAGCGCGAGCTGGGCGACATCTCCGACGAGGACCTGCGCCGCGTGACCGAGATCCTGAACCTCCACGACGTGGACACGCTCTTCGCGTCGCTCGGCTACGGCGCGCTCACCGCCGCCCAGGTCGTGACGCGTCTCGGGATCACCGACGACACCCAGCTCGCCATACCCGAGGTCGCGCCGCCGCTCCCGCCCGACACCTCGCGGGGCGGCGTCAACGTGAAGGGTGTCACGGACCTCCTCATCCGCTTCGGCGTGTGTTGCAACCCGGTCCCCGGCGACAAGATCGTCGGCTACATCACGCGCGGCCGCGGCGTCACCGTGCATCGAGCGGACTGCTCGAACGTGAAGGGCACGGCGGACAAGGAGCGTTTCGTCGAAGTCGAGTGGGAGCGCTCGATGGCGCGGACGTACCCGGTCGCGATCCGCATCGAAGGCTGGGACCGCGACGGATTCCTGCGCGACGTCGCCGGTGTGATCAGCGAGAACCAGGTGAACCTCCTCGCGCTGTCGGCGCAGGCGAACCCCGACAAAACCGCGACGGTCAACGCGACGCTCCAGGTCACGAGCGTCGAGCAGCTCTCGCGGGTGCTCGCGAAGCTCGAGGGCGTCCGCGATGTCTTCAGCGTCCACCGCGACGGTCGGTAGCTCGCAGCAGGTCACCGTCGGCGCGGGCCTCAAGCTCGCCGCGACCCTCACGCTCCCGCGAGCCACAGGATTGCACCCCGCGATCGTCCCGCTTCATCCGGCCGGTAACCGATCGCGCGACCAATATCTCTTCCGCCATCTCGCGGAGATCCTCCCTCCCCAAGGGATCGCGGTGCTCCGCTACGAACGTAGAGGCGACGACGTTGCCTTCGAGGACCAAGTCGCCGACGCGCTCTCCGCGGTCGAGATGCTCGCGGCCCGATCAGACGTAGATCCCAACCGGATCGGTCTCTGGGGGTTCAGCCAAGGCGCGTGGATCGCGCCCATGCTGGCGGCCGAGTCCGATCGCATCGCGTTCCTCGTCCTCCTGGGATCCAGTGGCGTGAGCCCCGCCGAGCAAATGCGGTACGGCACGGTGAAGCACGCGCGTCAGGCGGGCTATGACGAAGACGTCGTACGCCGCATCGTCGACCTGCGCCGTCTTCTGGAGGACTACGCGCGCGGACGGATCCCACGCGAGGTTGCCCAGCGCTCGATCGATGCGGTCGCGCCTGAATCCTGGTTCGAGCAGGCCTACGTTCGGCGCACGCTGCCGGAGGCGCCCGGGTTCTGGCCAGACCTGGACTTCGATCCGAAAGCGTTCTTCTCTCGGGTACGGGTGCCGACGCTGCTTCTTTACGGCGAGGACGATGAGTGGCAACCCATCGACGCGAGCATCGAATCGTGGAGGCTGGCGGCGGCGACCGCCGGAAATGATGACCTCACGATCGTCAGGCTCGCCGGAACAGGTCACGCGCCCACGCTCGGTGGCCGCGAGGAGCGCGACGCGATCGCGCCAGACTACGAACGGACTCTCCTCGCCTGGCTCGGTCTGCGGGTCGGTGGCGCGCGCTGATCCGCCTCGGTGCGAGGGCCTCAAACGGATTCTTGGATCGGACCCACCTGCACGGCCCCGCGCCTGCGTAAGCCCAGGATGCTGAAGAAGAAGCTCGACAGGATCGTCTGTAGACCGAGTGCGATCGCGGTCGAGGAGACGACGACGATCCGGAGCGTTACGGACGACGGATCGAGGGCTCCGAAGTTCGTCGACTGCCACATCGAGAGCGCCCAAATCGATCCCGCGAGCCCGCCGAGCATGAGCAACGCGCCCAGCGTGAGGCCCACCTCGAGCGTGAGATAGCGAAAGACACGCGAAAGCCGTGGGTCGTGCGGCAGGAGGCCTTCGCTGATCGCGAACACCTTCGTGAACAGCGCGAACAGGATGGTCTGAAATCCGATGACGATCGCGGTGGCGGCATAGATCAGCGAGTGCACGCGTACGGTCGGAAGCAGCAGAGCCCCCGCGATGAGGCCCCCCAACAGAAGGACGGCACCCGGGTAGAGGAACAGCCATCGGGGACTGTAGAGGAGGAGAAACCGCAGATGACGCCACCCATCGCGCCACGTCCGAAGGTGTGGCTCGCGCCCGCGACGATCGGGCGAAAGTGTTGTTGGCACCTCTCCGATACGAAGTCCCTCGAGCGTCGAGCGAACCACCATCTCGGAGGCGAACTCCATGCCGGTGGTGCGCAGGTCGAGGCGGAGGATCGCGTCGCGCCTGAACCCGCGCATTCCGGCGTGGAAATCGCCGATGGGACTCCCGAAAAAGAGCCGGCCGAGAGCGGAGAGGATCGGGTTTCCTACGTATCGGTGGAGGGGAGGCATCGCGCCTGGCTTGATCTGGCCCAGGAAGCGGTTCCCCATCACCAGGTCAAACCCGGTGCGGAGCTTGTCGAGGAACCTCCCTGCCTCGCGAAGGTCGTAACTCTCGTCGGCGTCCGCCATCACCACGTACACGCCGCGCGCGGCGGTGATGCCCGCGAGAAGCGCGGCCCCATACCCGCGTTCAGCCACCGCAATCACGCGCGCGCCGCGAGCCGCGGCGATCTCAGCCGATCCGTCGGTGCTCCCGTTGTCCGCGACTATCACCTCGGCATCAACTCCGAGTGTCGCTATGGCTGCGATCGCCTGGTCGACGCAGGCGCCGACCGTCGCCGCCTCGTTGAGGCAGGGCATGAGGATGCTTAGTTCTAGCCGGTCCGCAATCTGCGCATGGTGCCACATACACTCGATCGTCCTTGACCACGTCGACGATCGCCGCCACCGAAACGCCCTGGAAACGGCGGTACCGCGCCGCCCGAACGAGCTTTCCACTTTGGGCGCGCGACGATCCGGACCATCTGCTCTACCTCTCGAACGCCGGCGGACGGTTCGAGGTCTACGCGTGGAATCGGCTGATCGGAACACACCGCCAGGTGACCGATCGTCCTGAGGGCACCGGTTACCGTGTCGCGAGCCGCCTTGATCCGTCGGGACAAAACATCTGGTGGTTCGACGATCTCAAGGGGAACGAGCTCGGCCATTTCATTCGCGAACCATTCGGCGGAGGCAAGCGTGAGACCGTCGCGCCCGACCTCGAGCCGGCCTACAGCGCGGGCCTCGTCCTGGGCACGGGTTTCGGTGTCCTTGGTCGGTCGCGGGGCGACGAGGGCACGACGATCTATGTCTTGCGCGGCCGCGAGGCGCCGCGGCGCATCTACCAGCATGTTCAGACGGCGTACGTGGTCGATCTCTCGCGCGATGAGACGCTCGTCGCGATCGCCCATTCCGAACACGGGGATAGCCGCAATCCTGCGATTCGCGTTCTGGATGTCGACGGGCGCGCGGTCGCGGAGCTCTGGGACGGCCCGGGCCGGGGTCTCGACCCGGTCCAGTGGGCGCCGGTGCGCGGCGATCAGCGGCTCCTCGCGATGCACGACCGCCGCGGCCGCAGCCAGCCCCTCATCCTCGATGCCGCGACTTCGAAGGTCGACGACATCGAGCTCGACCTGCCGGGAGAGACGTTCGCCGACTGGTACCCGGATGCCCGGGCGCTTCTGGTTGGCCACGAACACCGCGGCAGGACCGAGCTCTACCGCTACGACCTCGGCACACGAGCGCTTGAGAAGCTCGCGGCGGAAGCTGGGACGATCACGAGCGCCCGCCCGCGTTCCGATGGCGATGTCTGGTACCAGCTGACTTCGGCGCGTCTGCCTCCGGCGACGCATTCGCTGAAGGACAGTGTGGTCCTCCGCGCTCCGGGCGAGCCCGCGCCGCCGGGAGTGGGATTCCGCGACCTCGACGTCGACGGGGTCCACGTGTTCATCGCGGAGCCGGCGACGCAGCGGCCTCATCCCACGATCTTCATCGTCCACGGCGGCCCGTCCGCGCACGACCAGGACGCGTTCTCTCCCGGTGTGCAGGCGTGGGTCGACCACGGCTTCGCCGTCGTCCTCGTGAATTACCGAGGGTCGACCGGATACGGAAAGGAATGGCGCGACGCGATCCTCGGACGGGTCGGACTGACCGAGCTCGAGGACATCGCGAAGGTGCACGAGCGAGTGGTCGCCGATGGCGTCGCCGATCCGAAGCGCGTGATTCTCTCCGGCGGTTCGTGGGGCGGCTATCTCACGCTCCTCGGCCTGGGCACGCAGCCAGAGCGCTGGTCGCTCGGAATTCCGATCGTCCCGGTCGGCGACTACATCGCCGCGTACGAAGACGAGATGGAGCCTCTGAAAAAGTACGACGATGCGCTGTTCGGAGGATCGCCGGTGCAGGTGCCCGATGCCTACCGGCAGAGCAATCCGATGACCTACGCGGAGCACATCCGCGTGCCGATGCTGCTCATTGTCGGACAGAACGATCCGCGATGCCCCTCGCGGAGCGTGGACATCTATCGCGAGCGCCTCCTCGAGCTCGGCAAGAAGTTCGAGGAGTACCGGTACGACGCGGGCCATGGCTCGCTGGTCGTTGACGAGCAGATCCGGCAGGTCGAAATGCAGATCGCGTTCGCCGCGCGGAACCTCGGGACACCGGAACCAATCGCGTAACGCCTCTGGGGCCCAGTGGGCTCCGATTTTCGTTACCAATCTCACATTGCATCCCTTGTAATGAATTTCCGGGGCCGGTTGGTTGTTGAATGAGCCGATCCCATTTACAGGAGAACGACCCGTATGACACAGGCCGTAGCCACCGCGTTGCCCGCCCAGGTGGACCCCCGCACCCGCACCCAGATCGTTGCCGCGGTGCTGCTCGGCTTGTTCCTCGCGGCTCTTGATCAGACCGTTGTCGGGACCGCGCTACCGCGGATCGTCACCGACCTCAACGGGAACGACATTTACACGTGGGCATTCACCGCGTATCTCTTGACGGCCACGATCAGCGGCCCGATTTACGGAAAGCTTTCCGATCTATTCGGTCGCCGGCCGGTCCTGTTGTTCGCGGTCGCGGTGTTCCTTATCGGCTCGCTGCTATCCGGTCTCTCGCAAGCTATGTGGCAATTCGTCGCTTTCCGCGCTGTACAGGGTCTCGGCGCCGGGGCGCTCTTCCCCGTGGCTCTGGCGGTCATCGGAGACATGTTCGACGCCAGCGAGCGTGGGAAGTACCAGGGCCTCGTGGGCGCGGTATTCGGCCTGAGCTCGGTGATCGGACCCGCGATCGGTGGCGTCATCACCGACACGGTCGGCTGGCACTGGGTGTTCTTCGTCAATCTCCCGCTCGGCGCGGTCGTCTTCGCGGTGATCTGGCGCGCGCTGCCGACATTCCGGCCGAGCGAGGCCAGGCCGAAGATCGACTACCTCGGCGCGTCGGTGCTTGTCGGGGCACTCGTGCCAATCCTCATCGGGCTGACCAACAAGCAGAGTGGGAACTGGAGCGATCCCGCCGTCGGCGGCCTTATCGCTCTCGGCCTCGCAATCGCGGCGGTCTTCGTCTGGGTCGAGTCGCGCGCATCCGAACCAATCGTCCCCCTCGGGCTCTTCCGCAACCGGTCCTTCACGATCTCGGTCATCGCCATGTTCGTCGCGTCGATGGCGTTCTTCGCCCCGATCGTCTTCCTTCCGCGTTGGTTCCAGGTCGTGGGCGGCGCGAGCGCGACCCAGTCCGGTTATCAGATCCTCGCCCTCCTGGGCGGGCTGATCATCAGCGCCATGGCCTCGGGCCAGATCGTGGCGCGCACCGGCCGGTACAAGTTCCTAGCGCTCGGTGCCGCGGTCACCCTCGGCATCGGTCTGTTCCTGCTCTCGAACCTCCGCGCGGACACGCCGCTGCCGGTGCTCTGGACCTGGATGTTCATCACTGGGCTCGGGGTCGGCCCGATGTTCTCGATCTTCACCCTCGTGGTGCAGGGCGCGGTCGCGCCGCAGCAGATCGGGACGGCGACGAGCAGCCTCACGCTGTTCCAGCAGCTCGGGGGGAGCGTCGGCCTCGCGATCGCCGGCACGGTCTTCGGCTCGCGCCTGGTCGAGGAGCTGCCTCGTGAGCTCTCGTCGTCGGTGCCGCCCCAGGTCGCCTCCGCCTTCGGGGGCTCCGCGAGCGGCACGATCAGTCAGCTTACGGGTGTCGGTGACCTCGGACAGGCCATCCTCGCCGCGGCTCCGCTCGCCGCGCGAGCGCAGCTCGAGCCGTTCGTACCGGCCATCGTTGACGCGATCCACCGCGCCTTCTCGATCGCGACCGCGAGCACCTTCACGTTCGGTATCGCGGCGGCCCTCGTGGCGGTCATCGTGGTGGCATTCCTGCGCGAATCGCCGGCGCGGGCCTTTGCGGCTGAGGACGAACTAGCCGCGTAGTCGTCCGTCTAGGAGGGCAGGTCGGTCGCGTCCCCGGGCAGGATGACGCGCACTTCGGTCTCCGGCGCAAGGCGCGCGACTTCGCGTGCGAAGTCTCGCGGCGGGTTGCCAAGGGGGTGGGGCCAGAACCGGGCGGCCCCAAAGGGATAGAACGTGCCCCAATGGATCGGGATCGCGAGCCGGGGACGGATGCGGAGGACCGCCTCCGCGGCCCGGTGCGGGTCGAGGTGGCCGCTGCCGAGCCGCGGGCCCCAACCCCAAACCGGAAGAAGCGCGACGTCCACGCCGCCGGCGAGAAGCGACATCTCGGCGAAGAGGTCCGTGTCGCCGGCGAAATACAACCGCGACGCTCCGTCAATGCGGTACCCGAGAGCGTCCGCGCGCGGGCCGAACAGCCCGCGTCGCCCGTCGTGCTCGGCGCGGAGGGCTTGGAATGTGACCGGACCGAACTGAATCTCGTCGCCTGCCGCGATCTCCACGACGTCATCCGCGACCCGTCGCAGGAGCTTCCCGAGCCCTTTCGGAACAACGATGCGTGGCTGCCCGCGGACACGCCGCAGCGACGGCACATGCAGGTGGTCGTGGTGCGCGTGCGAAATGAGGACGACGTCGACCTTCACATCGTCGAGGAGATGGGCGACGGCGTCCGAATGTCGATGGAGCGGCCCCAATCGGTCGACGAGCAGGGGATCGGTGAGAACCCGCACACCGTTCATCTCGAGCAGGACGGTCGAGTGTCCGAGGTACCCGAGCCGAGAGCTCACCGGCCGAGCCTAATGCGGCGATCGTGATCGACTTCTACACGACCCAGCTCCATCTGGCGCTCCGCTGGGCCGGAGGCCCGGGCGCGCTGGTCCGCCGGGGCGTCGCCACAGTTGGCGTGGCCGCCCTCGCCCTCGTCGCCACCGCGTGGCTGGTCCCCGGCGTCGGGTTGCGCGACTTCGCAACTGCCTTCGTCGCGGCGGTCATTCTCGCCGCGATGAGAGCACTCCTCCGGCCCGTCCTCATCGCCTACCTCTCGGAGATCTCCGTCCTCGTTGCGACGGGCGTCACGATCCTTCTTCAGGGCCTCGCGTTTTGGCTCCTCTCGCGTGCCGGTGCGATCACGATCGATACGCCGGTGGACGCGCTCCTCGGGTCGATGGTCTTTTCGATCGTGAACGCACTCGTGACCGCCGTACTCGCGACCGGCGACGACAATTCGTTCTTCGGGACACTCGTGCGCCAGCTCGCTGCTCGGCAACGGAAGAGCGACCGTGATGACGAGCCGGGCGTGATCTTCATCCAGCTCGACGGGCTCGCGCACTCGATCCTCGAGGACCAGATCGGCGCGGGGCGCGCTCCGACACTCGCGCGGTGGCTACGGTCGGGCGACATGAAGCTCGATCGCTGGGAGCCCCTCCTCCCGACGCAGACCTCGGCGAGCCAGGCGGGAATTCTTCACGGCAACAACGACGGGATCCCCGGCTTTCGCTGGTGGGAGAAGCAAAGCCAGCGTCTGATGGTGTCCAACCACCCGAACGACGCTCGCGAGATCATGCGGCGAGTCTCGAATGGAGATGGCCTCCTCGCGACCGACGGTGCCTCGATTGGGAACCTGCTGTCCGGCGACGCGCCGCGGAGCTTCCTGACGGCGGCGACGATCGACGATCCGGCCCGGGAGGTCCGCCGCAGCCACGTGCTCGACTGGTTCTTCGTCAGCCCGTATAGCTACGTGCGCTGGATCCTTTTGTCGATCGGCGAGATCGTCAAGGAGCTGATCCAGGCGCGTGCCGAACGCCTGTCGGGGGTCGAGCCGCGAGGCGCACGAGGCTTTCCGTATCCGCTCGCGCGCGCGGCCACGAATGTCCTGTTACGTCACCTGAGCACCGCACTGGTGATCGAAGAGATGTACCGCCGAACGCGCGCGATCTACGTCGATTTCGTCGACTACGACGAGATCGCCCACCACACCGGCCCGGCCCGGGTGGAGGCGCGCGATTCGATAGCGGGGCTGGATCGCATCATCGGTCTCATCGAGAAAGCGGCTGCCGACGCACCGCGGTCGTACCGTTTCGTTGTCCTCTCGGATCATGGCCAGAGTCCCGGCGCCATGTTCGAACAGCGCTATCAGAAGACGGTCGAGCAGCTCGTTCAAGATCTCGCGGGCCCACACGTCTCGGTGAGGGGCGCCACCGCGCATGTCGAGAACTGGGGCCGGCTGACCCCACTCATGTCGGAAGCCTCGCGCATCAACGGCCTCGGCACACGGTTGACCGGCGCATCGTTTCGACGAAGGGCCGGCGGCGCGGGGGAGTCCGACGAGCCGCCCGACATCGTCGTCGCCGCTTCGGGCAATCTCGCGCACGTGACCTTTCCGGGCCTACCCGGCCGGGTCACGATGGAGAAGATCGCCGCGGCTTACCCCGATCTCGTTGAAGGACTTGTCCGCCACCCGGGTATCGGGCTCGTCATGGCGCGTTCGGAGGGGCGCGGCGCCCTGGTCCTCGGCGGTGGCGGCACACGAGAGCTCGCCGACGACCGCGTCGATGGCGCCGATCCCCTGGAGCCCTTCGGGCCCAGTGCCACGAAGGGTCTCCGCCGCGTCGATGACATGACCAATTGCGGCGACCTGGTCATCGTGAGCCGCTTCGATCCTCCGTCGGGCGAGGTGGCCGCGTTCGAGGCCCAGGTGGGCTCGCACGGCGGGCTCGGCGGGAAGCAGACGGACGCGTTCATCCTCCACCCGGCGGATTGGCGGATCGACGCTCCGCTGGTCGGCGCCCCGACGGTTCACAGGCAGATCCGTCGATGGACTCGACCAAACCAGTAACCTTTCGCGCGTGGGACAGGGTATCTAGTGGCGGAGCTCACCGCTCGCGATCGCGCAGCCACGCTCGCGATCCTCGAGAACGCGCAGTGGGTCTACGCGCTCGGGCGCTATCCCAAGAAACAGGTCCTTGACGATCCCAGCGATGTGAAGATGCTGCGCGCCCGTCTTGAGGCGACGCGGAAAGCCGCGCGCGAGCTGAGCGCGGCCCAGAAAAAGAAGCTCGACGTGCCCTGGGACACGCTCGAGGCCGAAGCCGGCGAGACACCGGACGCGCTCTGGACGATGGTGAAGAAGGTCACCCCGAAGCTGATCGCCGAGCTCAGGCCGCTCGTGAGCGACAGGCCGGAGGCGGCCTTCTTGATCTCGCCCGAGGCCAAGAAGAAAGCATCGGCTAAGAAGAAGGCCGCGACCTCGCGCAAGCGAAAGAAGTGAGGAGGAGCGGCCTAATGGCCGCTCCTCATTCGTCTACCTAATCGTTCTCGCCCTGATCTTTGTCGTCGTGGTTACCGTTGTCGCCGTTGTCGTGGTTCTTGTCCTTCTTGTTCTTGTTGCCATTGTTGCCGGCGTTCTCGCCGCTCCCGACGAGCGTGCCGTTCACGTCGACGTTGTCGAGGACCGCGAGGCCGAAGTTGTCCGGGCCTATGTCCTGACCCTCGTCGAACACGATCTGGATGCTGCTCACCTGAATGCCAGAGATGTTGACGATCTTTCCCGCGTTGGGGCCGTTGGCCGCGAAGGCGAGGATGGTCCCGTTGCCCCACCGGAGTCGGATCCAGCCCGCGCCATCGACTTCGCTCGTGGCGGGAGTCGCTCCCGAGTTGCAGCCGATGAAGTCGTAGGTCACGCCGTCTGACGCGGTGACATTGAACCGGGGCGCTCCGGCTCCGCAGTGCGAGCCTCTGTCGTCGGCCCGCGTGAGAGCGCCAGGCTTACGAATGTCGTAGCCGAGCTCGGTCAGCGTGATCCCCTTAACGCCAGTGATGTCCGCGCCGGCGGAGGCGAAGTTCGCCGTCGGCCCCGTCTTCGCCAGGAGGAGACCCTGGTTGTGGCTGTCGCTCGAGTCGCCCGTTGCACACGCCAGGTCGGTGTAGTGGGATGTCGTCGTGGTGCCGTCAGCCGACACGTTCGCGTTTGTCGGACACCCGATGCCGTCCAGCCATTGCGCCTGAACGAGGAACGTGTGCGCCGGGTCGAACTCGCTCGCCCGGACAGAGAACCTCACGGCGGCATACGCCGCGCCCGCGGTCAGCGTGAGGATCGCGAGTGAGACGACGAGGGTGCGTAGCTTCATCCGCGTCTCCTTCCACCTGTGTTGATGAATTCGCGAGTGCTCCCAGAGCCACCCCTTTCAACGAGTGAGGAGCCGTCTCCATACGGCCGGCTGCAGGGATTAGATCAAATAGGGCTCACCCCGGAGTTGCTCGGTCCCCTCACCGCTAGCCGGACGAGCGACGGGCGGCTTCGGAGCGCCGATCCGCATAGAGAAGAACGGCGCCTGATCTCTGCGCGGGGCCTTCACCGAGCGCTACCTCGAGAGCGTCGTATTCGGCGATCGGCCCCTCTTTTTCTTCGAGCGCACGCGATCAGACGGCGCGCATGAGCTCTGCGTCGCTTCCACGCTCAGTAAAGTGGTGGGCGGCACAACTTACTGACGCAGAAGATCTGCCCAAGAACGATCACAAGGCCGACGAACACCGCGTAGACGAGCCAGATGGTGCCAACGGCGATGGTCGCCCAGACGACCCAGTGCGACGAACGACGCGCACGCGAATCCTCGCGGAATTGCAGCGAGGCGATGACGACGGCCGCGAGGTCGACGATCGTGACGATGACGGCGAGCGGAGCGTTCGTGATGATCTGGCCGTAGCCCCCGACGAAGAGGCCGATCGCGTGCGGGATGGTGCTGACGGCGAACGCGATCCAGAGCTCGAACGACGGCGACTGAGGCAGCGCCCCGTCGGAGAGCTTCGGTGACTCTGTCGTCGGACCTTCCATGTCCGCAATCTAGCCCGCGTGACACCACGGATCGGGTCGACCGGGTTGCAGGGTTCGGTTAGCGCATCGCCTCGAGCAATGGGGTCACATCGCGTTGGAAGACGTCTTGGTCGACGAGCGGCTTCTCGGCCAGCGCCGGGATCCGCTGAGCGACGGCGTCCTCGTATGTCGGAAGCTCGACCTGGTAGTAGATGCCGATCGGGATCGGGTCCGTCTCGTAGCTCCGCGCGACGGCCGCCGCCTTTTTCGCGACGATCTCCTGCGCGTCGGTGGGGTCCTGCACCTTGCCGTCGTAGCCCTTCTCCTCGAGCTTGTAGAGGCGCGAGCGCTTCTCGGGGAGATCCGCGCCGTCGTACCACTCTTTCGTGTAGAGGTCGTTGTAAGTGGGGCACGTCTGTAGCACGTCGACGAGCGCCGATCCTTTGTGTTGGATGGCTTTCACGATGATCGACGCGAGGTACTTCGGCTCGAGGGCGTAGCCGCGCGCGATGAACGTGTAGCCCGAGGCGACTGCCATGGCGACGGGGTTTATGCCGTCCTGGATCGCCTGCTCGGGCATCGACTTCGTCTTCTTCCCCTTCGACAGGGTCGGTGACGCTTGGCCCTTCGTCAGTCCGTAGACGTTGTTGTTGTGGACGATGTACGCGAAGTCGGCGTTGCGGCGGCCCGCGCCGACAAAGTAGCCCGCGCCGATGCCGTAGCCGTCGCCGTCGCCGCCGAGCGCGAGCACGGTGAGGTCGGTGTTCACGAGGCGACCGCCCGTCGCGACGGTGAGCACTCGGCCGTGCAGCGTGTGGAACCCGTACCCGTTGATGTAGTGCGGCGTCTTCCCGCTGCAGCCGATCCCGCTGTACACGGCGAGTTTGTCGGGCTCGATCTGTAGCTGTTGCAGTGCCATTTGAATGCCGGTGAGGATGCCAAAATCGCCGCAGCCTGGACACCAGTCATTGTGGAGATCGCTCTTGTAGTCCTTGAGCGTGAGTGCCTTCGCCGGCGCGTTAATGGACATGAGTCACCACCGGCTAGTTTGTTGTAGCCCGCGCCGTTGGAGACAGAGATGGCGTAAGACTTCTTGTGGATGCCGTTTGCCTCTTGCTGATGTACGTTGGGCAAAACTCCTTGCCGGAGCAATAGGACCGTCACCTGATTTGCGAGCACCGGCGAGATGGTCCGATACGTCGCCTTCTTTCGGCCCCACGAACCGTCGCCTGCCCAGAGCCCCCGAAGGAGAGATTGCTGTCGGTGTGGATCTAACTGCATCAGAGGCTCAGGAACCCTTTTGTTGACAGCTCCCGAACCAAACATCCGCTCGAATATCTCGGTTAGGTAGCTGGACGACACCATCACTTCGATGGTGTTGTTGTGCTCAGTTCGATCCCGGATGGTCGCCGTGAGCTCGAAGAGGTCACCCACCAATCTGACGGTGTCTTGGACCAGGTCCTTCTCGAGGTTACTGAAGGTAAAGCCGATTTCGCGGTGATGTGCGTGTCCTTCGGAGATGTAGTAACCGGCTAGGCGAAGGAACCGATCATCGAGCGCGACCGAGTCTGGGAGCGGCTTGCTTCGCGTGTCCTTGAACTTGCGTGCGTACCACAGGGAGACCGACGGCTGATCCGAGGCTTCGGTCGGTACAGGAAAACCGACGTAGTCGCCCCTACTCACAGATTCGGCGGGAAGCCATTCCGCGGTGAAATCAGTGTTGGTCTTTCGATGACGCTGCCGACGTACTGCGTAGACGGGATGATCCGGTGTCAGAACGATCGTTCCGAGTCCGTGCACTCGAAGACGGTGCATCGGGGCGTCATGCTGATGTGACATCAGCTCGGTAACGCGGTGATACCGACCGTCGTGGGCAAGAACCCGATCTCCGACCTCGATCTGTTCGACCGGCTTGCTTCCGGCGCGCGTCATGATTCGGGTGTCCGGCGCCAAACACCCCGGACACCAGTCGTTGTGGAGATCGCTCTTGTAGTCCTTGAGCGTGAGTGCCTTCGCCGGCGCGTTAATGGACATGAGTCACCACCGGCTCGGCCTTTGCTCCGTCATACACCTTCGCGAGGGCATTCACGACCTCATCCTCGCTGAACGGGCGACCGTCGAACTTGTTGATGCGCTGTTCGATCATCACGCCGGTCTGCTCCTGCACCAGCTGCGCAAGCTGGCCGGAGTAGTTCTCCTCCATCGAAACGATCCGCTTCGCGCGACGCAGGATGTCGCCGACGCCCTTCGCCGGGAACGGTTTCATGAGACGGCACTGAAGGAAGTTGATCTTCTTGCCTTGCGCCTCGAGCACCTTGAGCGCGTCGAGGATCGTGCCCTTCGTCGAGCCCCATGCGAGCACGGTGAGGTCAGCGTCCTTGGGACCATGCAGGAAGAATTGCTGCTCCTCCGGGATCGCGTTCTGGGCGAGTTTGAGCTTGCCCATGCGCTTTTCCATCATCGCGACCCGCATCTCCACGCCCTCGGTGATGTGGCCGTCGGGGTCGTGCTCGTCGCTTGTGATCCAGTGCCGACCACCCTTGGTGCCCGGACGAGACCGCGGCGAGATGCCATCCTTCGCGAACGCGTAGCGGAGGTACTCCTTTACGCTCGCGAGGTCCATCTTCCCGTTGCCGTTGCCGCTGTGGCCGGCCTGTGTTCCCGCGTCGTTCGCGCCCTTCGCGTCGACCGCAGTCCACTCGCTCCCGGTGAACATCTCGCCGCGATCGATCTCGTCCCAGCGGAGCTCAAGCTTGTCGATCGTCGTGTACACCGAAGCGAGTTTCTTGTCGGAGAGGACGATGATCGGCATCTGGTAGCGCTCCGCCCAGTTGAACGCGGAGAAGGTGTCCTGGTAGGCCTCGCGCAGGTCGCCGGGGGCGATCACGAGGTGCGGGAAATCACCCTGCGCCGGATGCAACGCGAACTGCAGGTCGCCCTGCTCTTGCCGCGTCGGCATGCCTGTCGACGGGCCACCGCGCTGGTACATGACGAGCACGGGGCCGGGGCATTCGGTGATCGACGCGAAACCGATGCCTTCGACCATGAGGGCGAAGCCGGGACCGCTCGTCGCCGTCGCCGCGCGAACACCCATGTGCGCCGCGCCGACCGCCATGTTGATCGAGCTGATCTCGTCCTCGCACTGGACGACGAGCAGTTTGTAATCACGTTGCTGGCGCTCCAGGTAGACGGACTCGTCGGTCGCTGGTGAGATGGGGTAGTAAGTCTGGAACGAGCAGCCGGCCTTGAGCTTCGCGATCGCGTGGATCTCGTAGCCCTTCGCGAGAAGGCGCGCCTTCGGCTCGCGGCCGGGCTTGAGGGTGTACGGGAACTCCTTCACGTTCTCGTGTTGCTTCACGTGCTCGAACGCGAGCTTCGCAGCGCGGACGTTCAGCTCGCCGACCTCCGCGCGCTTACCCTTGAACTGCGAGCGAATGACCTCGGCGACGAGATCGAACGGGTACTCGCAGAGCGCGAGCGACGCGCCGAGCCCGACGGTGTTCTTCATGACCTCGTAGCGGCGCGCCTGCTCGCCTTTGCCGACTTCCTCGAGCGCCTTCTTGATGATGTCCATGAAGGGGACCGAGTAGAAGCGCAGATCCGGGCGGTTCGCCGACACCGGATCAAAGCCGATCTCACTGTCGAAGATGACGCCGCCGCCTTCGTTGATCTCCGACAAATGGCCGTAGTGCGTGGCCCAGCGGCGGTGGTCGCCGTCGCCGGCGAGCGTTTCGAGGTCGAGCGCGACGAGGATGTCGGCCTTGTCCTTGTATGAGCGCACGTCCTCTTCGTCCACGCGCACGCGATAGAAGGAGTGCTTGCCCATGATGTTCGAGTGGTATTCGATGTTCGCGTAGACGCGTAGACCGGCGCGGGAGCAGGCCTTTGCGAACACTTCGGCGGATGCGTTAATTCCGCTTCCCTGGGGGCCGCCGATCATCCAGGTCAGCCGGTTCTTCTGCACTTCGGAACGTCTATTGTACGTTCGCGGTGACCTCTCGTCGTGAGCGTGACACGCTAGGCGAGATCGAGGTCCCCGCCACCGCGCTATGGGGAGCGCAGACCCAGCGAGCGATCGAGAACTATCCCATCAGTGGCTATCGTGCCTTCCCGGCCTTCATCCGAGGATTCGTTCGCGTCAAGCGGGCAGCCGCGCTCGCAAACGCGGAATCCAAGCGTCTCGACGAGCGCCGGAAGACGGCGATCGTGGCCGCCTGCGACGAAATTCTGGCCGGACAGCACATGGATCAATTCGTTGTCGATGTGTTCCATTCCGGCGCTGGCGTGAGCTTTCACATGAACGTGAATGAGGTCCTCGCCAACCGCGCGAACCAGATCCTCGGCGGCGGCCTCGGCACATACGAGCATGTGAATCCCAACGACCACGTCAACATGGCGCAGTCGACAAACGACACGACGCCGACGGCCATGCGTCTTGCCGCCCTCGAGCTGACAAAAACGCTCTGCGCGGAGCTTGACACCCTCGCTGACGCGATCGGTGAAAAGGCGACGCGCTACGCCGACTGCGTGAAGCCTGGCCGCACCCATCTGCAGGACGCCGTACCGATCACGTTCGGTCAGGAGTTCTCAGGCTGGGCCGAGCGCGTCCGCGGTGCGGCGGCGCGCCTTCGTGCGGGACGGGCGGAGCTCTGCGAGCTCGGGATCGGTGGCACGGCCGCGGGAACCGGACTGAACGCCGACCCCCAGTTCCGCGAGCGTGTCTGCGCGTATCTCGCGGAGTGGTACGGCGAGCCGATCAAGCCCGCGAAGAATCTCTTCGCCACGATGCAGTCGATGGCCCCGTTCGTCCGCATCTCGAGCGGGATGCGCACCGCGGCGATCGAGGTGTCGAGCATCTGCAACGACCTCCGCCTGCTCGTGTCGGGGCCGCGCACGGGGTTCGGGGAGGTACGGATCCCGGCGGTGCAGCCGGGTTCGTCGATCATGCCCGGCAAGGTGAACCCCGCGATCCCGGAGATGGTCAACCAGGTGTGCTTCCAAGTGATCGGCAACGACACAGCCGTGGCCTGGGGCGCACAGGCGGGGCAGCTCGAGCTCAACGTGATGATGCCGGGCATCAACTTCGCGAACTGCTTCTCGGCGACGATCCTCGCCAATGCGGTGCGAGTGCTAAGGGAGAAGGCGATCGCCGGACTCGAGGTCGATGAGGGCCGCGCGAAGGAGCTCATGGATGCGAGCCCGTCTCTGGTCGTGACCGCGCTCTCGCCTCATATCGGCTACGCGAAGGCTGCGGCGCTCGTGAAGAGGGCGCTCGCCGAGCGCCGCCCGCTCATCGACATCGCGCTCGCGGAGAAGGTCATGCCCGAGAAGGATCTCCGGCGCGTCCTTGATCCGCTACCCATGACGAAAGGCGGCGTGCAGGACTGAAAGCGGCTGAGCTCCTCCTCGCGCTCCTCGTGATCGTTGCCGTGCTCGTGACCGTTTCGCGCCGGATCCGCGTGCCCTATCCAGTGCTCCTTCTGCTCGGCGGGCTCGTCGTCGGACTCATTCCGGGAATCCCCCCATTCGAGCTCGACCCGGAGATCGTCTTCCTCATCGTCCTGCCGCCGATCCTCTATGTGAGCGCGTTCCTCACTCCGATCCGCGACTTCCGCGCGAATCTCAAGAACATCAGCCTGCTCGCCGTCGGTCTCGTTGCCGCGAGCGTGGGCGTGGTCGCGGCAGCCGCGATGACGCTCGTGGCCGGCATGACGTGGCCACTCGCCGTCGCGCTCGGGGCCATCGTCTCTCCTCCCGACGCGGTGGCGGCGACCGCGATAGCGCAAAGGCTCGCGGTCCCGCGCCGGATCATCAGCATCCTCGAGGGCGAGAGCCTCCTCAATGACGCGACCGCGCTCACGATCTACCGGGCGGCGATCGGCGCGGCTGCGGCGGCCGCGGCCGTTTCCGTGGTCGGGTCGCTCACGAGCTTCGTATTTGTGGCGCTCGGCGGCATCCTCATCGGACTCGTCGTGGGCTGGATCGCGGTGTGGATACGTACTCGCATCACCGATACGCCCGTCGAGATCACCATCTCGCTGCTCACGCCCTACGCGGCGTACCTCCCGGCGGAAGCGCTCGGTGTCTCCGGCGTCCTGGCCGCGGTGACCGCGGGACTCTTCATCGGCAGGCGGTCGTCGCAGATCATGGGCTCCGAAGCGCGCCTCGCCGGCCGCGCGGTCTGGGAGAGCCTGGTCTTCCTTCTGAACGGCGTCGTGTTTCTCTCCATCGGGTTCCAGATCTCGACGATTTCCAGACAGATGGATCGCGGGACACTCTTCCAGCTCGCCGCGGTCGGCATCCTCGTGAGCATCGCGCTCATCGCCGTCCGCGCCCTCTGGGTGATCGGGATGAGTGTTCGCGAGCTTCTGTCGGACGATCAGCGCCGCACCCGACTCCGAGAGTCGCTCGTCCTTTCGTGGGCTGGCATGCGGGGCGTGGTCTCCCTCGCGGCAGCGCTCGCGCTTCCGGTCTCTCTGCCCGGAAACGCGCTGCCGGCACGCGAGGCGATCATCGTCATCACCTTCACCGTGATCCTCGTGACTCTCGTCGGCCAGGGCCTGACGCTGCCGCTCGTGATCCGGGCGCTCGGTCTCGGGAGCGACGACGACGAGGACCACGAGGAGTCGCACGCGCGGCGGGACCTCATCGAGCAGGCACTCCACCGGATCGACGAGCTCGAGAAGAAATGGCCGACCCATCGACCGCTCATCGATCAGCTCCGCACGAGCTACCGGCACCGGGCCGAGCATGAGGAGCAGCTCCACGAAGCGCCCGGCAACGAGGCGGAGCAGGAGCTCGTCGAGCACCGTCAGATCCGCAGCGATGTGATCGACGCGCAGCGCGACGCGCTCAGGGAGATGCGCGACCGCGGAGCCATCGACGACGACGTCCTCCGGAACATCGAGCGGGACCTCGATCTCGAGGAGATCCGGATGGAGGCATGATGAGCATGCCGATGACCGAGATGACCGCCGAGACGACCGACCTTCTCCAGCGGCTCATCCGCAACTCCTGCGTGAACGAGGGCACACCGGAATCGGGCCACGAGATCCGAAGCGTCGATCTGCTCGAGAGCTATCTGAGCGCGCCTGGCGTCGAGATGAAGCGATACGAACCGGTGCCAGGCCGCGCCAGTCTCGTCGTGCGTATCGCGGGGAGCGACCCCCAAGCTCCGTCGCTCCACCTCATGGGCCACACCGACGTGGTGCCGGTCACACCGTCGGGTTGGCAGCACGATCCGTTCGCCGCCGAGCTCATCGACGGCGAGGTCTGGGGACGTGGCGCCGTCGACATGCTCGACGTGACCGCGTCGATGGCCGTCGCGTTTCGGCGGCTATTGGACTCGGGTTTCCGACCGAAGGGAACGCTCATTTTTTCCGCGGTCGCGGACGAAGAAGCGCTCGGCACCTACGGCGCAAAATGGCTCACCGAGAACGCCTGGGACGACGTGAAGACCGACTACCTCGTGACGGAGTTCGGTGGCATGCGCATCCCGCTCGGGAACGGCGCGCCAAAGCTCCCGCTCATCGCCGCCGAGAAGGGCTCGCAGTGGACCCGCCTGCGGGTCCGCGGCACTCCCGGTCATGGCTCGATGCCGTACCAGGCGGACAACGCACTCCTCAAGGCCGCCGAGATCATCACGCGCCTTGGGACCTACAAAGCTCCGCTCCGCCTGCACTCGGTCTGGCGACAGTTCGTCGACGGCCTCGACCTGCCGGCCGCTGCACGGATCGCGCTGACCACCGCGGCGACGTTCGACATGGCCCTCGACCGCGGACCCGAGGGCACCGCGCCGATGTTGTATTCGGCCACGCGCACGACGTTCTCGCCCAACATGGCGAACTCCGGAGTGAAGCTGAACGTGATCCCCGACAGCGCCGAAATCGACATCGACATTCGCACGATCGCCGGGGACGACGGACCAAAAGTGCGCGAGATGCTGCGCGAGGCCATCGGCGATGCCCTGTGGAAGGACGTCGAGATCGTTGCCGAGGGCGATAACCCCGCGAGCGAGTCCCCGACGCGCACGCCACTCTGGGACACGCTCACGAAGGTGACCCAGAAGCTCGTCCCCGGCGCGAAGACGATCCCTTTCCTTATTGTCGGTGCCACCGATGCGCGCTACTTCCGCCGCAAAGGCGTGACGTCGTATGGCTACGGCCTCATGAGCGAGCGGATCTCGTTCAAGGACTTTGCGAAGATGTTTCATGGCAATAACGAACGGATCGACCAGGAGTCGCTCCGGCTGTCGACCGAGCTGTTCGAGCAGACCGCGCGCGCGTTCGTCGGCTGATGGCGAAGGTCGTCGTCGGCATGACTATGTCATTGGACGGTTTCGTGAACGACCGCCAGGGCAGCGTGGCGCGGCTCTATCCGGACCTCGCCGCGCTGCAAAAGACCGAGATGTTGCGCGAAGCCATCGCGAATACCGGGGCCGTGGTGATGGGCAGGCGCGCCTATGACATGGCGAACGGTGACTTCACCGGCTACGAATTCCAGGTGCCGATCTTTGTCGTCACCCACCGCCCTCCGGCCAAGGCGGCCAAAGGCGAGAACGCGAAGCTCTCGTTCACCTTCGTCGATGACCTCGGCCGGGCGATCCAACGGGCGAAGCAAGCGGCGGGGCCACGCGACGTCACAATCATCGGCGGCGCCAACACAGCACAGCAGGCAATCAGAGCTCGTCTGGCTGACGAGCTGCAGGTCGGCGTCATGCCCGTGCTCTTGGGGGACGGCCTTAGGTTTTTCGACAACCTCGGTGACAACACCTTCGACCTCG
>VBEY01000081.1 GCA_005889295.1 Chloroflexota bacterium | reverse complement strand
ACAGGCTCCTCGCCTTGCGGTGGGTGTTCTCGTGGGCGGGATCTTCTTTGTGGCAGTAACGACGGTGCTGACGCGACTCGTGGTGTGGTTACGTCACCGGGATCGCGCCGGCTGAACGTCCCCAGCACCGTGCCGGACGATCCATCTCACAACGAAGTCCGTAGGCTCGTTAAAGAGACGTGGCGCCTCAGCTGACGGCCGACACGCTTGCCGAGGGCGTGGCCGAGCTCGCGCGGCGGGATCCGCACCTCGCCGCCGTCGTCGCGCGGCACGGTGCACCGCCGTTGTGGGATCGGCCGCCGGGGTTCGAGACCCTGGTGCAGATCATCCTCGAGCAGCAGATATCGCTGTCGGCGGGACGTGCCGCCTACGGAAGGCTGGAGCGACTCGCCGGTTCCGTGACGCCGCGGCGGGTCGCGGTCCTGACCGAGACCGAGCTGCGAAGTGCTGGACTCACTCGGCAGAAGAGCGCTTACATCCGGGAGCTCGCGCAAGCGATCGTCGCGGGCGAGTTCGATCCCGACGCGCTCGCGGCGCTCGACGACGACGAGGCACGAGCCGCGCTGATCAGGCTGAGAGGCGTCGGGGCATGGACCGCGGACATCTATCTCCTGATGGCGCTCGGCCGTGCCGACATCTGGCCGTCCGGCGACCTCGCGCTCGTCGCCGCCATCCGTGAGGTCAAACGGCTGCGCTCACTACCAAGCTCCGATCGCATCGGTCGCATCACGCGGGCGTGGAGTCCCTGGCGGGCGGTCGCGGCGCGGGTTCTCTGGCATCACTATCTCAGCACACCGCGCTCCCGCGCGAAGGTCAGCGCCGCGAAACCGTCTTCGCATCGAAGGCTTGCCCTGACTCGACGTCCGGTCCCGAAAGATCGGCGGTCGGCAGTCCGCTCGCCAAAGCCCTCGCGAGCCACAGCTGGAGCCGTTTCGTCCAGGTCAGCGGCTCGTACGCCTCGAGGTGGTCGTAGACGCGATTGAGCTTCCGGCGATCCTCTTCCGTGAACATGTCGTCCTCCTGCAAAGCTTCGCGAACGATGCGATCGAGATCGAGCGTTCCGGGACATTCCGTCGGCACGATGGCGTGGTGCGGCAGCACGCTCGTGCCGACGTTCAGCGCGAGGCTGTAGCGGCTCGCGATATCTGCGTGCAGTCGCGCGGATGCCGAATAGAGCGCGTCGGTCGGCGGCATGGCCGGTCCGGCTTCATGCTCGATGCCGATCGAGCGCTGATTCACAGAGAACACGCCGGCGTGATACGCGGTGTCGTCCTCGTGCACAAGTTGTGCGATGCGGCCGTCAGAGCCGATGACGTAATGGGCGGACAGGATGCTCGCCGGGTTCTGGAACCGCCTGATCGCCCCCTCGAACATGACGACCGTCCAGTGATCGACGATGAGCTCGACTGAGTGCCCGTCGCGCCCGACCGTGTAGTTGCTCTCGGGTACCGGACCTCGCCACTGGATCGCCATTCCACTGACGAAACGGCGTGAGACCCTAGAGCGTGATGGCCCGTGGATTGCTCGTTGTATTCGTGTTACTCGCCGCGTGCGGAGGGCCGGCGGTTGGTTCGCCGTCCCCGAGCCCGACCGCGACCGTCGCGGCCGCTTCACCCTCGCCGAGCCCGACCCAGTCGCCCTCGCCGACACCCTCCCCCACTCCGAGCGTGCTGCCGATCTTCGACGCGCACATGCACTACAGCCGCGAATCGTGGGCGGCCTATCCGCCCGAGAAGATCCAGGCCCTGCTCGACTCAGTAAGCGTCAGCGCTGGCCTTGTCTCGAGCGCGCCGGACGAGGGCACGTTCCGTCTGAAAGCGGTGCTCGGCGACCGCGTCATACCGATGCTCGGTCCGTATCGCAACGGGGCCGACGTCTTCTCGTGGACGAGGGACGGGACGATCCTGCCGTATGTCGAGTCCGCGTACCGGGCCGGGATGCACCGGGGGTTCGGCGAGTTTCATCTGAACGTCGGCCAGATAACGCTGCCCGCCGTTAAGAACGTGATCGCGTTCGCGCAGCAACACGCCCTTTTTTTGCAGCCGCATGCCGACGCACGCGCGGTCGCCGAGCTTCTGGATTACGTCGGCTCTGACCAGATCGTGCTGTGGGCTCACGCCGGCGTGACCGCAACGCCCGAGCAGATCGATACGCTCCTCGCGAAGTGGCCGAAGCTCTCGGTCGAGCTCTCCCTTCGCAACGACGTCGCGCCGCAGGGGCAGCTCGATCCGAAGTGGCGCGCGCTGCTCCTGAAATACAGCGATCGCTTCATGGTCGGCACCGATACGTGGACGGTCGGTGGCTCCTACACCGGAAACGAGCGTTGGGACGCGTACGCCGACATCGTGAATGGGATCCGCGGGTGGCTCATGCAGCTTCCCGACGACGCGCGTGCCGCGGTCGCGTACAAGAACGCGGAGCGATTCCTGGCCCAGCTTCCTCGGTAGCGGCCGAGATATATGAAAGAGGGCCCGCCAAAAGCGGGCCCTCTCTTGCACTCTCCTTCGTCTCTATTTCTTGTGGATATCCACGTTGCCGCTCCTGAGCGACTGCAAACCTGAGTCATAGCCGTTGCTCAACCGGATTCCGTAAGCGTCGGTCGACCCATTGCTGCCGTTGTCCTGCAACACGATGCGATAGATGAATGAGCCAGACCCGTTGATCGTCGCGCGGCCGTAGATGGTGGCCTGCGTCTTGTCCGCGCTGCACACGATCGATGCGACGCTGGTCGAATTCATGGTGAATGGCTGGGCCGGCCCGTGGTCCTGGTACTGCTCCTGGCCTGAGGCGTTTCCCGTTGCTGAGACCACGGCGTTGCCGCCGAAGCTTCCCTGGTCGCCGTTTGTGGCGACAATCGAGCCTCCACCGGTGATCTTTATTTCGCAACCGGGGGTGCTCGACGGCACGACCCAGTTTTTCGTTGCAGTGTCGGACGGCTCTCCGTCGTTGATACCGTTGTTGTTCTTGTCGGCGTAGGCCGCGATCGCGTCGGCGCCGGCGTTCTGGCCGGTGTAGGAGAACACGGCCTGCCCGAACTGGTCAGTGGTCTGCGAGCCGCTGCCGGGGTTGGCTCCCGTGACAGTGAAGCGCACGACTACTCCTGGAACGGCTTTGGGCGGAGAGCTCGCGTCCGTCACCGTTGCCGTCTCGGAGGCTTGGGTGAAGACGTTGTCGGTCTCGGTCTTCGGCGCGAGCGTCAGGTGTGCCGCTGAACTGGGCGGCGGTGGCGGTGGCGGCGTGCACGTCTGCGCCACAACATAGTCCGCCCCGTACTTAGAGTCAGGCGCCCGGTCAGCGCGGGCGATGAAGCGCAGGCCGGTTCCCAGGACGAGGAACGCGCCAGTTGTGTCGGCGAACGTATTGGTGAGCGTCGCGCCGTCCACGGGAGCCCCCACGTCCGCGCGCAGCGCGTGGATGACGAACGTGCCGTTCGGGCCCGGATTGAAGGAGCCGGTGGCTGCGTGTCGATTGGTATAGCTATCCGCGCTCACGTCGAAGGTCCCATCGCTGTACGTCACCACCGCGGAGCTGCCGATACCCGTGGTCGTCGCCTGGGCGAACCACCACGTGGTGGCGGTGGGGCCGGGCGGGTTGGCCGTGCCGACCTGTTGCCAGTACACGGTCCAGAGGCCCGAGATGGAGTTTGGGTTCTCGGCGGTGGGAGGCGCCTGGAGATTCTTGATCGTCATCGTGACTTCGATGGTGGTTGGACTCGAACCGAAGAAGGCATTCTCGATGTCGAAGTTGTCTATGTTCTGACCCATGCCCGCCGGGTAGTTGTTCGGGGCGTCGTTCACGAAGTCGAGGATCTGTGGACCGGGACACGTGGTCCCTTGCGGTAGCGCGACCGGAGGCGGCAGCGCGACGCAGTCGTTCACCAACGCGGTTCCGGTGGTCGCGCTCGCGCCTGTGCACTGCCGGGTGAAGTACAGGACCGAATTCCCGGGAGCGGCACTGTCGTCGGCGTAGGCGATGTCCGCCGCACCGTTGGTGGGATCGATCGAAACCTGGAAGAAGTCGAGCAGCGTGCGATCCCGGGCCGGGTTACTCAGGTTGCAGCCCAGGCCATCGATGCAAATCGGCCCCGTGTGGATGATGTGGTCGCTCGCTTGGAATACTCCCCAGGTGGACCCGCCGTCGATCGTCTGCGCCATATAGACGTTCCAGTTGTTGTTGATGTCGTCTTGCGGATTCTCCCCCGTACCCAATCCGCCGTTCGCACCGTAAAAGACGAGGTCGGCGATGCCGGGCGCACCCGCGGCGGCCCACGGCATGATCGCGGTGTTGACGCCAGGTGGGTTGACGATCTGACCGGGGGGCGTCGTCGGGTTCCACCCGGTTCCGGTGGCGTCGGCCTTGTACATGATGTGCTTCCCGTCGGTCCAGATCGCGTAGACCCTGCCACCGCCGTCGACCACGGTGATCGGGAAGATCCGGTTGTACCGCGAGCCGATCGGTCCGTGATAGACCTCGTAATTCCGCCAACTGATGATCGGCGCGCCCGGCGCGGGCACGTCAGTGACAGTGCCGACGGCCTCATAGACGCGGTTGAAGTTCCCGGTCGCGGCGACTCCTTGATTAGCGTTGTCCACGGCGCTGTCGGGAGTTACGAAGATCGAGAAGAGGGTCAGGACGCCGCCCTTCGGCCGGTAGGCGACGATGTTGCCGAGTCCGTTCCCCGCCGGGCCTGGCGGTGAGTTGGCCGAGCCCTGCCACTGCGGCGGTGGGACGTCAGCGTTGTTGATGATCGGGCCGCTGTTCACGTAGGTCTGCCCGCCGTCTCGCGACACGCCGAGCTGGATGTCGACGATCGAGATGTCGTGGTAGGTCATATAGACATCGTCGAAGCCGAGGCCATTGAGCTTGGGGTCCGCAGCCATCCACATCCGGTCGTCTCCGGCGACCTGCTGCGAGTATGGATTTGGCGGACCGAAGGTCGTACCGCCGTCGTCGGATTTGCCGGTCGTGATGTTGGCCAGCGTCAGGCTGGAATACGCGAGCAAGTTGTCCGTGGAGGGCGGCGTGATCGTTGGCGACGTCTCTTGCGGCCCGATGGCCCAGTCGCAGTCGCCACCACCGACGGTCTTGTCGGGGAAGCCGAGGAAGGTCGACGCGGATCCGTCGTGGCGTACGCGGAACGCTTTGCAACCGGCGGGGACGCCGGTCGGGCCGATGACGAATGACTGGCCGAATTGGTCCGTCCGGATGCTCGGCTCCGCCGCGCTCGCACTTCCCCT
>VBEY01000080.1 GCA_005889295.1 Chloroflexota bacterium | reverse complement strand
GCCGATCCCCGTGGTTCATTGCGACACGTGCGGTGTCGTGCCGGTGCCCTACGACCAGCTCCCGGTCGTGCTGCCGCGCGACGTCGAGTTCACCGGACGAGGTGGGTCGCCGCTCGCGCACGTCGCCTCCTTCGTCAACACGAGCTGCCCGAAGTGCGGTGGCCCAGCACGCCGCGACACAGACACGATGGACACCTTCGTCGATTCGTCCTGGTACATGTACCGCTACGTCGATCCGAAGTACGACCAGGCATTCATGAATAAGGAGATCGGCAAGAAGTGGCTGCCGGTGCAGCAGTACACGGGCGGCGTCGAGCACGCGATCCTGCACCTCCTGTACATGCGCTTCATAACGAAGGCGCTGCGGGATCTGGGTGAGCTCTGGTTCGACGAGCCGGCGCTGCGCTTCCGATATCAAGGCACGATCGTGTTCAAGGGCCGCAAGATGTCGAAGTCGCGCGGGAACGTCGAGACTCCCGACGCGTATGTCGAGAGGTACGGGGCCGACACGCTCCGTCTTTTCATGATGTTCATGGGTCCCTGGGTGGACGGCGCCGACTGGGACGCCTCGGGCATCGAGGGCGTGTATCGGTTCCTACGCCGCGTCTGGGACATGGCCCAATCGGAGGCGGAGCCGCCGGGTTCGCGCGATCGGGACGTCGACCGCGCCGTGCACCGCACGATCGCGAAGGTCACCGACGACCTGCAGACGTATTCGTTCAACACGGCGGTCGCCGCGATGATGGAGTTGTCGAACACGCTGCAGCACGCGACCGGTCCGAGTCGCGACGAGGGTGTGGCGAGCCTGCTGCTGGTCCTCGCGCCGTTCGCGCCGTACATGACCGAGGAGCTCTGGGAGCGGCGCGGCGGTCGGGGCTCGATCCACCGCCAGAGCTGGCCCGCGTTCGATCCGGCAGTCGCGGCGGCAAACGAAGTCACGCTCGTCATTCAAGTCGACGGGAAGGTGCGTGACCGCATGACTGTGGCCGCGGGTATCTCGCAGTCGGCCGCGGAGCAGCTCGCGCTCGCCAGTCCGAAGGTGAAGGCGGCGCTCGACGGTCGCGAGCTGGCGCGGACGATCTTCGTGCGTGACCGTTTGGTGAATTTCGTTACGCTGCGTCGCTCGTGACCGCGGAAATCCGCCTCGCGGCGTTGTGCGACCACGCCCTCGTGGGTCAGGACGGCAAGGTCAGCCTCATGGGCATCTTCCGCAACATCTCCGTGAGCGGGCTGCCGGCCCAGCACCCCCGAATGTTCGTCGTGGCGATCCTGGGGCTCGAGGTCGGCGCGCACACGGTGAAGGTGCGTCTCCTGCGCCCGGACGGTCAGCAGGCCATGCCCAACCCGCCCGAGATCTCGGTCCACGCGGTCGCCGGTCAGGACGTGAATGTGATCGTCGAGCTCAACAACATGAGTTTCACCAGCTACGGAACGCACAAGTTCGATCTTGAGGTCGACGGCAGCTCCATCGGGGGGTTACCGGTCGCGATCGTCCAAATGCAGCAGCAGCAACAGGGCCGCCGCACGAATTGACGACAGCCTGTCGTCAGAATTGACGACAGGATTGACGCGTCGCGGCCCTATGCACGACGGCTCGTGTCACTCAACGTCCGGGTATGCGCAGACCGATCCTCATCCTTCTCGGGATCGCCGCCGTGGCGATCGCCGTTCTGACCGCGGTGCGCCTCCACGGAGGCGACGGCCAGCCGGTCGCGATCGTCGAGGACACCCCAGCGCCCACGCGAACGCCCGATCCGCTACTCGTCGTGGACGTCGCGGGCGCGGTCGCCCATCCCGGCGTCTACCGCCTCGCGGCGACGTCCCGAATCGTGGACGCGCTGCTCGCCGCGGGCGGGATGACGGGCGAGGCCGACCTTGGCGCGCTCAACAAGGCCGCGCCGATCCGGGACGGCCAGCGAATCTACGTACCCCGTCCCGGTGAAACGGTTCCCGCGGGGAGCGCGGGGAGCGACGCGCAGCTCAAGATCGATGTGAACCACGCGACCGCCGCGGAGCTCGAAGCGCTGCCTGGGATCGGACCCACCACCGCGGCGAGGATCGTTCGCTCGCGAGGCGGTCACCCCTTCGCGCGGATCGAGGACCTCCAGACACGCGGCCTGGTGACGGCGCGCGTCTTTGCCGATATCAGGGACCTGGTCACCACGCGGTGACGTCAGTCCTCAGAGCGCCGCTCCTGCCGGCCGCGGCTGGGGCGGTCGGCGTCGCGCTCGTCGTCCAGGTGGCACCGCTCGTCGGTGTCGTTTTCGCGGCCGCGCTCACCTGCGTCTTCGCGATCCTGGCCGTCGCGAGCGCCGACCGGGCGCGCCGACTCTGCTGGAGTGCGGCGGCGCTCGTCGCTTCGATCTCCACTCTGGCCACACTCTTCGGGCCCCTTCCCGGCTTCGATCTGCGTCACGCCGGACCGCTGGACGGACTGCGCGAAGCGCTGGCGGAGCCGCTTCGCCGTCTCCTCCCAGAGCCCGAGGGCGGCATCGTGCGCGGGATAGTCCTCGGCGAGCGCGCCGCCGTCGACGCCGACTTGGCGACAGCGTTCGCGCGCAGCGGCACGTCGCATCTCCTCGCGATATCGGGATTCAACATGACCCTGGTCGCGACAGCCGTGGCGCTCGTCGCGCGCGGGCGGGTGCGGCCGGCGATCACGGCATCGCTCACGGTCGCGTGCGTTCTCACGTACAGCGTCCTCGTCGGACTCGCGCCGAGCGTGGCACGCGCGGCCGTCATGGCGGTCGTCGCGTCCCTCGGTCTCGCCTTCGGGCGGCGCGCGGCCACCGACAACGCCCTCGCACTCGCGGTGGCGACCATGGTCGGGATCGACGCGTCGGCCATCGGTGACGTTGGCTTCCTGCTATCGGCGACGGCGACCGCAGGTCTTCTTTATCTCGGTGATCCTCTGGCGCGACGGCTTGCGTTTCTGCCGGACGCCATCCGACAGGGGCTTGCCACGACGCTGGCGGCGACGCTGCCCACGATCCCGATCATCGCCGCGGTCTTCGGTCGGGTATCGCTTGTGTCGCCGCTCGCGAACCTCGCCGCAGTTCCGCTGTTCCCGCCGCTCATGCTCGCGGGTGCGGCGACGGCCGCGCTCGGCGCCGTCTCGCTCGAGCTGGCGCAGGTGCCGGGTCTGCTCGCGTACGCCCTCGCGTTCCTACTGCGGCTCGTCGTCGAGACCACCGCGGCGCTGCCGCTCGCATCGGTCGCTGTCCCGGATGGCCCTCTCGCTGGCATCGCCTACGGCGCGACCGTCGCGCTCGCGCTCTTCATCGGGCCAGCGGCCGTCGCGCGGCTGACGCGGGCCATCGGCGGACGCATCCGACCGCCTCGTCTCGGGAGCCTCCAGTCGGCCTTGGGATCTCGGTTCGCGCGGCCAGCGCTCTGGGCGGGTGGCGCACTCGCGATCATCCTTGTGGTCGCGTCGGCGGCCGCGAGCTTCTGGCCAGCGCCGTCCGGATTACGCGTGCGGGCGCTCGACGTCGGCCAGGGTGACGCCTTCCTCGTCGAGTTCGACGGTCGAACGCTGCTCGTCGACGGCGGTCCTGATCCGGCGCGGCTCCTCGCCGAGCTCGGGGCGAGCCTCCCTCCCTGGGCCCGCCGCGTCGACGTCGTCGCCCTCACCCACGCGCACGCCGATCATGCCGACGGTCTCATCGGTGTGCTCGACCGGTACCAGGTTGGTCTCGCGATCGAGCCGGTGGGCTTGAATCCCGGCGCCGTTGCCAACGCGTGGCATGACCACATTGCCCGAGCGCACGTCCCGAGTCGTGCCGTCGCCGCAGGGATGCGGATTCGCGTCGGCGACGCGACGCTCGCGGTGCTCGCCCCGGACGGCGACCCACGGGTCGACGTCCCGTCGCTCGTGTTGCGTCTCGAGCGCGCCTCGTTCTCCATGCTCTTCATGGGTGACGCGACCGAGCAGGCGCAGGCCGACCTTCTTCTGAGCCCGAGGTCGCTCGCCGCGCGCGTCTATGTTCCACCGCACCACGGTGCCGCGAGCGCGTACGCGGTCCCTCTCGTCGCCGCGGTGGGGCCGAGTGCAGCCGTGATCTCGGTCGGCGCGCAGAACCGGTATGGTCATCCCACGCCCGGGACGCTCGCGGCGCTCGGTCGAGTGCCGACATACCGCACCGACCGCGACGGAACGGTGGAGCTCAATCAAGGTGGCAGTGCCCAGCTCGTCGTCCGAACCCACGCGAATGGTCTTCCTCCTCCACGGGGAGGATTCCTTCCGCACGCGCCTCCGACTCGGTGAGCTCGCCGCCAGCCTTCTTTCGGGCGCACGGCCCGCGCCGACCGACCTCTCCACGCAGGTCGAACCTCGCCTCGGCGCGCAACTCGGGATCACCCGTCACGACGCGCGGTTCGACACGCCCGGCGCGATCATGCTGTCGGGCCAGTCGCAGGGCCTCTTCGATGCGGTCGACGAGCCCCGCGTCGTAATCGTCGATCACGCCGAAGCGCTGAAGGAATTGGACCTCATCGCGTCATTCCCGCTCGAAGCGGCCCTCGTCCTCGTTTCGGTCGAGCGCCTGGCGGCCGGACGTTCGCGCCGCGGTCAGCGTCAGAAGACTCCGAACGCGCCGGCGGCGAACCTGCTCGACGCCGTCGAGGCCGCCGGTGGATCCGTCGAGCGCATCGAGCGTCTCGCCCCGATCGAGGTCCCCCGCTGGATCTCCGCTCGCGCGCGACTTCACGGAGTCAAGCTCGACGCGGATGCGGCGGGATCGCTCGCGTCGGCGGTCGGCAGCGACACCGAGCGCATCGAGCAGGAAATCAAGAAGCTCGGCGCGTACGCCGGGGACGCCTCCGTGACCGCGGCGGATGTACGGGCGCTCGTCAGCGGCGCGATCGAAGCCGACGTGTTCGAGCTCACCCAGGCGGTCGTCCGCAAAGACACGCGCACCGCCATGGCCACGCTTGAGCGGCTGCTCACGGATGGCAACGCCGTCCAGCAGATCCTCGCGTTGCTGCTGTGGCAGTTCCGGGTGCTCCTGTTCGCCTCGGCGATGCGCTCGAACGCCGACGCCGAGCGCATGGCGAAGGCGATCCGCTCGAGCCCGTACGCGATACAACGCGCCACCGCATTCGCCCGCCGGGTCACCCGCACTGACGTGCTTCGCGCCTACGAGGCGATCTACGCGGCGGACCAGGTCATCAAGACAGGACGCGCGGAGTCGGACGTTGCCGCGCTCTCACTGTGCGTGCTCGACCTCTGCGGCGTCGCGAACGCCGACCTGCGCGACATGCTGCTTGTCGAGGCGCCTCGCCGCTAACGCTTGGTAGCGGGCTCCTGACGCGCGCTCGGCATGGGCTTCGCTTCCTGCGTCTTCCGGTAATCCTCGAGGAACTTCTTCTGTCCCGCCTCGGTGAGCGGATGGAGGAAGAGCATTTTCAGCACGCCGAAGGGCATCGTGGCGATGTCCGCGCCGGCAAGCGCCGCCTGTGTGACGTGCATCGGGTTGCGGATCGACGCCGCGAGCACTTTCGTCTTGATCTCCTGCTGCCGGTAAGCGGCCACGATGTCCGCCACCACGCGCATCCCGTCCT
>VBEY01000079.1 GCA_005889295.1 Chloroflexota bacterium | reverse complement strand
CCCGACGGGTGCGCAGGGCATCCAAGGCATTCAAGGCGTCACCGGTGCGACCGGTGCCACCGGCCCGACGGGTGCGCCGGGTATTCAGGGCATACAAGGCGTGACCGGTGCAACTGGTGCGACCGGAGCTACAGGCGTGACTGGCGCGACCGGAGCGACCGGCGTAACTGGTGCCACGGGTGCCACTGGCCCGAGCGGGTCGGGCCTCAACGACGTGCAGCAGGACGGCGTGTCGAACGGCGCGGGCACGGCGCTGAACTTTGTGAACGGCTTCACCGTCACGAACACAGCCGGCACGATCAAGATCGACCCGACCGGTCTCGTGCACACGACCGGTAACGAGTCGATCGCCGGCAACAAGACGTTCACCGGCACGACCGCGCTATCCAACACCACCGTCTCCAACGGCAGCAGCCTCGCGATCGGCAGCAGCACGAACACCACCGGCAGCGGGCAGATCCTCACCGCGAACGCCGGCAACGACATCTTCACCACCGGCGCCGGCAGCGGCTTCTTCTACGACGCGAGCTGTGGGCCGAACTGGACCGCACCCTGCGGGTCCGGCTCGAGCGACAACTACAAGGGCGCGACCACCATCTCGAGCACCGGGGCCTTCACCGGGACGCTCGTCGCGCTCACCGCTGACCGCACCCAGACCGGCACGGTGCTGGGCATCAGCGCCCAGAGCCTCACCACCGGCAAGGCCATCGACGTCTCGCTGGGCACGCTCTACTCGGGCACCACCGACGCGATTACCGGCGGCTCGATGGGTGCGGTGAACATCCGCGCCAAGTCCTTCACCGGCAACATCCTGAACGTCTCGGCCGAAGGCGCGGCCGGGGCCACCGGCGCCAACCTCGCCAACTTCAAGAGCAACCAGATCAACGGCAACGTCGTGAACATCATTGGCAACAGCATCACCACCGGCAACGGCGTGACCGTCTCGGCGACCGCGCTCTCCGGCACCGGCGCCGCCGGTGGCAAGGCCGTGGCCGTCACCGTGGGCACCGCCGGCACGCCGCTCTACGTCAACACGGCAAACCTCTACAGCGGCAACCTGATCGATCTGCAGGTCAATGGCTTCTCGAAGTTCTCGGTCAACCAGGCCGGCAAGATCTCCGGGCCGGATGCCGGCACCTTCTTCATCGAAAACGGCACCGGCAACACCTCGGTGATCCACATCGGCGCCACCACCGCGGCCAACGTGAACCTGAGCCAGTCCGGCCGCACCACCGCCATCCAGGGCGCGGCCACGATCGCCCAGACCCTCGGGGTGACCGGTGACCTCACGGTGGGGGCCTCCAAGTTCGTCGTCACCGCACTTACCGGCAACACGGCGATCGCCGGTGATGTGAACGTCAACACCGGCAAGTTCCAGGTCACCGCGGCGAGCGGCAACACCACGATCGCCGGCACCCTGGGCGTGACGAGCGACCTCGCGGTGAACACGAACAAGTTCAACGTCACCGCGGCGACTGGCAACACCACGATCGCCGGCACCCTGGGCGTAACGAGCGACCTCGCGGTGAACACGAACAAGTTCAACGTCACCGCGGCGACTGGTAACACCACGATCGCCGGCACCCTGGGCGTAACGAGCGACCTCGCGGTGAACACGAACAAGTTCAACGTCACCGCGGCGACCGGCAACACCACGATCGCCGGCACCCTGGGCGTAACGAGCGACCTCGCGGTGAACACGAACAAGTTCAACGTCAACGCGGCGACTGGTAACACCACGATCGCCGGCACACTCGGAGTGAGCAGCCTGCTCACCGCCTCGAACGGTCTCACGGTCTCGAGTGGCTCGCTCACGGTCACGCCTCTCAACTCCGCGGGCATCGTGACGAACACCGCCGCGGGCGTCCTGGGCTCGCTGCTGAACTCCTCGGGCGTGAACGGAAACGTCCTGACGCTCGCTGGCGGAGTGCCGGTATGGCAGGCGCCGGCCGGCGGCGGTGGCGGAAACGCCATCTACGGCGACGGCAGCGACGGCACGACTTCAGGCCTCGGCTGCGGAACGGTCGCAACGATGACGTTGACGCGTGACATCTACTGCTCGTCGCTGACGGTACCTGCCGGTGTCACGCTCACCACGTGGGACGCGAGGATCTTCGTCACGGGCACCGCGACGATCAACGGGACCCTCCAGATGCCTGGTACGCCCGCCAGCGGCAAATTCGGCGGCGGTGCCGGCGCCGCGGGGACGATGGGGTTCGGCGGGACCGGTGGAACAGGTGGTGTCGGGGCCGTCGGGACCGCGGGTGGAGCGGCCAACCCCGGGCAGGGTGGCAACGGCGGCGCGGGCGGCACGAGCGGCGGATTCGCCGGGGGCGCGGCGGGTACGGTCACTGTGCCAACTTCCCTCCAAGGCAGTCTTCGCGCCTTCAACCAAGCCCTCACCGGCAGGCGGCTCGATGGCACGCTCATCCTGGGCGGCGCGGGCGGTGGTGGCGGCGGCGGCGCCACGGCCAGCGACACCGGCGGTGGCGGCGGTGGCGGCGGCAATGTCGTCTTCCTCGCGGCGAAGACGATCACCGGTACCGGCACGATCTCGGTCGCCGGCGGGGCGGGCGCGGCCGGCACGGGAACGAACGCCGGCGGCGGCGGCGGCGCGGGCGGCGGCGTGATCATCCTGATCTACAACACGAACCTGTACACGGGCGCGACCAACGTCTCCGGAGGCGCAGGCGGGGCCAAGGTCGGTACCGGCGTGGCCGGAAGCCCGGGCGCGGTCGGGTTCGTCATCCAGTTCCAGAACTAGTACGGTTCCGCGATTGAAGGACGCGATCGTCGTCCCGATCAGCGCGCTCCGGCGGATCTTCATCGGGCTCGTCCTCCTCATTGTGCTCATCGTCCTCGTGCTCGTCGTCCGCACGCAGCTGTTCCGCGCCGGGATCGCGACGCTCTTCGCGCCGAGCGCCGCAGAGGTCATCGACCACAACGTCTACCAGGCGGTCTTCCTCACGAACGGTTCGACGTACTTCGGAAGGCTCCAGGCACAAGGTGACGTCTGGTTCCTGCTCACCGACGTCTTCTACCTATCATCGTCTGAGCAGGCCGGCACGCAGCTGATCAAGCGCGGGAACGAGGCTCAGGGGCCGAAGGAACCGATGATCATCCCGGCGGCACAGGTGCTCTTCATCGAGAACCTACGCGATGACAGCGACGTCGTGACATTGATCAAAAAGTTCAAGTCCGGGCAGCTACCCGTTGCGACACCGCCACCGGCAACGCCGACGGCAGCGCCCTCGACCGCTCGTCCCAGCCCGACGCCGAGTCCGACGCGCTGACCCGGCTCCGTTTCGCCTACCGCCGCGCGATCCGCTGGGTCCTTGAGAACCGGCGCCTGCTGTGGAACATCGCGTTGGCGATCGTTGTCTTCGCGGCAGCCGCACTGTTCACCCAGTGGTGGGACTTCACCGTGCCGGCGGTGGGGCGCGCGCAATATCAGGCGGTCTTCCTCACGAACGGTCAGACCTACTTCGGCCGCTACTACGACCGGATCGGCGCGTACGCCAAGATCGAAGACGTCTACTACCTCCAGCAGGTGAAGAGCTCCGATCCCAACGCACCCGCCGACACGCGGATCCTCCGTCGGGGGCGCGAGCTCCACGAGCCCGCGTCGCGGATGCTCATTCCGAAGTCCGCGATCCTCTTCGTCGAGGACCTGACCGAGGCGTCGCCGATCGCCCAGTTCATGCAGCGGGACTCCGCTCGATGAGTCTGTACGACCCGGAGCGCGATCGTGTCCGCCTTGCAGGCCGCTGGCTGCGCTGGTCGCTCCGCTGGGTGGCGCTGCCGGTCATCCTCGGGATCTTCGTATCCGCCAACGTCGACTTCCGCTCGCTTCCACTCTTTGGACCAGAGCGCATGTCGGCGGTGCTGTTCTTGGACGGCCAGGCCTATTTCGGGCACGTCGACGACTCCGGCGAGAACGGGACGCTCACGCTGCGCGATGTCTACTACTTCAAGAACAGCGAGGGCGGACCGACCGGAGTCGCGGTCGGTCTCGTGCGTCGCGGGACCGAGGCCCATGAACCCGCCGACGGCATGCGCATCAACCGCGATCGCGTTCTCGCGATCGAGCGCGTCGGTAACGGTTCCGCGGTGGCCCAGGCGATCCAGGTCGAGCGCGAGCTCATGCACGCATCGCCCGGGAACGTCTCTCTCAATCGGACCACCGTCGGCACGCCATCAGCTCTCGCGGCGCAGCGCGTCGCCGCTGAGCACGACATCGCGCGGGCCTGGTCCGCGGCTGTCGATCAGCTCCGTAAACTGAACGACCTCGTCCTGCCCGTGACCAAGTCCGAAGCGCAGGCGATCACGGAAAAAGCCGTCGCCGACCTGCGCACGGTCCGCCGCAATAGGCTCGCTGCGATCGCGAACGAGCTCGGAATGTCCGCTGCCGACACGGATGCGTACGTACGCGCGACCGACCCGGTCCTAGAGGGCCAATCGTTCGCGAACGAACCGGCGATTCTCCTCGCGCCGGACTTCGACGCGATCGTGACCCGCGCGGCGGAGCTATACACCCAGGTCGGCGACGCCGCCGCGAAGCAGCTCACCGAACCGAAGCCGACCCCCGCCCCGACGCCGAGCGCGCGCCCCTAGTTCACGGCCTCGCGGCGTCCGCCATCGAGTGGGGTGAGGTTGACGACTGCCGGCTGGTCCGCCGGCTCCTCCTGCAAGGCGAGCGCGATTGCTTGCGCTCTGCTGTGCACACCAAGCTTGAGCAGGATGTGCTCGATGTGCTTCTCGACGGTCTTCGCGGTGATGACTAGGTCACGGGCGATCTCGACGTGGTCCATACCGCATGCGAGCAGGCGCAGGATCTCGAGCTCGCGTCGCGTGAGGCCTGCGACGACGGTGCGTGCGACAGGGCGTGACCGTTTGGCGAGCCGCTGCACGCGCGCGAGGAGCTCGTCGAGTATGAAGGGCTTGACCATGT
>VBEY01000078.1 GCA_005889295.1 Chloroflexota bacterium | reverse complement strand
GGACCAGATAAAGCGCCTCGCGAGCATCGGAGGCGCGCCGAGTCGGGTAACCGTGCTCCGCGAGCGTGCTCGCCACGAGGTCGCAAATGACCGGGTCGTCGTCAACGACGAGCACTCGACCGCGCGGTCGCATGTTCGTGGCCATACCAAGTGTGCCCACGCCTGCAAGAAACGCACCGGTGTCGGTTAAGCCACGGGCTCGTAACAAATATTGATTCGCGCGACGCGGATCTTGGACCTGACTCGCCTCGTACGGACTCTCCCGTACGAGCGAATGCGGTGAAGATGCGGTCACCGCCGCTTCGCGAACCGCTTCCGTCATGGCGATCCTCGCCGTATTGGTGAGCATCACGCTTTCGGGGACCCTCGCCCAAGCGCGTGTCACTTTGCCCTTCACCTCGCGCACCTTCGCCGACCTAAGTGGCGACACCGTCGCGAAGGTCACCGGCGGCGGCACCGTGCTGGCCGCGCCGCTCTATCCCAACACGGTGGCCACGTTTGGCGTGAACGCCCGGCGACCGCCAGGCTTCATCAGCGGAGGCCAGGCCGTAGGCCGCATCCACTACGACCGGCACCGCAGCACGACGGGCCGGCTCGTGAATGCTCCGGTGGTGCTGATGCAGGGGGCGATAACGAACCCGCAGACCCCCAACGGGACGGGCGGCAAGGCGGCGCTCGTCGGTGACTGCACCGCAGTGGGTGCTACGTGCCCGACCGGAGACATGTCCGTGGTCGTCTACGTTGAGGACAACTCCGACTCCGGGGCCAACTCCGACGTCTTCAAGATCTACTTCTGCACTGGCGGCGTCACGCCGCCTCCGCCTGGCTTCGCAGGTGGATCCCTCCTGGGCTGCGATCCGCCGGAAGGCGGCACCCTGCGAAGCGGAAACATCCAGATCCACTCGACGCCGGGTGAGGTCGGCGAGACGACAACGACCGCAGCCGCGGCCGGCGTCTTTCCAGCGTCCGCGAGGCTCAACGGCGTGGAGCTCGCCGGCGGTATCTTCGGCATCGGCGCACAAGACGCCAGCACATCGAATGGGGACGTCGAGGTCCAGTTCACGGGAATGAGCCTCCTCGGCCTGTCCCAGCAGGTGACCATCGTTGCCTGGATCACGAGCTCGACCATGGTCGGCGGGTCGGCGACCCTCAACGGGACCGCGATCCTCGACATGGGTGAGGGGCCGCCTCCGACCGGCGGGCACCCGTTCACCGTCACCGTCAGCCCAACGGGCATGTCGCTGACCATCGACGGGACGGCGCTGCCGAACCTGCC
>VBEY01000077.1 GCA_005889295.1 Chloroflexota bacterium | reverse complement strand
ACGTAAGCGAGATCGAGGCGGTACATCTCGCGCAGGCTCAGCCTGCTGCGCCCGCTCACCTGCCACAGACCGGTGATGCCCGGCTTCATCACGAGGCGCCGGTGCATCGCGTCGTCGTATCCGGCCAGGGAGTACGCGACATCCGGGCGGGGTCCGACCAGGCTCATCTCACCCTTGAGGACGTTCCAAAGCTGCGGTAGCTCGTCCAGGCTGGTTCGGCGCAGGAACCGGCCGACGCGCGTGATGCGCCGATCGTCGGCGACCTTGTAGACGTCGCACGAGCTCTCCCCTTGCAGGAGACTCCGCACGAGCGCCATGTGTGGCGTCTGATCGCACCCCGTGTGCATCGAACGGAACTTCGCGATCGTGAAAGGTCGGCCGAACCGACCCACTCGCTCCGCGCGGTACAAGATCGGGAACCCGCTCTCGCGCACTATCGCGAGTCCGATGAGCGCGAACACGGGCAGCATCAGGATGAGTAGCGTCACGGCGACGACGAGGTCGAGGGCGCGCTTGGTCGCCGCGTAGGCGAGCTCGCGGCGCCGCGCATCGCGGAGCAGCTGCGCGATCGCTTGGAGGCTGGCGGAGCGGGGGACCGAGTCGACAGCCGCTGGCGCCGCCACCCAATCGGAGGCAGGGGTGCCCGTCGACCCGGCACGCATCGTTCTCGGAAGCCCTCGCTCCGCAGCCACTGGCGTGGAATCGAAGCGCTTTCGGATTGAGGATCGCTGCGGAGGGGGCATGACGTTCTGTAAGAAGTCCCGGCCAGACCGCCCTGCCGAGCCGTCCGGTTCAATTGGCCGTCAACGGAGGCTCAATCCCAGACCGCGCTTGCGGGTGCTCGTTAGACCGCCCTCGTCGTGCGGGACCAGTGTCCCCGTCCAACGCCGAACGCCGCGAGCGCGAAGATCCACAGCTTCCAGAGCGTGTACGGCGGCGCCCAAAGCAAGATGCGCAGCACCGTGCGCGCGGTCAACCGGCCGAGCACGGCGCCCCTTAGGACGTAGAACAGAAGACAGACGAGCGAGCCGATCGCGAGGAAGGCGAGGGCTGCCGAACCGATGAACAGGGCGATGGGAAGCATGAGGATCGCCGCCGCCGCGAGCACCGTGAACGGAGGAAAGAGGGGGCCCAGTCCGGCCGCGACCCTGTTGAGATCGCGTCGCCTCACGCCGGTCCATGCCAGGCCGGCGCACAGGAGGAAGTGGTCGAATCTCCCACGCTCCCAGCGCACGGCTTGCGATCGGGCGTTCTGAAAGGTCGCGGGCATGACCGAACGCACCGTCGCGCCCTCGGCGAGGGCGACATGGTGCCCGTCACGGACCAGGCGCAGGAAGAACTCGCCGTCTTCCGCGACCGTTCCCTCGTTCCAGCGAAGTCCAAGGCCCAGCGCCGTCGAAAAGCACATCCCATTCCCGTAAAGGCCGCACGACGCGCCCAGGATCGCGTAGGCGAGCGGACGCAGATGACACGTGAGGTGGAACGCGAGCTCTCGAATTCGGATGAGGGGTCGGTCGTCAGAGACCTGGACGAGATTCAGCGCCTGTATGGCCTGGGCGCCGGACCGGAGGTGACGGGCCATGACCAAGAGGAAATCCGGCGACAGCTCGCTGTCGGCGTCCATCACGACGAACGCGTCGATGTCAGGCGCTTCGGACGCGACCTTTTCCAGGAGCCAGTTGAGCGCCGCGCCCTTACCGCGACTGTGCGGATCGTCCCGCTCGTGAACGCACGCACCGGCGCCACGCGCGGCCGCCGCGGTCGCGTCGGTGCAGTTGTCCGCGACGAGGTGCACCGAGAAGAGCTGCCTCGGGTAATCAAGGCGTAGCAGCGCCGCGATCGTCCGCGCGATCACGAGCTCTTCGTCGTGGGCCGGGATCAGAACGGCGAACCTGACCGGAACGCCTCCGAGATCGGCATTGGGAGGGCGCGGCCTCGGCAACAGCGTGATCGCGGCGAGGAAGGCGTAGTACAGAGACGGCAGCGCGATGAAGAGCGCAAACGCCAGCACGAGCAGGCCCTCGAGCATGATCATCTCCGGGGCCCTGTCACGTTGTCGATCGAACTGCCGCCGGATTAAGGACCGCTGCGGCGTGGCATGACTTTCTTGGCGTGCCGGCCCACGCGGGTTCGTGGCGGCGCGCCGGCTTTAATGCGTCGTCAACGGCGATTCAATCTCCGGCTCGCGGAATCTCTGGAGAGTGAACGGGTCACAAGGAAAATGGGGGCACCGGGCCCCTCGCGGAGCGGGCCTCGCGACCCTCATCACCGCAGCCCTGGCCGTCGTGCTCGTCGCCGGCACGTTCCGAGGCTCGGGAGCCGAGGCGGATGCCGCGATCTCCATCGATGCCGGCAAGGCGATCGGCATCAGCGGGATGCGGCTCGGCACGCAATTCGTCTGGTCCGGCGTGCTCGATCGTGCCCCCGGCACCCGCCCGCGGTTCACCGCACTTGCGGCCCCGCTGGTGCGCATCAATGTCGCGACGGACGCGCCAGGTCTTCCGCTGGTCATGCCGGCCGGCGTCGTACAGGGGGACTGGAACTTCAGGAATCTCGATTCGCTCGTGACCGACATTCACGATGCCGGCGGCGACGTCGTCCTCACGATCGCCGTCGCGCCACATTGGATGTGGAACTGCGCGACCCAGACGATCCGTGATCTCGGCTTCACCGAGTTCGCCGCGTACATGGCGCGGGTCGTCGCCTACTACAACCAAGGCTCGTTCGTTGCCGAGGACGGACGCACGATCACGAATCCGGCCGGCATCGCCAATCGCATCATCTACTGGGAGCTCTGGAACGAGCCTGACCAGCCGACCGGAGGCTGCCCTCAAGCTGCGAATCCGAACATCACCGCGCCGCAGTACGTGACGATGTGGAACGCGACGGTGCCGAAGATGCTTGCCGTCGATCCCGCGATCCGGCTCATCGGCCCGACTACCGGGAACGCCATCAGTGGGCGCGACCCCGAGTACCTACCAGTGCTCATGGCTGGAGCCGTCCGCAAGCCGGACGTCGTGAGCTTTCACGGATACGGGGGTTGGCTCAATTCCCAGAGCGATGAGGCGCTCTTCGACGGCGACCGGGGCTACGGCGGGATAGCGGAGATCGAACGTGGCCTCGCCCAGGTCCAGGCGTGGGCGCCGGGCATACCGATCTGGGTGACCGAGCTCAACGTGAACTCGGCTTGGGAGGAGGACGATCCGGCGCAGCGTCCCTGGACGGCATGCGGGGTCGCTTGGGGCGCGAGCGCGTTCCTCCATCTCGCCCTCGGCGGTGTTGACGCGGCGTTCCAATATCAGTTCGCGCACCCGGACCTGCGGCAGTTCTCCCTCGTCGACAGCAACACGGGCGACCCACTCCTACCGTATTGGCGCGACTACTACCTGGCGAGGTATTTCCCGCCCGGGAGCACGCTGTTGTCGGCGAGCTCGAGGCTCGCGCAGGTCGAGGTGCTCGCGGCGCGCCCTCCGCGCTCGCGCAATGTGCATGTTCTCGTGGTGAACCGGCGTGTTGATGACGGCGCGCCCGCAGCGGGGGTCGGTTTGCCGGCCACCGTGCGGATCAAGTTAGCCGGTACACATGATGTAAGCGGCGTGACCGTGAGGATGCTCGAGGCGTCGACACCGCTGCAGACGGGCCCCGCCGTGGTCACCCTTCCGGCGGATAAAACGGCGAGCGTCAGCTTCGGTGGCTACGGCGCGGCGCTCCTCGAGTTCGCTCTCGAGCCCGAGTGATCGCTAGCCGATATTTGGCAAAGCTCGCGCCGCGCGAGATCCAGCCCTGTCCGCTTGGGCGGTAAGCGCGGACCCGTACAGCGCCTCAAGGTTCCGCGCGGAGGCGCTCCAGTCATAGCTTGTCTCGACGAGGCGACGCGCGGCGGAACCGAGGCTCGCGGCGAGGTCGTCGTCGTTCAAGAGCCGATCCACTTGAGCCGCGAAGGCACCGGCGGTATCCGCAAGCAAGAGCTCCCTCTGATCGGCTGCGGCGATGCCCTCAGCCCCGAGCGTTGTGGAGACGATCGGTTTCGCCATCGCCATCGCTTCGAGGATCTTGAGCCTCGTTCCACCGCCGATGCGGATCGGAGCGACCACCACATGTGCGCGTTCGAGATACGGTCGGACGTCTTCGACCTCGCCGGTGATGATCACGTCCGAGCCCGCGCAGCGCTGGACCTCCGGGGGTGGGGAAGCGCCGACGATCACGAGCCTTAGTGACCGATCCATGCGTCGGAGCAAAGGCATCACCTCGTGGACGAGGAAGAGGACCGCTTCAACGTTTGGGTAGTAGCCGAGGGCGCCGAAGAAGAGAAGCGTCCGCGGGTCTGGCCGGACTCCGCGAGGTGCGAAGAACTGCGTGTCCACCGCGTTTGGCACGACCGCCGTGCGCGCGGCAGGGAACGCTGCCCGGACGGCGTCCTCGTCGCGCGATGAGGTCACCGCGCAGGCATCGACGGCGCGCCAGGCACGCTGCTCCTCGCTCTTGAGCGCGAGATAGTCGACGTAGTCGTGGAGCTTGCGCAGGGGAGATCTCGCGATAGCGACCGTCCGGTGGCGGATCTCGTACTCGACGTTGTGCTCGTCGAGGACGATGGCCGAGTCCGCTGGAAACGCATAGCCCGACATGAAGCAGCTCTCAACCTGGATGACGTCGTAACGAGAACGCTGCGCCATCTGGTCGAGGGCCGTCTGAAACGATCGTCGCTCGAGCGCAAGACCGTCGTAGCTCCGAGCGCCGAGTGCAGCGCGCACCTGGAGTACCCGTCTGGCGGCGCCGCTCAGGCCGACGCGGTCGTTTGGCACCGTGACGACCTCGTCGCACGAGGCGAGGATCGGGTCGAGCGCCCGAGCACGGTCTGCCGCGGGCAGGAACGTCAGCAGGGAGATGGCGTGAGATCGGGCCAGGGCGGCCATGAGCCCGCGAAGCCGCACCGGGGCACCCGAGCGGCGCGACGGCGGATAGGGGCTAACGAAGAGGATCCGCAGCCGCGGTCGACCCACCGAACGTATGGACGGGCAGCCGCATTGAGGTCGAGTGCAGCGACTGATTGAGAGCGGTACCTGCCCGCATGCGTTTGCTCAGGCGCCGCCCGAGACCGACCCGAAGCAGGCCCGACTGCGTCAATGAAGCCGCTGACACCTCGTCAATGAGCCCCGGCTAGCTTCATCGCGATGCGGCCGCACCTGAGAGCGTCATGCCCGTATTGCCGCGTACTCGTGGCGCCGCGCGAGCGGAGCGCAAACGACGGCGGGATGGCGCGGACATGCTCGCCCGCGAGGGGAACCGCGTCGCAGCTCTCGCGCTGCTTTGGGCCGCGGTCGGGATCGACCCGACTGACTTCGTTTCGCATCGCCGTCTGGCGGCCACGCTCGCAAAGGCGGGCGACGTCGATGCCGCGGCCGAGGAGTACGCGCGTTTCATCGAGCTGCTGCGGAAGCAGGACGACGTCCGCGGCGCGGCGCACGAGCTGGCCCACGCATTGGCCTCCTTCGGCGAGCTGCCGCAGCTCTGCGCGGCAGGTGCGAATCCCGTACCGCTGCGCGAGGTCGCAAACGCGCTCGCGCAGGCCGCCTCCGCCCCGCCTGCCGAGATCGTGCGCCTCGCTGCGAGCTCGGTCTCCGGTGCGATCAGGGGTGGCGCGCCGCCAGAGCGCCCTGGGGCGGACGATGTGCCCCAGCCGGCCTCGCGGCCGGCGGTCGCCGCGGATCCACTAACTCGGACGTTCGACGGATTGGCGATCCGAATCGATGCCATGGACGTCCGGTGCGTTGGTTTCACCAGCGCTCTCCTGGGCGAGGGCGTGAGCACGATCGCCCTCGGCACGGCGCTCTCGCTTGCGGCTCTGCGCCAGGACACGGTGCTGCTGGTCGACGCGAACTGGATGGACCCGTCGCTCACGCGCGAGGCGGGTCTGGAGTCGGCGCCTGGGCTCGCAGAGTATCTCGCGAACACCGCAGATCTGGGCGCGGTCATCCAGCGGGCGTCGGGATCCGGGATCGCTTTTCTTCCTGCCGGGGCCGGGGGCTCCGCGAGGCCGGCGCTTCGTGCGGTCTCCTCGTTTCTCACCGCGGACGTCGCGGCGTTCCAGACCGTCGTCGTCGATCTTCCGCCTGTCCTGGCCGGCGAGCTCTTCGTGCTGCCCTGGGCGACGCTGCTGGATCAGCTTTTCGTCGTCCTCCGCGAGTCCGCGACGCCGCTCCCTCTTGTGCGCCAGGCGCTCAAGAAGATCGCCATCGCAGCGCAGCCGCGCATCGTCCTGAATCGGACCGCCGCGCCATCGCCGGACATCGCGGCGACGATCACATGACGTACACGTTGCTGGGCGTGGCTTTCATCCTCGCGTGCGTAGGGCTCGGTATTCGAGGCGGGAATTGGATCGGCCGACCGTGGCTCGCGGCTGGTCTCGCAGCGGCGATGGTGCTCGCCCAGTTCGCCGTTCTGTTGTCGCAGTGAGCGCGACCCTTGCGGCGGACACGGGCGTTTGGCGGACGAGCGATCACTACGCGTCGCGCGCGCGTCGTCTCTCGTTACTCGTCGGCGCCGTCGCGCTCGTGATCGCGAGTGTCTACGCCGCCGCCATCGTCGCTACCGATGGCGACCGGCTCCTTCTTATTCCGCTCATCGGCGCGGTCGTCGTGCTCTCGATCCTGGCGCATCCCGTCGTTGGGGTGTACGTGCTGTTATCCCGATCCGCCTAAGCATGGCGGAGCTTCTGATGCTCCTCACGACCGCGAGCCTGGCCGTGCGCCATCTCGCCGGCGCGCCTGGCCGACTGCGCATGGGCCCCTTCGGTTGGGCTGTTCTCGCTTACGCCGGTGTGCTCGTTCTCGGCGCGTTGGTAGGCGCATTGCGAGGTGGCGGGTGGGACGCGGATGCCGCGCTTGCCGAGCTGCGGGCGCCGCTCTACTTGTGCCTCATGTATTTCTTGACAACGAACCTTGTCCGGGATCGTCGACAACTCGCCGTTCTTATGTGGGCATTCGTCCTGCTCGTCGGAGTCAAGTCGTTGCAGGGGATCCTGAACTATCAAGGGTCGACGGACCTCGGAATCGCAGAAGCGGTCACCGGTCATGAGGATGTGGTGTTCTTTGACGTCGCGATCGCGCTGATGGTGCTGGCTCTCGTGCTCGGTATTCGAACGAAGCTCGTCTATGTCCTGTTCGCGCTGCAGCCAGTGATCCTCCTCGCGGAGCTCCTGACCCAGCGGCGCGTCGGCTTCGTCGCTCTCGGAACGGTCTTGCTCGTGGTCACCTTACTCTGCATCGCTGCGAATCCGCGTCGCGGCATGGCGCTCGCGGCTGTCGGTGCGCTGGCGATCGGCGCGTACGTCGCCGTCTTCTGGGACAACAGCGGGGCGCTCGGAGAACCGATCCGAGCGCTGCGGGGCGTGGTCGATCCTTCTTCGGTCAGCCTTCGCGACCAGCTCTCCAACGGATGGCGCGACATCGAGAACCGGAACATCGCGTATACCATCCAGCAGGTCCCTCTAACGGGTGTCGGCGTCGGTCAGAAGTACTTCTTCCGACAGCAGCCGCCGCCGCTCCCGGACAGCTTTACGTTCTGGCGTTACATCACCCACAACGCCGTGCTGTGGCTCTGGCTGAAGGCCGGGCCACTCGGTGGCTTCGTGCTCTGGTTCCTCGTTGGGCGGGTCCTGCTCAGCGGATCGGCCCTGTTCGTGCGGCTCCGCGATCCGGGGCTACGGTGGGTGGCGGCCTTTCCTGTCGCCTTGATCGCCTGCCAGATCGTGTTCTCGTCAGTCGACCTCGGACTGACCTTCAGCCGCACCATGATCGTTCTAGGGGTCACGCTCGGTCTCCCCGCACTGCTCGAAACGCATGCACCAGGACCGGGGGCCGACCCCGCGGAGGCGGCCTGATGGGACGCATCTGCGTGATCACTGAGTGGATCTTCCCTATGGATGCGCGCATAAGCCGCGAGGTCCGCGCGCTCGTGCAGCAGGGTCATGAGGTCGACGTCGTCTGCACGAGATGGGCACGCGAGCCCCACATCGAGCACGACGGCCGGCTGTCGGTGTATCGCCTCCCGATCGCGCGGCGGCGCGGCGGCGCTCTGCGATATGTCTTCGAGTTCGTCACCTTCCAGCTCGCCGCGACACTGCTCGTTGGGCTGCTGCACCTGCGTCGCCGCTACGACGTCGTCGAGGCGGCCTCCCTTCCGGACTGGCTCGTTTTCGCGGCCATCCTGCCCCGGCTGCTCGGGGCTCGGGTCGTCCTGGATCTGCACGAGTGCATGCCGGAGTACGGCGCGACGAAATACGGCGTGGCCCTGACACATCCGATCGTTCGCGTGCTCGCCGCGCTCGAGCAGGCGAGCATCCGCTTCGCGGACTTCGTGATCACCTGCACGGAGCAAATGCGCGAGAGGTTCATAGAGCGCGGAGCTTCACCCGACAAGATCGCCGTCGTCCTCAACTCCTTCGACGAAGAGAGGTTCGACCCAAGCCGCTACGCAGCGCCGAAGCACAAGAGCGACGACTTCCTGCTGATCTCGCACGGGACGATCGAGGAGAACTACGGCCTCGACATCGTCGTTCGCGCCGTGAGCCTGCTGAGGGAGCGCATCCCGGGGCTTCGTCTCGAGATTTACGGCGAGGGAACGCACCGCCCGACCGTCGAGGCGCTGGTCAAATCGCTCGGTCTCGAGGATCGAGTCTGGTTCAGCCCGG
>VBEY01000076.1 GCA_005889295.1 Chloroflexota bacterium | reverse complement strand
GTGCGGTCCAGTCTGCTCAATTCGGCTTCGACGGCGCGAACCTGCGGGCGGTCAAGTCCGGCGAGGGCACGAGCGGCCACGAGGTCCTCCAGTTCGAGAAGCCCGGCTGGATCACGATGCGGCCCGGGATCGTCGTCGACGCACGCAAGCCGGGCGAGCGCAATCCGCAATACAAGAAGTACACCGCGCGGACGCTCCGCCCGGTCGTGAACTTCGACACCTGCATCAAGTGCACGATGTGCTGGCTCGACTGCCCCGACGAATGTTTCGAGGTGACGCCCGAAGGGCATTACGAGGTCGTGTACGAGGCCTGCATCGGGTGCGGCATCTGTGCGCAGGTCTGCCCGGTGAAGGACTGCATCGTGATGGTGGACGAGCTCCGATTCGAGGACAACGACGACAAGTGGCAGTTCTGGAAGAAGGATCACGACGGATACAACAAGTGGTTTGAGTCGAAGAGCGGTGTTTCCGCCGACCCGGCAAAGGTCGCCCGAGCGTCGACCGCCGCGGAAAACGCGAACCCGGCCGCCAATCCCACCACGTCCGCAGGGGGTGACGACTAGATGGCCGTCGAAGTCAAGCCGCGCGAGTCAAGTGATGTCGAGACCGAGCAGCTTGCCACTGGGTGCGAGGCCATCGCCGAAGCCATCCGACTCGCCGACGTGGACGTCATGGCCGCGTATCCGATCCGGCCCTACGACGGGGTGATGCAGGCCGCCGCCAAGCTCATCGCCAACGGGAAGATGGACGTCGAGTACATCGTCGCCGACGGCGAGCACAGCCAGTTCGAGATCGTGAAGCATGCCTGCGCGGTCGGATCGCGGGTCTTCGTCGGAAGCTCCGGCGTGGGCTGGTTCTACGCGTTCGAGGCGATCGCGGTCACCGCGGGCCTGCGCCTGCCGGTCGTCGCGATCTGCGGCAACCGCGCGCTCGACGATCCGGGCGCGTTCGGCACGGAGCACAACGACTCGCTCGCTGTCCGCGACCTCGGCTGGCTCCTCCCGTGGGCGGAGACGGCGCAGGAGGCGATGGACCTCGCGCTCATGGCGTGGCGGGTCGGCGAAGATAAACGCGTGTCGCTCCCGGTCGCGATCGGGCTCGACGGCGCGTTCCTCACCCATTCCCAGCAGATCGTGAAGATCCCGACGCAGGCCGCCGTCGACAAGTTCCTCCCGAAGTTCGATCTCGGCGACCGGCTCCTGCACCCGGATAACCCGATCACGATCGCGCCCCAGGTCGACCAGGACTGGCTCATGGAGATCCGCATGCAGAACGACCAGGCGATGCGGAAGGCCCACGACGTGATCGCCGAGGCCCACGGCGACTTCAAGAAGCTCTTCGGGCGAGGCGGCGACAGCCCATTCCTCGACGAATACATGACCGACGACGCCGAGTACGTTGTCTTCGGTCAGGGCACGCTTGCGCTGCCGATGAAGGTCGCGATCCGCCGCCTTCGGAAGGAAGGCCACAAGGTTGGTCTCGTCCGCCTCAAGTGGTTCCGTCCGTTCCCCACGCGGGAGATCGTGAAGAGCCTGTCGCGGTTCAAGGCCGTCGGAATCATCGACCGCGACTACAGCTTCGGGTCGCCCTACTACGGAGGCGTGCTCTACAACGAGGTGCGCTCGGCGCTCTATTCCCTCGAGAAGCGTCCGACCATCGTCGGGTTCATCGCGGGACTCGGCGGTCGCGAGATCGAGCAGCCCATGGCTACGGAGATTTTTGAGAAGACGAAGGCCGCCGCGGGCGACATCAAGTCCGGTGACATCTGTCACTGGATCGGCGTGCGGGCATAGGAGGCAAGAAATGGCAGTGGAAACGACAACGCTCCCTCAGATCAAGGGTGTTAAGGACGTTCCGTACGACGAGCTCTTCGTCTCCGGCCACCGCACCTGCCAGGGCTGTGAGTCCGCGCTCGTGATGCGACACATGGTCAAGGCCTCGGGGCCACGCACGATCGTCCTCGGCTCGACCGGCTGCATGTACGTCGCGAACACGACGTACTACACGACGCCCTGGGTCGTGCCGTGGATGCACACGCAGCTCGGCGCCTCGGGATCGGCGGCGCTCGGCACGGCCGCCGGACTCAAGGTCCTGATGCGCAAAGGCAAGCTCAAGAACGAGAAGATAAACGTCATCGCGTTCTGTGGTGACGGCGGCGGCGCGGACATGGGGCTCGGCGCGATCTCCGCGACGCTCACGCACAAGGAGTACAACTGCCTCGTCCTTCTGTACGACAACGAGAGTTACGCGAACACGGACATCCAGCTCTCGAGCCAGACGCCGTACGGCGCGGTGACGACCTTCTCGCCGAGCGGCAGCCAGAAGCGCCTCATGCACACGCGGTGGAAGAAGAACGTGCCAGGGATGTTGGCGGCGGGTCATCCTGAGTCGCGCTACATCGCCGCGGGATGCGCGGCCTATGCCGTGGACCTCATGAACAAGATCCGAAAGGCGCTCGAGCTCGGCGGGCCCACGTTCGTCCACACGCTCGACCCATGCCCGAAGGGCTGGGACTACCACCCGCAGTACTCCCAGGAGCTGGGTCACCTCGCGGTCGAGTGCGGGATCTGGCCGCTGTACGAGGTCATCGACGGGGTGTGCAACCTCACCGGGCCGACGCGCCAGATCGCCGAGGGCCGCAAGAAGCGCAAGCCGGTCTACGAGTACCTGAAGCGCCAGGGTCGCTTCGCGCACTTCATCGACGAGGACGTCGAGCACTTCCAAGCGCAGGTCGACAAGATGTGGACGGAGTGGCTCATCCCCGGCGTGATCCCGTTCACCATCCAGGCGAAGGACCAGACGATCCTGAAGATCGACAAGAAACCGATCCACGAGCAGAAGTCGGCCTAAGACACCAGAACTGAGACGCGCCTGAGGCCGGCCCAAACCGGGCCGGTCCCATCGTCCCCGCCACCATGCCGCTGGTGGACCCGACCAGCCCGCGCCGCCTCCTGCGGGTCGTCGCGAGCCTGACAGTGGTGGGGCTCGTCCTCGGGGGTTGCGTGAGTCCGCCGCCTAAGGTTTTCACTCCGCCACCCTCACGGCAGATGACGGCCGGAGGCGGCCGCTTGGACGTTCCGCTCAGCTCCGATGTCCTGACCTTGCAGCCGGTCTTAACGACAGACGAGACATCGGCGCGGGTCTGGTCACTGATCTATCTCCCTCTGCTCGACACGGATCCCGACAACGGCGCGCTTCGGCCGGGATTGGCCGAGAGCTACGTCGTCTCGGCGGACGGCAAGACGATCACCTTCACCTTGCGGCCGGGCCTCGTATGGAGTGACGGCGAGCCCGTCACCGGGGATGACTACGTCTATGCGCTTGATGCGTTGGCACGAGCGAAGAAGGGCGCCGGACTCGAGGATGCCGTAGCGGGTTACCGGGAGTACGCCATCGGACGTAGCGACAGGATCGCGGGGCTCTCAGTGAGCGACTCGGGGCGCGTGATCCAGGTCTCGCTCGCGCGCACGCTCTGCAACGTCTTGCAGCTCCTCAATATGCCGCTCCTTCCGAAGCACAGTTTCGTGCATGACTGGCAAGACCGGGTCTTGCGGTCCACAGGTTCACTCGAGCAAAGCCCGCTCAACAACGCGCCGCCTGCTTCGGTCGGGCCTTTCCAGTTTCTTGGAGCGGACTCCCGCCGTCGATATCACCCTCGTTCGCAATGACCGCTACTACAAGGGCCCGCCGCTCCTTGACAGAGTGGTGTTCCACGTCGGCGCGGACGCAGCCTCCTTTCTCAGAGGAGAGGTCACCTACGCGGAGGTGTTTCCCGACGAGGTGGCGCGCGTCCGCGGTTTCGTCGGCAAGAGTGCACAGCTCGTGCAGGTGCCGAGGCCGCTCGTCTACACGTTCATCGGCTGGAACGAGGTCTCGACACGGGCGCCGTGGCTCGCCGACAAACGAGTCCGTCAGGCTCTCTCGTACGGGCTAGACGTCGAGGGGCTCCTTCAAGGATTCCCCGGCGTGGGGACCCGCGTGTATGCGCACACTCCGAGCTCGTCATGGGCGTACGACGGCGCCGGCCTGAACGCCTATAAGTACGACAAGACAAAGGCGAAGCAACTGCTCGAAGAGGCCGGGGCAACGATGGGCACGGACGGGATCTATCGGTGGAGGGACGGCCGAGCGATGCGCATGCGCATCGAGACGAACAACGGAGCGGTTCGCAGAGCCGTTTTAGGCAACGCCGTGGACGAATACCGCCTGATCGGCATCGCGATCGATCCGGTCGTGGAGCCTTTCGCAACACTCATAGCCCGGGTGAAACCCGGCAACAAGGATGTCGACGGCTTCATCCACGGATGGCAGCTCACTTCTGATCCGGATGCTTATGGCTTTTGGCACTCGGGCCTGTCGACAGACAGCTACAACCTCGTGTCGTTCGCGAACGCGGAGGTGGACCGGGCGGTCGAGGCTGGCCGCAACGGGCCGGATTGCTCGGACGCCGCGCGGAAGAGCGCGTACGTGACGATGAATCGCGTTCTGAACGACGAGGCGGCCTACGCGTTCCTCTTCTCGACGGATCAGCTGTTCTTCGTGTCAAGCCGACTTCAGGACGCCGAGTTCAAGCCATATGCGATGTGGACCAACATCGAGCGTTGGCGGCTCCTGCCGTGACACAGACCCGGTCGTAGCGCGCGATACATCGGGACCGAACAGAAGAGGACGACCGGCCTGTCAAACGGGCGGTCGTCGCGGCCCTCCCGCGCCCATAGCTTCGCGTCACCACGAAGGAGGGTTAAGGACATGAAGAAGCTCGTTCTCTCGATCGGTCTCGGTTCGTATCTTGTGTTCGGCGCCGCGGCCGGCGCTCTCGCCGCCAATCGTGCAGACGAGACGGCCGGGGCCGTCGCGATCCGCGAAGGCGACAACGCCTCGGCGGCAAGCCGATGGCTTCTGTTCGTAGACGAGCCGCTGGCCCCGGAGACATCCATCGACCAAAGCGCGGTCACCAACCTTTTGGCGGCAATCCGACGGCTTCGGTTCATCGACGCCTCGCTGTACTCGGAGACGTCCGCTGTGGAGAGCGCGGTCGTAGCGTCGCCGGGAGCCCACGGCGAGCAGGAGCGTGCCGACATGGCGCAGCCGTACACAGCTGAGACGGACACCGAGCGGCTTAGGATTCCGCCAATGGGATTTATCACCGGACTCATCTGGGGTGTCCTCATCGCCGCGGGCACCGTCGCCCTCGAGCACTACGGACCATCCATCGACGCGCTTCGCATCAGCCTGAGCGGGAACGGCGCGATCGCGGTCCCCGCCATGTTCGTGCCGCTCGCGATCTTCTGGGGCTGGTCATGGATCGCGAACGCGTACGCCGGCCGAAGTGTCGTACCGATGGCCGCGTACACGCTGGCACTTCTGATCGGCGTCAGCCTCATCGGACCCACGGATGCGTTCTTCTTCCCGCAGAGCGGCAGCGCGCAGCTCGGCGTGAATCAGCTTCTCGCCGGGCTCTTCCAGGGGATTCTGTTCGTCGGGTTCGTGGCGATCGTCGCCGCGCCGATCTACTGGGTGCTCAGATCGCGGGTGGGCACCAGCCGGATCCTCATCTGGGCGCTGTACCTCGTCAGCCTGGCGATCGCCGCTTTCGTTCCGGGGTTCGGCACGATCGTGGCCGGAGGCCTGGTCGCGGGAGTGGCGTCAGGACACGCCTGGCAACGTCAGGGCGGCCGCACCTTCGTCGCGATCATCGTGATCGTGATCATGTTCCTGGCGGTGTTCGGTATCCCATACGTACTAGCGAACGGCCTCTCGGCCCCACGCTAGCCGCTGGCGGGCTCGCTCGGGGCGGCCGTAGGCGCCGGTGCGGGAGCCGCGGGCGGCGCATCACGACGCGGGAAGGGGGCACCCGCCGGACGGAACTCACCGGCTGGACGGAACGGCGGACGCTCCGGCTTGGGCGGCGGCGGTCCCCCGGCCATCGCGCGCGCTTGCGGCGACATGAGTCCGCGCACGTGATCCGCGGTGTACGGCAGCATCGCCATGAGCCGAGCCCGCTTCAGCGCGGTGGTCAGCATGCGCTGGTGCTTCGCGCAGGTGCCGCTCTTGCGGCGAGGATCGATCTTGCCGCGGTCGCTGATGTATCGACGGATCCGGCCGACGTCCTTGTAGTCGATCTTCTGGACCTTGTCGACGCAGAACGTGCAGACCTTGCGCCGGGGTCGACGGAGACCCGGCGGCCCGCCGTATCGACCGCCGCCTGATCCGCCGGCACCCGGCGGTCCCTCACGCCGCGGCCCCCGTGAGGGGCCGGAGCGCGAACCGCCCTCGGAAGAGATCTCTTGAGTCATCGCTCGCTCCTAGAAGGGGATCTCGTCGGGATCGAAGCTCTTCTCGCCCTCGGGTCCGCGCGACGCGGCCGGCGCGTTGTCGCCGCCAATCGCGCCTTCGCGGTCACGCCGAGCGTCGAGCAGCTGGAAGTCGCTCGCGCTGATGTCGAGGCTGAGGCGCTCCTTGCCCTCGCGGTCGGTGTACGTCCGTGGTGTGAAGCGCCCCTCGATGTACACGAGGCGCCCCTTCTGGATGTACTGCTGAGCCCGCTCGGCGAGGGTCGACCAGCAGCTCACGCGGTACCAGTCGGTCTGCTCCTGCCGGTCCTCGGCTTTTCCGGTGACGCGATTTACGGCGACGCTGAACTCGCAGACCGGCTTACCGTTTGGGGTCATCCGGAGCTCCGGGTCGCGTCCGACGTTGCCGATGATCACGATCTTGCTTACTGAAGCCACGATGTCACTCGTCCCTTCTCACTACGAGGTGGCGCAGGATGTCTTCCGTGAGCCGTATGGTGCGCTCGAGCTCGCGCGCTTGGGTCGGCGGCAGCGAAAATTCGACGACGCCGTACTGGCCGTCGCGGTGGTGGGCGACCTCGTAGGCAAGCCGGCGTTTCGCGATGGGAACGACCTTCTCGACCTTGCCGCCGAGATTGGAGATGGTCTGCTGGATGCGCTCGCTCACCGCGCCGATACGCTCTTCGTCGATGGTGGGAGGGCAGAGATACATGAGCTCGTACGGTCGCATTCGGTGACAGCTCTTCCTTTCCATGGGCTTGCCGCGAGCCTTTGGCTCGGGGCGAAAAGGCGCCGCGCCCGAAAGGCGCGGCGGTCACGACCAGTGTACGGGACGGAGCAGCAAAATGCATCGGTCTCAACGAGATCGGCCTGGACTTGAGCGACCTGCTGCCCGACGGCACACGCGAATGCGAGCGCTGCGGTCTCCCGATGATGCCGGTGGCCGAAAGCCACGGTTTGGTCACCCTCGAGTGTGCCAACCGACATCGTCACAGCGTCCCGCTACCCTCTGATCCCGCGGCGCGCGAGCGGGTCCGTAGCTGGATCATGCGACGCGGGGCGCAGCTGCATGTCCAGCACGAGCGCTGGGAAGCCGAGGAGGAGTACCGAACAGCGATGGAGAAAGCGCAGCCGAGGTTGATCCGTCCTTCGGATCGCCATCAGGAGACGAGGCAGACCGCGGGAATGATCCGGGAGGAGGCCGTGCACACCGGCGGATTGTGGGTCGGTGTCGTGCGGACCGAAGCGGGCCGCTCCTCGAGCTGGCATCACCACGGCACCTTTGAGTCGGTGATCTACGTCATCACCGGCCAGGTGCATCTCGAGTGCGGGCCAGGCGGCAAGACGCGGTTCCAGGCCCGTCCCGGTGACTGCATCTATCTCCCTCCGGGGGAGATCCACCGCGAGGGGAACGATGGGCTCGAGGAATCCGAGATCGTCGTGGTCCGGTCGGGCAGCGGCGAGCTCGTCGTGAACGTGGCGGGGCCCGCCGCCTAACCGGACTCGGGTGCCACCGCCACTCCGTGAGCTCGCGGCGGTCGCCCGCTACGGCGATGAGGCGCTCGCGGAGAAGGTCGGAGCGGCTGGCTACCGGATCTCGCGCCGCGAAACCTTGTATGGTCTGCTCCGCCGCGAGCAAGCGATCGTCGCGTCAGGTGAGTCTTCGCCGCGCACCGAGGTCTCGCGGATTCTCGATTTCGCGCAGGCCGCCTACGGCGATCTCGTGGGCATCTTGGTTGGAAGAGACGACCGCCTCCTCGACTCCGCGCGGGACGGCGAGTGGAGCCTTCGAGATGTGATGCGACACGCGATCGCGGTCGAGCTTCGGTACGCGGCGCAAATCGAATATTCGGCGACGCGCGCGGAGACCGATCCCATCGGGATCCCAGCCGGCCTTCTTCCGTGCGATCGCCTCTCGCCACCGGAGCCGGAGTTCGCTCACTCACGTGACGGTGCAGTCGTCGATCTTCTCGAGCTCCTCGGCAATGCCCGCGCCGGCGGCGACGTGCGCCTCGCGAAGGTGCCCGACTCGGCTTTCGCGCGGCCCTCGCTTTGGGGCACGATGAATCTGGATGTTCGGATGCGCTTGCACCAGATCGCGGCGCATCTCACCGAGACCGCAATTCAGGTCGAGAAGATCGTTGGCGGCGGTGGTGAGCTTCGGGCGATCCTTCGCCGCTGTTGCGTCACGCGAGGAACGCACGAGCGCTGGAGTCCGGAAAAAGGCCGGACGGTCCTCGACGAGTCCTATCGCGCCTTGACGGGGTGATTCCCAATCGGGTGCCGGCGGCGGGATTCGAACCCGCACTGAACTCCTCTTAAGGGAGTCGTCTCTGCCGTTGGACTACGCCGGCAGTTCAAGTCTAGGGACCGGTCACGTTCGTTCGACCGTCGCGGCGAGCCTCCTCGGCGCCACCACTAGATACGCGTCGCGAATGACCCGCTCGACCGCATCCCAATCCGGCCCGCGATCAAGACGAACGCCGATCCACCCGCGAACGCCGACATACGGCGGCACGAAATACTGGTCGGGCTGCGCCTTCAGGAGACCCTCGCGCATCCCCGGCGGGCAGGCGCACCAGAGCGCTAGGCGGCCGTCGTCGTGGTGATTGTCCAAGTAGTTGACGAAGCCGACCTTGTCGCGGACGAAGAAGCTCGGCGCGCCATGGCTCAGACGCTCCGTCGTTTCGGGAAGCGATAAGCAGATCGTCCGAATGCGAGCTAGCGGGGACGGCGCGGCGCGCGGCATTGGGCGAGACTAACTTGACCAACCAACGAGGAGACCGAACTGAGCGCTGATCCCACCCGCTTCGTCATCATCGGCAACGGCGCGGCCGGGACGTACGCGGCCGAACAGCTGCGCAAGCTCGACGCGGCAGCCGAGATCGTGATGATCGACGACGAACCGTACACCCTCTACAACCGCGTCTCGCTTCCGCGGTACCTGCGCGGCGTGCTGCTCGAGCAACGCGTCTACGTGCGGGACATGGAGTGGCACACCAAGAATCGATTCGATCTGCGTCTCGAGACGAAGGTCGATCAGGTGAGCTTTGA
>VBEY01000075.1 GCA_005889295.1 Chloroflexota bacterium | reverse complement strand
TCGTCGACGCGATCAAGGACACGATCGAGGAGACCCCGCCGGAGCTCGTCGCGGATGTCATGGATCAGGGCATATACCTCGCCGGTGGCGGCGCGCTCCTCCGCGGCCTCGACACGCGCGTCGCCGAGGCCACGCAGATGGCCGTCCACGTGGCTGACGATCCACTCACCTGCGTCGCCCGCGGATGCGGGAAGATCCTCGAGGAGCTCGAGAACTACGAGCGAAGTCTCGTAATGGAGACATACGCGGCGCTACCCCGCTAGGACTAGAGACAGACGGGCGTTTGCCGCGTTAAATAGCCGGGATGGCCACTTTTGGGCGCGCGCGGCGCGCCCCGGGTTCCGGGAACGCGTTCCTCCGGCCCTTCGCCGCCCTCCTACTGGTTTCGCTGGCCCTCCTCGTCCTGCGTGACACGAGCTTCGTCCGCGCCGGCGCAACTTTCCTCACGGAGCTCCTCGTCCCGGCCGAGCGTGTCCTCGGGCAGGTCGGGTCCACGGCCGGCGGCTTCTGGCAGGCGATCGCCGAGATCGAAAACCTCCGGTCCGACAACGACACGCTCAAGGCCAAGGTCGACCAGCTGACTCTCGAGAACGTCCAGCTCCGCGAGCAGGCGTTCCAGGCGCAGCAGGCCATGCAGCTCGCGGAAGCCGCGAAAGCGCTGAAGCTCCAGACCCAAAGCGCGCCGGTCATCGCGCGTGACCCATCTGGAGTCCTCCACACGATCGTCCTCGGCGCGGGCGCGAAGGACGGCGTTCTCCTCGACGATGTGGTCGTCTCCGACCAGGGTGTGGTCGGCCGAGTGAGCGAGGTCGGCCACAACTACAGCAAGGTCCTTCTCGTTACGGACTCGGGGTCGGCTGTGTCCGCGCTCGTGCAGGGCTCGCGTGCCGCGGGCATCGTGCGCGGACAGTACGGCGACACCCTGGTCATGGACTGGATCCTCCAAACGGAGGATGTCAAGGTGGGTGATGTCGTGATCACCGCAGGCCTCGCGATCGGGAATGACCTGAAATCGCTCTATCCGAAAGGCTTGATCCTCGGTAAGGTCGTTGAGGTCACCAAAGGCGAGAACGGGACCTTCCAGCGCGCGATCCTCGTTCCTGCCGTGGACCTGCGGCATCTCGAGACCGTGCTGGTGGTGAACACGAACCCGTAGCGAAGCGGACGAGCGAGCATTTGAGGAAAAGGGAAGGGTGAGTGTGAGGCACGTCGTCTCGGCGCTTGTCGCCCTCGCGATGCTGCTGCTCCAAGGCGGCGCGGCGCTTGCGATGCCGGCCCGGACGCTCGTCGCAACGTACGTCGCTTCGCCGCCCGCGTCGGTCGCAGCGAGCGGCACCTTCGTCGTCGCGGTGATGCTGACCAATACCGGCACCGACACGTGGAAGTCGACGGCACCCGGCCTCGTCAATCTCAGCTACCACTGGTACGACGCCTCGGGCGGGACCGTCATGTGGGACGGCACGCGCACTCCTCTCGGGGGCGACGTCACGCCGACGCAACAGCGCCTCGTGCAGCTCACCGTCAACGCCCCGACCACGCCGGGTGCCTATCTCCTGCGCATCGCGCTCGTCCAGGAAGGCGTCGGGTGGCTCACCCCAAGCAACCCGTACTCGATCACGGCGCAGCCCCCCTACATCGCGCGGTTCGGCGCGGTCACGCTGCCGTTGTTCATCGCGGGCGGCACGTATCAGCTGAGCGTGCCGGTGAGCAACGTCGGCGCGTCGCAATGGCCGGCGCTCGCCGCGCCTGGAGTGAACGCGGTGACCCTCAGCTACCACTGGCACGACGCGAACACCGGCAACACGATCGTGTGGGACGGAAGGCGCACGCCGCTCGCCGCGAGCGTCGACCCCGGCGCCACCGCGACGGTGAACGCGACCATCGTCGCGCCGCCCGCGCCGTGCGCGTGCGCGCTGACGCTCGACCTGGTGCGCGAAGGCGTCGCCTGGTTCGGCTCACTCGGGAGCCCGACGACGCGCCTCCTCACTAACGTCGCGCCGATCATCTACGCGGCCGGGTTCACGAGCGCCGCTCTAGCGGCGGCATATTTCGGCGAGACGAAGACGATCCAGATGACCGTGACGAACACGGGCAATCAGCCGTGGAACGCGACCGGCCCGAACCAGGTGGATCTCAGCTACCATCTCCTCGACGCGAACGGCAACGCGGTGATCTGGGACGGCCCGCGCATCCCACTTGGCGGCGACATCGCGGTCGGCGCGAGCAAGCAGTTCACGATCGGGTACACCGCGCCCACGACCGCGGGCACGTACACGCTCGTCATCGATCTTGTGCGCGAAGGCCTCGCGTGGTTCCAGACCCTCGGCTCGCAGCCCTTCCGTCAGAGCTTCGCCGTGTCCAGCGGACTCATCGCCGGCTACGGCGCGACGACGACCCCGCAGCAGGCGACGATCGGCGCGACGCTCCAGCTCACCGCCGTCATCGCCAACTACGGCCCGCGCACGTGGACGCCTGGCGCGTTCGCGCTCAGCTATCACATCTACGACAGCGGCGGGTCGCCGGTGATCTGGGACGGGGCGCGCGGCCGGCTTCCCTCGGACGTCCCGCCGCTCACATCGGTGACCGTGCCGATCAGCGTCGCGCTTCCCAGCGGGACAGGCGGCTATCGCCTGGAGTGGGACATGGTGCAGGAGGGCGTCGCCTGGTTCAGCCAGCTCGGCGTGCAGCGGAAGCAGGAGCTCTTCACCATCGTGCCCGGCGTCACTTTCTACGGAGCGGGCTTCGGTCACGGCGTCGGCATGAGCCAGTACGGCGCGAACGGGTGGGCCACCGGCGTCACCGGACTCACGCTCACCGGCGAGCAGATCGTCGCGCGCTACTACCCGGGCACCCTGCTGCAGTTCATCGATGCGCAGCGGCCGAACAACCGCGTGCTGCTGTCGGCGCCCTCGTCGCAGGGGCGCTACGTGTGCGGCGACAACCGCTACTTCGCGGGCGCGCTCGCCGACGTCAACTCCTTCGGCGGCATGCGTGTCCTGAACGAGGGCGCGAACAATCAGGAGATCGCGCGCGGCGGCGGCGGCCAGAACTTCCAGTTCGTCGCTCGCGCCGGCATCGTCGAGGTCTGGAAGAACTGGGCGCCCGTGACGCTCGTCTATTCAGGCCCAGGGCCGATCACGGTCGCGGCGCTCGACCCGACGCAGCCGCTCGGATTCATCCAGAAGGGCGGCACGTATCGGGGGAACATCCGCTTCACGAATCTCGGCGGCACGCTCCGCGTGGTCAACGTGGTCACGTACGACGACTACGTCCGCGGCGTGCTGCCCCTCGAGATGCCGACAAGCTGGCACGCCGAAGCGCTGAAGGCGCAGGCGTACGCGGCGCGCACGTACGCGTATACGGCGTTCAAGGACGCGGTCCGCGACTACGACGTGACCGACGACCAGGCCGACCAGTGCTACGGCGGAACCCGCGTCGAGGTGCCCTCGTCCAACATCGCGGTCACCGCGACGAGCGGAAAGGTCATCACGTACCAGGGCGCGTCGATCCGCGCCTACTTCGCGAGCTCGAACGGGGGCTACACGCTCTCCGACGGATGCTGGATGAACAACGTCGTGCGCTCAGGCAGCACGTGGGCGTGCAGCGCCGGTCAGCCCTACCTCGCGCCGGTCGCCGATCCCGCGGACCGCATGGTCGCCGCTCCGTCGAACCCTCGCGCAAGCTGGACGGTCACGTTCACGAGCGATCAAGTGCGCTCCGCCGTGTTGCGCTGCGGCGGTCCCGACATCGGTGCGCTGCAGGCCGTCGATCTATCGAATCAGGTGCCACCCGGTGTGGGCCACCCGATCTCGGTGCGCGTGTTCGGTAGCTGGGCGAACGCGGACCTGCGGGCGGATGACCTACTGCGGAACTGCCTCGGCCTTCGATCGACGATGGTGAGGCTCAACCCCTTCTAGCGAGTCCAGGCTCGCTCACGCGGCCAGGGGCGTCATCAGGCGGCCCACGCGACCGGCTCTATCGACTTCTCGCTCGCGCCGTCTTCCCGCCCCGGTGGCCTTTCAGGCGACGTGGCGGCTGGATCTCACGCACGCTCACATGGACCCTGGACGACGGTGGCGGTCTGGTGCGCTCCGATGATGGGCACCATGCCGGACATGATGGGTCCGGGAATGATGCGGTAGCCGACCGGTCATCGCTCATGTTCTTCGGTGCGATCGCTCTCGTTCATTGGATCGCAAAGGAGGCGCCGGCATAGCCGGCGCCTCCTTCAGGCATGACGGAATGCGCTTAGTCCGGATCGCCCTCCCCGCGTCGACCGGGAGTGGCCATGACGAGCCTTCCGCTCGTCAAGAGTTCGCTGCAGATGGCGACGGGTGCGAAGAACGGAACGTCCAACGTCCAATGGCCCGTTCCCTTGCCACCGAACTTTTGAATGGTGACGGTATAGGGAAGGACGGTCGTGCCGATACCCGGGACCAAATCGCCATTGAGTGCGCGTAGCTGGCCCGGGCCGCTCAACGTAATCATTCCGTTCACCATCTTCCAGCTGGTAATCGGTCCGAAGAAGTCCCCCTCGGCGGTGCTGCCGGCGAGGTCAACACAATCGAAGCGTCCGATCGCCGTGCCATCCGAGTAGAGCCGAGCGTGGATGAAATACGTCGTCGTGCCCTTCAAGGGCGAGGCGTCATCCATGATGGCTCGGCCGGCGCCATTGATCGTCGCGACGAGCCGCACCTCGTGGGCGGAAGCCTGCTGCGACGAGCCGAGAAGCGCCGCGATCACGAAGATCGCAGGCATGAGAATCCGAAGTCGCCTCACTGTTCCCTCCAAGACCCCTTAGGGCCGTGGGGAATGTTCGATCGCGTGACGATCCTCGGCATGACGAATTCGTAATGTGGAACGGCGACCGACTTCCTCGGGTGCGCAAGCGGGATTCCGCAACGTCCAAGGGTACGCTCCGGGGGTGGCGCACTACCTTTTCAACTTCGTGAAGGAGGACGCAGCGAAGGGGCCAGCGCTGCTCGAACAGGCCGCTGGGTTCCTGCGGGTCAGGATGTGGGGCATCGACGCAGACGAGCCGCACCCGAGCGCGAGTTCATCGGCCGCGCCGAGCTTGCCTCAGCGGTCCATGATTGGACACCGTCCGAGGCACAGGTGTACCCGGGCGATTCCGCTAGCGGAGTGTTGCTGGCTCAGGTCGAGGAATGGGACCCGCCCGTACCGATGAATACCGTGCTGTCGCAAATCGACCCGCCAGGGAATGCCAAGGCCGACTTCCAAGCGGGCGTCGTTCGGATCACCGCTAACGAATACGAGACCGCCCGCGCCGTGGCGGCCGGGCGTGCGCCCTCGACTGACTGATCTGGACGGCGCTAGCCTCGGGACCCGGGAGATTCGTCCTATAGGTTGTCTCTGAACGTGATTGCAGATGGGTCGTGTTGTGTCAAGTCGTGGCCCGCGCCCGGATCGGTCATCGGCACATCTGAGGATGGTCAGTGGTAGTCGACAAACCGAGGTCCGAGCCCGACCTGCGCCTGGCGGAACTTCGATGCCTTGCTGGCGGTCGAGCTCGCCGGCCTCGCGGGTTGGACCGCGGCCGATGTGTCTGACGTCTACTACCTCGCGCTCCTCTATCACATGGGATGCACGAGCGCCGTCGCGGCGCAGAGCCGGCTCGGCGCCGGAGACGACGTGAGCGTGCGTCGATGGATGTCGGAGGCCGACTATGCCGATCGCCCGGAGCTTGTGCGGATCGCCGTCACCAAGTTGGCGCGGACCTGGGGCCTTTCGGGATTGGCGCAAGGCGTAGCCGGGTTTGCGACAGCTGGCCGCGACCTGCCGGAGGCCTACGCCAATATCGCCGAGGTCGCCGCGCGGCTCTCACAGAGGCTAGGAGCAAGTCCTCGCGTTACCAAGTCGCTGTGGCATGCGTACGGACGATGGGACGGCAAGATCTTTCCGTCGCTGCCGAGCGGTGAAGGTTTGTCGCCGGCCGCTCGCCTTGTGCACCTGGTCCACGTAGCCCAGACATACCACCAGGTCGGTGGAGTCGACGTCGCGGATGCGGTCGTGCGGCAACGCAGCGGGACCGAGTTCGACCCGGAGCTGGCAAGGCTTTGGCTGCAGAACAGCCACGATCTCCTGCGCACGCTGCCACGGGAGTCCGTGTGGGATCAGGCATTGGGCGCAGAGCCGGAGCCACATCGACGCGTCGGTCCATCCCACCTGGACGAAGTAAGCGGGGCCCTGGCCGACTTCGTTGATCTGGCCTCGCCGTTCACACGCGGACACTCAATGCACGTTGCGCGTTTGGCTGAGGCCGCCGCCTTGAACGCCGGCCTCAACGCACATGAAGTGGCCACGGTACGGCGGGCAGCGGAGGTCCACGACCTTGGCATGGTGAGCGTGCCTAACCGGGTGTGGACCAAACGCGGGCCGCTCAATCCGGCGGAGTGGGAGCGGGTTCGCCTGCACACGTACCACAGCCAGCGCATCCTCAGCCTCGCCGGCCCGCTGCGTGCGTCGGCATCCGTCGCGGGCCTCCATCACGAGCGGCTCAACGGTTCCGGCTACCACCGCGGGCTGCCCGCAAATGCAATGCCGCTCACCGCCCGTGTCCTCGCGGTCGCGGAGATCTACCAGTCGATGAGTGAGGATCGGGCTTGGAGGCCGGCGCTCAAACCTGAGGAGGCGACGCGGCAACTGCGGGCTGAGGTCGCGGCCAGCGGCCTAGACGCCCGAGCTGTTGATGCTGTACTCATTGCGGCGGGTCAACCCCGGCCAACAGGACGATCAGGCCGGGCGTGGCCGGCCGGCCTCACCGACCGTGAGATGGATGTGCTGAGGGAAATCACGCTTGGGCTCGCGAACAAGCAGATCGCGGGCAAGCTCCACGTCTCCCAGGCGACCGTGCACACGCACGTCATCAACCTCTACGGGAAGATCGGAGTCAACACGAGGGCGGGAGCCACGCTGTACGCCTTCGAGCACGACCTCATCGATTCGCCGTCTCACTGATAAATCGACCGAACGGTTGATTCGCCGACCCTTCGGCGTGCCTAGCCTCCACCCATCGAAACGTCATGTGGAGGTACGTTGATGCATCACATAAAGCAAATGCGGGCTCGTTCGGCGACGCGACATCGGGTGGCGGTGATCCGGCTCGCGGTTCTCATAGGTGCGCTCGTCCTGAGCTCTTGCGGCGGTTCGGCGGGCACGACGACGGCAACTCCGACGGCCGCTGCTCCGACCGTTGCGGCTTCGGCATCGGGCGCCGCTCTTCTGCTTACCCCGGCGAACTCGGTGCCTCAGCAGTTCCAGTGGACGAAGGCTCCTGCGTCATTTCCGGCAGGTGCGGAGATCGCGGTCATGGAGGGAGACTCCTCTAAGCCCGGCCCGTACGCTCTGCGGCTCAA
>VBEY01000074.1 GCA_005889295.1 Chloroflexota bacterium | reverse complement strand
TGCCGTGGCAGTCGAAGCAAAAGTTCGCGTAGATGTTGCGGCCGCGCTCGATCGACTTCTCGAGCTGCTGCTGAGAGGCGACCTTGTCGCGCCAGCGCTCGGAGCTCGCATCGGCGCGGACGACGAAGATGGTGAAGAAATACCCGCCGACGAGCGCGAAGACCGCGAAGAGCATGCCGGCGCCCACAAGTATTTTTCGGTCGAGGTTGGCGCTGATCTCGAGGGGGTCCGGCGCAGCCGGGATCGGCGCGACGTAGTACGGCGTCGGCTGCTCGATGGTCTCGCCGGCCGCGTAGTGCTGCTCGATAAGCTCCGCGCCGGTCTTTTCCTTCGGCTCGAGGGACTGCTGGTGGAACATCAGGAAGCCGAAGAACGCGAGGAAACCGACGAACATGAGGATGCTCACCGCGGCGAGGACGAAGTTCAGGTCGAGGTGCATCTACTCGGTGATCTCGAGAACCTTCGGGTTCCAGACGTTGTCCTGGCGATCGATGACGTTCAGGGGATTCGTGTCGACGACGAGCACGCCGCTCGCGTCGGGGATGATGTGGAACAGCTGGAGCGGCTTCGGCGCGGGGCCGCCCTTCACGACCGCGGTGTGCTTGTCGTAGAGCGAGCCGTGGCAGGGGCAGTGAAACTGGTCCTCCGCGGCGTTCCACGGAACGCTGCACCCGAGATGGGTGCACTTCCGGTACGCGGCGACGATCCCCCCGGGCGGATGGATCAGGAAGAACTTTCCCTCGAGGTTGAGGATCGGCACGTCGTTCGTCGACTTGAACGTGGCCAGGACACTGTCCTTCGTGCCCACCGCGATCTTGGCTCCGAGGCCAAGGATCTTGTTCGGCTTGTAGAAGGGGACCACGAGCGCGGTGATCTCGGTGACCGCGAGGAGCGTGCCTGCCAGGAAGCCCAGCCGAAACAGCTGACGACGCTTGACGCGCCCGATGAGTCCCTGAAAGGTCGAGTCAGTGTGGGGCCGGATCATTTGCTCGGCTCCAAGCACTGGTGCGTGGCGGGGACGGCCCACGGCGCGAAGAGGTCCATCCCCGGCCCGCGCAGGGACGTTCCCACGACGGTGAGCACGACATATACCGCGACGAACCCGGTAAAGATGGCCATCATCCACTCGCGCGTGTTGGCGGCGTAGAGGCGCTGGACGATCAGCACCAGCAGGAACGAGAGGCCGAGCATCACGCCGATCGGGATGAGGTAGTTCGGCAGAAGCTGCTTGCCCCCGGGGAAGTGCTCCGTCGCGAACTCGATGTAGCCGTGGGCTTTAAGGAACGCGTCGAGCAGGATGAGCGAGAACGTTCCGACCGTCGCGAAGACCGCCGCGAAGATCGTTACTCGCAGGCCGTTGGGACTCGTGAACCAGATGCCCACGCCTTCGCGGCTTCGGTCGATGTACGGGATCGCCGCCATGAACGTGAGCCAGATTGTCGGGACGACGACGCCGGCGAGACCCTTATCCATATGGAGCAGGAGCTCCTGCAGATTCAGGAGGTACCACGGCGCCTTCGAGGGATTCGGCGTGCAGTCAGGGCTGGCGTGGTCCTGGAGTGGTGCGTTGAAGGCGGCGGCGATGACGAAGAGTCCGATCGACCAGAGCATCGCCGCGATGAACTCGATGACCAGAAGGTGCGGCCAGACCATCGCGGTGTCCTCGACGCGCTTGTCCACTCGGACGATGGAGTCCTGGCGGACGAAGGCCAGCAGCCGCAGCCGCTTTTCCTGTCCCGCGAACGGTTGCGGTCCTCGTGGCGTGGTCACTAAAGAGGCCCGGTGATGCCGCCGTCCTTCCGGATCCGCCAGAAGTGGATGGCGATCAGGAAGCCGACGGTGAGCGGCAGGCCGACCACGTGGAGCACGTAGAACCGGAGGAGAGCATTCGGTCCGAGCTGGAAGCCGCCGAAGAAGATGAAGGCGAACTCGTCACCGATGGCCGGCGTGGCGCGTGCGATCTCGTACCCCACGGTGACGGCCCAGAACGAGAGCTGGTCCCACGGCAGCAGGTACCCGGTGTACGAGAGCAGGATCGTGAAGAAGAAGAGCAGGGTGCCGATGACCCAGTTGAACTCGCGCGGCGGCTTGTACGAGCCCGTGTAGAAGACGCGGACCATGTGGAGGAAGACCGTGATGACCATGCCGTGCGCGGCCCAGCGATGCATGTTTCTCAACAATTGGCCGAAGACGACGACTGTCTCGAGGTCCTTGATGTCGGTGTAGGCGTTGTACACCCCGTCCACGGACGGGTGGTAATAGAACATGAGGAGCGTCCCAGTCAGGGTGAGGATGAGGAAGAGAAAGAAGGACAGCCCGCCCATGCACCACGTGTAGGGAATGGCCAGAGCGTGTCTTCGAACCTTGACCGGGTGAAGGTGCAGGAAGACGTTCGTGAAAACGGCGAGCGACTGGTTCTTGCGGGAGTCGGGGTAGCCGTGGCGGAAGAGCGATCGCCAGATGTAGCTCGTCTTGGTCTTCTGCCAGATCAGGGACGGTATCTCGAGCACTAGTGCTTAACGAGCTCCTTCTCATTGACGTCCGGAGCGTGCGCGTGCTTGAAGTCGCCATTTTTGTGCCCGTTCTGAAGCGGCTTGTACCCGGGGGCGAGGTGGGGATCGTATTGCGGGAGCGGGCGTGCTGCCTTCTTCGCGGCGACCGTCAGGTCGAGGTGGATCTCGTCGTCGATCGATTCCTTTGGCAAGACATTGCCGACAGCGGGCATGACCGTGCCGTAGCGATTCATGGTGATCGCGTCTGTCGGGCAGCGAATGATGCACAGCGCGCAACGGATGCAGGCGGTCTCGTCGAGATAAAACGCGACGCCGTTCTGCCACTTCTTGGCCTCACCGACCGCCGGGATCGATCCGTCGTCGACGATGTCGCTCATATCGACCATGTGGATAACGTCCATCGGGCACACGTCGACGCAGCCGCCGCAGATGATGCAGAGCTCGCCGATGATCTCGATGTTGAAGTTGCACTTGAGGCACCGGTCCGATTCGGCGATCGCCTGGGCCTCGGTGTAGCCCTGGTTGATCTCGAGGAACAACCCTCTCCGGTCCTGCTTGCCGAGCTTCGGCATCTCCTGGCGCGGGATGCGGTCGTAGTCAACGGACATGTTGTGGTAGATACGCGCGAGCTCGCCTTCGAGCGAGATCATCCCGATGTTGTCGGGGGTCGATGACCGCCGGAGCGTCACGACCTCGTGGTATTCCGGCACGTTCACCGAGACGGCGTTCTCATCGAGGAAGCGCGCGATCTGCTGTGCGGCGGACCGGCCGTCGGCGACGGCCTCGATGATCGTCGTCGGCGCGGTGCGGTAGTCGCCGCCGATGAAGATCTTCGGCACGACCGTCTGGTAGGTCTCGGGGTCCACCTTTATGTCGCGCCACCGCTTCACGCGAAACTCCGGGAAATCCTTGGCGAGCCAGCTCGTCTCCGGCGCCTGTCCAAGCGCGAGCAAGACGGTGTCGCAAGGGATCTCGAACTCCGTTCCCGGGATCGCGACGGGGCTGCGCCGTCCCTTCTCGTCGGGATCGCCGAGCTTGTTGCGGATGAAGACGACGCCGCGCACGTGTCCGTTCGGATCCGCGAGGACCTCGACCGGTGAAGCAAGGTAGACGAACTCGATGCCCTCGCGCTCGGTCTCGGTGAGCTCCTCCTCGTCGACGACCATCTCCTCGCGGCTGCGGCGCACGATCACGTACATGTGCTCGGCGCCGAGGCGCCATGACGTGGACGAGCAGTCCATCGCGGTGTAGCCGGAGCCGAGGACGATGACACGCTTTCCCACCTCGACCGGCCGGCCGCGGTACGCGCGCTCCAGGAACACGATGCCGGCCATCACACCATCGGACTCTTCGCCCGGGATGCCGATGTAGTTAGGCTCGAAACAGCCCGCCGCGACGAGCACGGCGTCGTTTTGATCGTGCAGCTCGCGCAGCGAGATGTCGCGGCCGACGAAGGTCGAGAGGCGGAGGTCAACGTTCTCGTTGACGATCCCCGCGATGTCGCGATCGATCACCTCGCGCGGCAGGCGGAATGGCGGCACGCCCGCGAGCGTGGTGCCGCCGGCCTGATCGAGCGCGTCGTACACGGTCACGCCGAAGCCGAGCTTTGAGAGGTCGCTCGCCGCGGAAAGACCCGCGCAGCCCGCGCCGACGATCGCGACCTTGCCGCGCGGCGGGCCGAAGACCGGAGCCGGCGGCTGGGTGTAGGCGCGCCCGTCGACCGTGACGTTCTGGTGTGTCCAGTCGGAGAGAAACTTCTTCACGTAGCGGATCGAGAGGGGCTTATCGATCTCTTTGCGCCGGCACGCCGTTTCGCACGGCGCCGCGCACACCGATCCGCAAATCGAGGCCATGGGATTCGGGTCGAGCGCAAGCTCCCAGCCCTTTTCGAACTCGCCAGCCGCCGCAAGGTTCAAGTAACCGCGGCAATTTGTCTTCACGGGGCAGGCTTCCTGGCAGGGGATGTTTTCCTGATACCAGGCGGGGCCGACCTCTACGACCTGGTAGAGCTCTCTCATTGCGGCGATTCGTCATGCTACCGGCGCGTAGTGGGCAGTCAAACGCGAAGGCTGACGCCGAAACGAATCGCGCTCGTTGCCGGTGGACGAGGCTATCGGGGCGGCGGAAGGGTGAACTCATCCGGGTGGCGGCGGATGTATTCCGTACGGGCGAGATGGAAGTTCGGAGCCGCGTACCACCGTTTGTCGAGCCGATCTAACTGGGTGTGCTTGTACGACTCGCTGAAACTCTCGAGCGTGTGCTCCTGGTAGTAGCGTCGCAACGTCGGAGCGTCCGCAAAGAACTGATCGACAGCCGCTTTAACAATCTCCGCTCGCTCTATGACCCCTATCAACCTGAACCCCTCGATCGCCTCCATTGCCCATTGGCCTGAGCGGTTGAAGAAGTACTGGTTGAAGCCGCCGTTGTTGACCTCGTCGTCGACAAGCTGGGTCGCCCAGAGCATCTGCAAACCCTTGGTCCACGACTTCGTGGTCGCGTATTGCTCGTCCACCGTGCCGGCAACGCGCGGGATGAGGGCGAAGTACACCATTCGCCAGACTCTCTCGTCGCTTTCCGCATCGACGTCTGCGCGCGAGACGGACCGCGGCGGATGCTGCCAGTCCCAAGTGGGCACGCCGCGAACGATAGGTTGATGCGGCACCGTCACAGTCGAGCTGCCGAAAGGCTGTTTGGTTTCTCCTAGTCAGGCAGCAAGCTTGGACCGCCGGACAACCTCTGCCTCGAGCATGACTAATGCGCATTTCGCACAGAAGGCAGAAAAGCCGTCGACGAGTACGGCGCGTGTCCCACAACCGCGATAGCAGCGGTTAACAATGGGGACCATTTCGGGCTCGAGCTCGCTTGGTTCGATGGTCATGTCGTCTCCGAATTCGCATTTCCAGCGAACTTGCGGAGCCAAAGGTATCGAGACGACGTTGATTTTTCTTTGGGCGCTCTGTTGTGATCCGCTAAAAGGGCGTCGCCGCGGCCAAGATGCCCAGCGCGGCAATGTCGAACGCCAACAGCGTGAGCGCGAGGACACGAAACCCAAAGTTCAGAGAGCTGCTCCGAACCCACGCCAAGCCGCCAGCGATAGACGCGAGGAGCACGCCGAACACGGGTGCGGCGGCGAGTACCACGGTGCCTGAGTCGATCACACGGAATGCCGCCACGAGGTAGCCCTGCGCGACCACCATGAATCCAAGGCCGGCGATCACCAGCCACGCCCCAGTCG
>VBEY01000073.1 GCA_005889295.1 Chloroflexota bacterium | reverse complement strand
GAGTCACGCAGCATCCCCACCGTGATCTGCGCCCCCGAGGACCTGACCTACTCGCGGGGGGCGCTCCGCGCAAACGGGCGAGTCATCAACGTGGTCTACCGGCGGGTGCTCACGAGCGAGCTCCTGGCGAAAGGCGACGTCTCACGCCCGCTCGTCCGCGCGTACCTTGACGGAGCCGTCACCGTCGTGAACAGCTTCCGGGCGAAGCTCCTCCACAAGAAGATGAGCCTCGCCCTTCTCTCCGACGACCGCTACGCCGCGCTCTACACGACACCCCAGCGGGCCGCGATCGCGAAGCACATCCCCTGGACGCGTAAGGTCCGCGAGGGGCACACCACCTATGGGGGAAAGGTGGTCGACCTCGGTGACTTCGTGATCGGGAACCGTGAGCGGCTGGTCCTGAAGCCGAACGACGAGTACGGCGGAAAGGGCGTCGTCCTCGGCTGGACGATCGACCAGCATGAGTGGGAGCAGTCCTTCCTCACCGCGCTGGAGAGCTCCTATGTGGTTCAGGAGCGCGTCCCCGTCCCGCGCTATCCATTCCCCGTGGTCCTTGGACGGATGCACTTCCTGGACCTTTCGATCGATCACGACCCGTACATCTTCTGGGGTCGTGTCTCGGGGACGCTGGCGCGGATTTCCTCGAGCGCTTTGCTCAACGTGACCGCAGGCGCCGGCAGCGTCGTGCCGACCTACGTCATCGCCGGCGGTCCAAGAGGCGCGCGCGAGCGAAGCGCCGCGCGGAACGACGCATGAGCGGTATGACCATGGCCGAGGCTCTGGCCATCATCTACACACTGAACCACACCAACGCGCTCGAGGCCGTCGTCGATCTCGACGAGGAAAAACTTCGCTGGCGGCCGCCCCGCAGCAATTCCGTGGCCTTCAACATCTGGCACATCGCGCGGTGGGCCGACCACTTTCAGTCGATCCTCTCGACCATGACCCCGACACTGCGCGAACGAGTTGGCCCCACTCCGGAGGTTTGGGCGCGCGCCGGCTTCGCGGCGAAATGGGGCTTTTTGGAAAGCGAACTCGGAACCGTGCAGACCGGCATGGGCATGGACGAGGACGTGTCCGCGAAGCTCGCCCTTCCAGGGAAGGACGAGCTCCTCTCTTATGTGAAGGACGCCTTCAGGTCGGCCGACAGGGCCGTGCGGATGGTGCGGGATGACGACCTGACCCAGCCCGCCGAGCTGGAGGCCGATCGCGTCCCGTGGCTCTCGTCACCGACCCAGTACGGCACGGTCGGAAGCTGGATTGCGACGGGCATCCGCCACGAGGCGCGACACCTCGGGATGATCGAAGCCCTCAAGGGCGCCGCGGGCCTACGGGGTACGGCTACTCGATGAGACAGACCAACGTTCCACGCCTGACGATAGGGATCGAGGAAGAGTTCCAGATCGTCGACTCCGAGGGACAGCTCAAAAGCGCGAGCGAGACGCTCCTTGCCGCGGCGCGGCCACGGCTCGGGGAACAGATCAAGCCCGAGATGATGCAGTCGGTCATCGAGGCCGGCACGAAGATCTGCGCAGACATCGCCGAGGCTCGCGATGAGATCTCCACCCTGCGCGGCACGCTCGCGGCGCTCCTTCAACCGGTCGGGCTCCGGATCGCCTCGGCTGGGACGCATCCCTTCTCGCATTGGCAGGACCAGCAGGTAACCGAGCACGAGCGCTACAAAATCCTTGAGGACGAGCTGCAGGATGTGATCCGCGAACTCCTCATCTTTGGCCTTCACGTGCACGTCGGCATCCCGGATCGCGAGGCGCGGGTCGAGGTGATGAACGAGGCGCGCTATTTCCTTCCACACCTCCTCGCGATCTCGACGTCGTCGCCGTTCTGGCTCGCGCGCAACACCGGGCTGAAGTCGTACCGCCAGGTCATCTGGGGCCGCTTCCCGCGCACCGGGATCCCGCCGGACTTCTCGAGCTACGACGAGTACGAGAACTTCGTCGAGCTTCTGGTGAAGACGGCCTCGATCGACAATGGCCGGAAGATCTGGTGGGATCTGCGTCCGCACGCGTTCTTCCCCACGATCGAGTTCCGCGTCTGCGATGCGGCCACGCGTATCGAGGAAACCCTCTGCCTCGCCGCGCTCATTCAGGCCATCTGCGCGAAGCTCGTGGTCCTTCGCGAGAAGAACCAGGGATTCCGCCGATACCTGCCCAGCCTCATCCAGGAGAACAAGTGGCGCGCGATGCGGGGCGGAATGGACGCGAAGCTCATCGACTTCGGCAAGCAGACCGAGGTGCCGATGAAGGAGCTGGCCATGGAGCTTCTCGAGTTCATCGACGATGTCGTGGACGCGCTCGGCTCTCGCAGAGAGGCCGAGTACCTCGAGACGATCGTCCGCGAGGGGACGAGCGCGGACCGCCAGATCCGCGTGTGGAAGGAGACCGGGCACTTCCATACCGTCGTCGACATGGTCGCTTCAGAGACCATCGCAGGAGTCCCAGTCGTCGCGCTCTGATGCCGACGGTCACTGAAGCCGTCGAGGCGCTCGTTCGGGCGACCGTCGATCCTCGGGGCGACCTAAGGCGCCGTCGCGAGATCCTTGGCGACCGCGGTTACGACATCGCCCGCTTTCTTCAGGCGACTTTCCTGGACGACGGATGGCTTGTCTGCATACACGTGCAGGATGAAATCCGCGGCGCCGATGAAGACGGCAGGAACGCGGCGGCGCGCGAAGCTCGTCTGGTCGCTTCCGCCCGGGCCGATCGCGTCCGTCGAGACGCCGAGGCTCGTCGCGGTGTCACGCACGCGGCGCTGCAGGTCCGGCGCCTCGTTCGAAACGAGCAGCGTGTCGCTACAGCAGCCGATGACGTCGAGGTTCAGCACCGCGACGAGGCTCTCGACTCGGCCGGGAGAGACCGACATCTGCGTAACGTAGGCCTCGGAACCGAAGTAGCCCTCTTCCTCGCCGGCGAACGCCACGAAGACGATCGAGTGGTTTAGTGATGAGCGGCCCGCGGCGAGCGCCCGCGCGACCTCGATGGCGACCGCCGGCCCGGACGCGTTGTCGTTCGCGGCCTGGAAGACCGAGCCGTCGGGATCGGTGCCCACCCCGTCGAGATGGCCTCCGACGAGGACGGCGCGCTGCGCGTTGTTCGGGTCCGGCGCGCGAAGGAGGCCGATGACGTTGATCGCGTCGACATCGTGCACGGGCGTGAGCGACACGCTGATATGTACGGTCGTCGGAACGTCGAACCCGGACGCGGGCGCTCTCGGATCGCTGCGACGTGCGCGCACGAGGTCCTGCGCCATGGACACGGTCTTGCCGGCGGGGGCGAGGAGCTGGTTCGCGACGTCCTCGCTGATGATGAGGGTGGGGAGGACCTCGGTCTGGAACCGCGGGACGTACGAGTAACGGAGGGTCCCGCCGCCCACGACGAGCACACCGACCGCGCCCTCCTGATAGGCGTTCTCAACCGAGCTGCCCCCGTTCGGCGCGGCGGGTCCGGTGACGAGAGCGATCTTCCCGCGCGGGTTCGCGCCGGCGAAGTCGTCCTGCCCGCCGCTGCGCGCCGCGCCACCGACCGCCGCGATCTCCGCCTCTACTTTTCCCGGGCCCGAACGCCCGCCGACGCTCTCGGTGAAATCGACGCGCGGCCGGTACGTTTTCCCGCCCGGGCCGGTGAGCATCGACATCTCGGTGAGGTCGACGAGCGGCATCGTGAAGTGCTGGAAGAAGGTGCCGTTGTCGCCAAGGGGCTCGAGGCCGATCTCACGGAACCTATCGGCGACATAGGTCGCGGCATCGCGGTACCCCGCTGAGCCTGAGTAGCGCCCGCCACGGGCAGGGTCCGCGAGATAGTCGACATGCGCCTTCGCCTTCGCGGCGTCGAACGTGGTCGCGGCTGGGACGACGACCGCCGAGGCGGTTGGAGTGGTCGGAGCCGGCGGCGGCGATGTGCAGGCCGCGATCGCGACGGCCGCGGCAAGCCAAAACCGCGCAGGGCGCCTCACTTGCCCTCGCGTTCCTCCATGCGACGGAGCTCCTCGGGGACGACGATGGCGGGATCGAGCTTCTTGAACAGCGGCTCGGGTGCGCGGAGCTTCTGCCCGACGGGTAAGCTCGGCGGCGCCCACGACCCGACCGACTTCGTGTAGTCGCCTGTGAGTACCTCATGCGTGGAGCCGTCGGATTCGCGCACCGTCCGGCGTTCCGGCGCGCCCGCGACGGTCCCCTCGTAGCCCAGATACTCGTGCAGCTTCTGGCTCGAGAAGGGAAGGAAGGGCGCGAACATCACCTTCAAAGCATCAACCGAGCGCAGAGCGACGTACAGAACAGTTCCGGCTCTTTCCCGATCAGTCGCGATGAGCTTCCAAGGCTCGTTCTCGGTGAGGTACTGATTGACGAGCGCGGAGAGGTGAAGCAGCTCCTGCAGTGCGGCGCGAAATCGCGCCGCCTCGAGGTGCTCTCCGACTTTCGCGAACCCTGGCTCGACGGTCTGGATGAGGCTCTCGTCATCTGGGGTGAGCTTGCCCGGCCGCGGGACCTCCCCAAATCGCCGGTGGGCGTTCACGAGCGTGCGATGCGCGAGGTTTCCCCAGGTCGCGACGAGCTCGTCGTTGTTGCGGCGAACGAAGTCGGCCCAGGTGAAATCGGTGTCCTGCGTCTCGGGTCCGGCCAGCATCAGGTAGAAGCGCAGCGCGTCAGGGTCATAGCGCGACAGGAAGTCATTCACGTGGATGACGACCCCGCGGCTCGTCGAGAATCTCCGGCCCTCCATCGTGAGGAACTCGCTCGAGACGACGTTGTACGGGAGCTGCAGTGGCTCGCCCCGGCCGCCCGCGATCTTGCCGCCGTTCCCATACCCGAGGAGGATCGCGGGCCAGATCGTCGTGTGGAAAACGATGTTGTCCTTGCCCATGAAGTAGAAATGCCGCGACTTGGGGTTCTGCCACCACTCGCGCCACGCGTCGGGTCGCCCGACCATCCCCGCCCACTCGACAGCGGCGGAGAAGTATCCGATGACCGCGTCGAACCACACGTACATCCGCTTGTCGGGCCGGTCTTCCCAGCCAGGTAGTGGGATCGGCACGCCCCAGTCGATGTCGCGCGTGATCGCGCGTGGCTTCAAGTTCGCGATGTAGTTCAGCGAAAAGTTCCGGACGTTTGGCCGCCAGTGCGATTGCTCTGAGATCCATCGCGCGAGCGGCTCAGCGAAGGCCGGAAGGTCGAGATAGAAGTGTTCGGTCTGCTTGAAGATCGGCTTCGAGCCGTCGATCTTGGAACGCGGGTCGATGAGCTGATCCGGATCGAGCTGGTTGCCGCAGTTGTCGCACTGATCGCCACGCGCGCTCGGAAATCCACAGATCGGGCAGGTACCCTCGATGTAGCGGTCTGGGAGCGTGCGACCCGTGGCCGCCTGGAACGCGCCCATGGCGGTCTTCTTGATCAGGTAGCCCTTGTCGTAGAGCGTCTTGAAGACGTCCTGCACGACGACGCGATGGTTCTGCGTGGTCGTTCGCGTGAAAAGGTCGTACGAGAGTCCGAGCGATCGAAGATCCTCGCTGATGATCCGGCTGTACTTGTCGACGGCCTCTTTCGGGGTGAGGCCCTCCGCGTCGGCTTGGATGAGATTCGGAGTCCCGTGCTCGTCCGTGCCGCTCACCATCAGGACATCGTTGCCTTTGAGTCGGTGATATCGGGCGAAGACGTCGGA
>VBEY01000072.1 GCA_005889295.1 Chloroflexota bacterium | reverse complement strand
CGAGCTCGGGGCTCACGACCTAGAGGCTAGCTATTTCCCGGGGTCGGCCACCTTCGCGATCTTGTCGCTGATCGTGTTCACCGTCTGCCCGTTCTGCGTCTTGACCTCGCGGATGTAGATGTCCTGGATCGGGTTGTGGGTGCTCTTGTCGAACGCGAAGTCCCCTCGGGGGCTCTTGAAAGTCACGTCCTCGAGGGCCTTCACGAGCTTGTCCTTGTCGGACGTGTCGCCGCCGAGCTTCTTCAGGGCTTCGTCGAGCGCGCGCATGCCGTCGTACTGCTGCACGGCGAAGACGTCGGGGAGCAGCGGATACGACTTCTGGAAATCGGCGACGAACTTCTTGTTCTCGGCGTTGTCGAGCTCGACCGCCCAGAAGAGCGAGGTGATCGCCCCGTTCGCGAGGTCCTTCACCTCTTTGAGAACGTCCTGCTCGGTGAGGAACCCAGCGCCGTACATCTTGTAACCCGCTGCGGGCAGGCCGAGCGAGTTCCAGCTCTTGATGAACCCGATGGCATCAGCGCCGGAGAAGAACGAGTACACGTTCTTCGTCGGCTGGTTCTTGATCTGCGTGACGAACGGCGCGAAGTCCGGGTTGCCGAGGGGCGGAGCCACGTTGCCGGTCACGTTGCCACCGTTCTTCTTGAGGCCGGTCGTGAAGTCGGCCGCGGACTCTGTGCCGAAACCGTAGTTCGCGTACGCGAGGAAGAACTCCTTGGTCCCCTTCGCGGACAGGTAATCGCCGATCGGGTACGAGATCTGATACGACGAGAACGAGGCCCGGAAGATGTACGGGCTCTTGCAGGACGGCTTGCAGTCCACGGTGTCACGCGTGAGCGCATTCCCACCGGCATTTGTGTCGATAAAGATGAGCTTCGCGGCGTGCACGGCGTTGCGGATGCCGTACGCCAGCGGCGTAGGCACGACGCCCATCATCACGTCGACCTGGTCCTGATCGATGAACTTCTGGGTCACCTGGACTCCCGTGGCGGTGACGTTCGCGTCGTCCCCGTAGACGAGCGTGACCGGCCGGTTCGCGATCTTCTGGTCGTTCTGATTCAGGTAAAGCGTGGTCGCGCGGCGCATGGAGTTGCCGAGCTCGGCGTACACACCGGTGAAGGGAAGCAGCTGGCCGATCTTGAGCTCCTTGCCCGGGGAGGCGCTCGGCGATGCGCTCGGCGTGACTGCGGCCGGTCCACAAGCGGCGAGCGCGGCCGCGGAGCTCGCGACGAGGAATTGGCGCCGCGTCAGGCGATAGGTGTACCCGCGTTTTTCGGCAAGCTTGTTCTTTGCGAATCCGCCCATGAGGCCCCCTCCCGTATGGTCAGACCGGCGTAAGTATGGCTCCGGTCAGGACTCGCGTTCGAAGAGGGTTGCGAGCCCCTGGCCGACGCCGATGCACATCGTCGCGATGCCGTAACGGCCGTCGCGACGCTCGAGCTCGCGCAACAGCGTTCCCGCGAGCCGCGCGCCCGACGCCCCGATCGGATGACCGATCGCGATGGCACCGCCGTTCGGGTTGGTGCGATCCTCCGGCAGCCCAAGCGCGCGCATGCACGGGATCACCTGCGCGGCAAACGCCTCGTTCAGCTCGATCGCGTCGCATTCCCGCGGCGCGATGCCGGTGCGTTCGACCAGCTTGCGCACGGCCGTGATCGGACCGAGCCCCATGTAATCCGGATGCACGCCGGCCGACGCGCTGGCCACCACGCGGCCGAGCGCGCGGAGCCCGAGGGACTCGGCCTTCTCGCGCGCCGCGACGATGAGCGCGGCCGCGCCATCGTTGATGCCCGAGGAGTTGCCGGCGGTCACGGTGCCGCCGTCCTTGAAGGCGGGCTTCAGCTTTCCGAGCTTCTCGATGGTGGTGCCCGCGCGCGGATGCTCGTCCTCGCTGACGAGCTCGGTGCCGTTGTGCACGGCTTGGATCTCGCCGGCGAAGAAGCCATCAGCTCGCGCGCGCGCGTACCGATCTTGACTGCGCGCCGCATAGCCATCCTGCTCAGCCCGACCGACGTGCTCTTGCTTCGCGACGTTCTCCGCCGTCTCGCCGAGCGAGATTGGGTGATAGCCGAGGTCGATCATGCGCGGGTTCACGAGTCGCCATCCGAGGGTCGTGTCCACGAGGACACGTTCTCCGCGCGGGAAGGCTTCTGACGGCTTGAGCGTGACGAGCGGCGCGCGCGTCATGCTCTCGACGCCGCCGGCGATGACGAGATCGGCCTCATCGGCGCGGATCCGACGCGCCGCGTCGTTCACCGCTTCGAGGCCGCTCCCGCAGAGCCGGTTCACCGTGACGCCCGGCACCGTTTCCGGGAGCCCCGCGAGGAGCGACGCCATCCGGCCCACGTTGCGGTTGTCCTCGCCGGCCTGGTTCGACGCGCCGAATACGACCTCGTCGATCTCCGAGTCGCCGACGTCGGTGCGCTCAAGTACGGCGCGGATGACGTGCGAGGCGAGATCGTCAGGTCGGATCGCCGAGAGTGCGCCGCCGTAGCGGCCGAACGGGGTCCGCACGTACCCGAGGATCACCGCATCGCGCGGATGACGGCTCACCGTCCCTCCATCCTCGCGGGCCGCTTCTCGCTGAACGCCCGCACACCTTCAGCGTAGTCGCGCGTGCGGCCCGCGCGATCTTGGAGCTCGGCCTCGTGATCGAGGAACTCCGCGAACCCACGCGCCATCGCCGCGTTGAGGCCCTCCTTCGTGAGCGCGAACGCCTCGGTAGCGCCACGTGCGAGGGTCTGTGCGAGCTCACGCCATTTCACCGCGAACTCCGCGTCGGGCCACACGCGACTGACGAGCCCGATGCGCAGTGCTTCTTCCGCTGCGACGGGCTCGCCGGTCAGCATCATGTCGAACGCGCGGCCCCAGCCGACCATTCGGGGAAGGAAGAACGCCGAACCCGCGTCCGGGACGAGACCGACCCGGCCCCACGCGGCGCGGAAGCTCGCCGACGACGCCGCGACCCGGATGTCGCAGGCAATGGCGAGCCCGAGACCGGCGCCCGCGGCGACGCCGTTCACGGCCGCGATGACCGGCTTGCGCATCTCGCGGATCGCCGCGATCGCGGGGTGGTACCGCCGGCGGAGCTCATCGCCGAGGTGAAGATCGCCGGACCGCTCGATCACCTCGAGGCGGTCATCCAGATCCTGCCCCGTCGAGAACGCGCGACCCGAGCCGGTGATCACGACCACCCGGATCGCGGCGTCCGCCGCGCAATCTGCGAGCGAGGCGTTCAGAGCCTCGGTGAGCCGCTCGTCGAACGCGTTCAGGACGTCGGGCCGGTCGAGCGTCAGGATCGTAACCGCGCCGTCGCGCTCGACGCGGAGCGGCAAGAGGCTCGTCACTTTCCCTTGAAGGAGGCCTTGCGCTTGTTCACGAACGCATCGACGCCTTCCTTCTTGTCTTCCGTCGCGAAAAGCAGATAGAACGCCTTCCGCTCGAACTCGAGCCCCGCATCGAGGGTCGAGTTCCAGGCGAGGTCGACCGCCTCGGTCGCCAGGCGCGCGGCGACCGGCGGCTTCTCCGCGATCGTGCGCGCGAGCGCCTTGGCGTCATCGAGCCACGAGGCGGCCGGATAGACCTGCGCGGCGAGGCCGATCGCTTTCGCCTCGTCCGCCTTGATGCGCCGGCCGGTAAGGATGAGCTCGTTGGCGCGGTACTTCCCCACCGTGCGGGTCAGGCGCTGCGTTCCGCCGGCGCCGGGGATGATGCCGAGGTTGATCTCCGGCTGGCCGAACTGTGCGGTCTCGCTGGCGACGATGATGTCGCAGATCATCGCGAGCTCGCAGCCTCCGCCGAGCGCGTAGCCGGAGACCGCGGCGATGATCGGCGTCCGGATTTTTCGGATCGCCTCCCAACGCGTCGTGAGGTCCTGCTTGAGCATCGAGACCGGCGTCGCCGTGACGAAGGTCTCCTTGATGTCCGCGCCGGCCGCGAACGCGCGATCGTTACCGGTGAGGACGATGCAACGGATGGCGTCGTCGTCGTCGAGCGCGCTGAGCTCCTTGACAAGCTCGTCGAGGACCTCTTCGTTGAGCGCGTTGAGGACGTCGGGGCGGTTGAGCTGGACGGTCGCGATTGGCTCTTCCCGCGTGGTGATCACCGTGTTGGGCATGCGCACCTCCCCGACAACGTGAGTGTGCCGCCTCAGAGCGATCGGCGCAGTTGGCGGAACGCGCGCGCGAGCGCGGGCATCTGGTAGCCGGCGGTGCGACCGCTGGGGTTCGGCAGCACCCAGATCACGGCGCCCGCGAGCCGCTCCTCCTGCCGGCCGCCGCGGGCGCGCGGCCGGCCGAAGGCGACACGGTATGCGCCCATCCCGACGAACGCCACGGTCTTCGGCCGGTAGCGACGGACCTTTCTCTCGATCCCCCGCGCGCCGCCCCGGTAGTCGGCGATGTCGAGCTCATCGGCGCTGGCCGTCGCACGGTTGACCAGATTCGTCACGCCGATCTCGCGTTTCAGCAGCTCCTGACCCTCATGTGGCGAGAGGAGACGGTCGGTAAAACCAGCCTCGTGCAGCGCGCGCCAGAAGCGATTCCCCGGCCGCGCGAAATGCTGTCCCACCGCGCCGGACCAGAGGCTCGGATTGATCCCGACGAAGAGCACGCTGAGCCCGGTGGCGATCAGGTCCGGAATGCTCTTGCCGCGGGCAGCCTCGAGCTCGGCGCGAGTGGGACGAAGTCCGGTCTGGGCGGCCCGTGCCCGCGAGCCCGTCATGGGAGCCACAAGACACGAGTATTGGGTCGGAGTAAATTCTCGGCCGTGAACGAGGGACTCCTGCTCGGTCTCGCCATCGGCGGTCTCATTTGGCTCGCGATGTGGCCGAGAGCGGGTGTTCGGCCACGGTTGATTCCATCGCGTGAGAGCCTCGCGTTTGTGGCTCTGGGGATCGCCCTTTGGCTCGTCCTCCGGCAATCGGGCGTGCTCGACCCGAGCATCAGCGTGGTGGTCGGCTTCCTCGCCGCAGGCATAGTGCTCAGCCTCTGGAGGCGCTTCGCGCACCGCCCAATCTAGGGCAATGGCAACGCCTAGCGGATCTGTCCTTTCGGAGGCGGCTGGCAACGCGGGCACAGATACATATCGTCGAGGCCGTGTCGGGTCCGGAGGATAGGTGTCCCGCAGCGCGGGCAAGGCTTTCCTTTGTGGCCGCGCACCTTCATGTGATCGCGGATCTTCGTCCCAAGCTCAGGGGGGAGACCCGCCTCGACCTCTCTGACGCCACGCGCGATCACGTCGCGCAGCGCGCGGTAGAAGCGGGACATCTCCTCGTCGGAGAGCGTGATTACCTTGCGTTTTGGGTGTAGCAGCGCCTCCCAGAGGATCTCGTCCGCGTACGCGTTGCCGATCCCCGCCAGGAACGTCTGATCCTGCAGCAGGTTGCGGAGCTCGCGGCGCGTCGCACGCGCGCGCTGCGCGAACTCGCGCTCGCTCCACTTGAAATCGCCGGCGTCCGGTCCGAGCTCGTCGAAGCCGTGGACTGAGCTCGTGCCCTCGCCCTCGTCGAGCACGTGGACTTTCCCCATGCGCTTGTCGTCGCGGTAACGCAGGTCGGTCCCGTCTTCGAGCACGAGTGAGAGCGCGGTGGTCCGCGTGAGCTTCGCCTCGGCATTGGCGAGCTCGAACACACCGGCGAGCATCGGGTTCACGACGATTGCGCCTCTGTCGAGATCGA
>VBEY01000071.1 GCA_005889295.1 Chloroflexota bacterium | reverse complement strand
CCACCATGGAGGACCTCGCCTACGCGCGCGAGCTCGTCAGCAAGGGCCTCGTCGGGATGCCCGTGCTGCAAATCCGCTAGGCGTGCCGCAGCGGGCCGGCCTCGGGTACGATATTCACCGTCTCGCGGCGGGTCGCCGCCTGGTAGTAGGCGGTGTCGCGATCGAGCACCCGACGGGGCTCGTTGGCCACTCCGATGGTGACGTTCTCCTCCACGCGGTGATGGATGCGGTCCTCGGAGCGGCGAACCTCGGCGATCTCGGATCGCACTTCCCGAGCGACGATCCGCGTTTCGCTGGCGCGGACAGCCAGGAGCTGCTGCGCCAGGTCGGATCGAAGGTCCGCGAGGCGGGCTACGCCGTCGTCTCGATCGACGCGACGGTCATCGCGCAGGCGCCCCGGCTGGGCGCACACGTCGGCGCGATGCGTCAGGCGATCGCGCGCGGGCTGGGCGTCACGCCAGAGAGCGTGAGCGTCAAAGCGAAGACGAACGACGGCGTGGGTGAGATCGGCGCGGGCGAGGCGATCGCCGCGCTGGCGGTGGCTCTGGCGACGAACTAGCGCCAAGGAGAAGAACTGATCCAGCGACCCGAGTCCGGAAACCTCCGCATCTACGACAGCGCCTCGCGATCGGTGAAGCCGCTCGTGCCGCTCCGTCCCGGTGGAGTCGGCATGTACAACTGCGGCCCGACCGTGTACGACCGCCAGCACATCGGGAACCTCTACAGCTACATCGTCGCCGACGTCCTCCGTCGGACGCTTGAGTACTTCGGCCTGGGCGTGAAGCAGGTCATGAACATCACGGACGTCGGGCACATCGTCGACGACGCCGACGAGGGTGTCGACAAGATGGCCGTCGGTGCTAAGCGCGCCGGCAAGACGCCGCGCGAGATCGCCGACGAATACACGCGGCTTTTCATGGAGGACCGGCGTCGATTGAACATCCTCGATCCGCAGGTCATCCCGAAGGCGACGGATCACATCCCGGAGATGATCGCGCTCATCGAGCGGCTCCTCGCGAAGGGCAACGCGTACGTCGCCGCGGACGGTGTGTACTTCGACGTGACTACATTCCCCGGTTACGGCACCCGGCTCAACGCCGAGTCGCCCGAGCAGCGGATCGCGGGTGCGCGTGTCGAGGTGAACGAGAACAAGCGGCATCCGTCGGACTTCGCGCTGTGGCGTCGCGCAAAGCCCGGCGACCTTCAGCAATGGGATTCTCCCTGGGGACGCGGTAACCCGGGGTGGCACATCGAGTGCTCGGCGATGTCGATGAAATACCTCGGCGAGACCTTCGACCTTCACACCGGCGGCGAGGACCACCTCTTCCCGCACCACGAGTGCGAGATCGCGCAATCGGAAGCGGCGACGGGTAAGCCCTTCGTCAACCACTGGGTGCACGTGCGGTTCCTGCGAGTCGACAGCGAGAGGATGGCCAAGTCCAAGGGCGGCTTCCTTACCCTCGATGACCTGACCGAATGGGGTTACGACCCCCTCGCCTTCCGTTTGCTCGCGCTCGGCGCGGGATACCGCAACGGTCTCGACTTCACGCGCGACGGCATGAACGGTGCACAGTCAAGGCTCGAGCGCTGGCGACGGACCATCCGCGCGGCATACGCGGCGACGAGGGGCCGCGTCGCTGAGCCCGAAGGTGATCACGCGATCACGCGCGAGTTCCGTGAGGCGCTCGCAGACGACCTGAACACGCCGAGGGCACTCGCCGCGGCGGAAAAGGCTCTCGCGCTCGCGGGGATGCCCGACACCGACGAGCAGGAGCGCGCGCTTTGGATGCTCTTCGACATGGACCGTGTGCTGGGGCTGTCGCTACGGAACGCGGCGGCGGCGAAGGACGAGCTCAGCACCGAAGAGCGCGCGGTCTTCGATCAGCGTGAGTCCGCACGCAAGAGCGGCGATTACGCCAAGAGCGACGCGCTGCGCAAAGAGCTGCTGGAACGATTCGGCATACAGGTGAAGGACACCAAGGACGGGACGCGTTGGGAACGCGTCGGTCGCAAAGGAGCATGAGCATGGACGAGTCAGACCGCACTGAGAACGAGGGGGCGCCCGAGCAGGGTCACGAACCCGCGAGCGAGCCCGCACCGAGCGCCGGGCCAAGCCCAGCGGCGGGATCGAACGACTCGTCGGGCGCGCCGCCGCCCCAGCAGTTTGGCGATCAGGATGGCGCGCGCCGCAGACGGCGCGGCCGCCGCGGCCGAGGCGGCGGGGGCGGCGGTGGCTTTGGAGGCCCGCGGCCTCCGTACAGTGGGCCGCGTCCGCAGTTCGGCACACAGCGTCCTCAGTTCGGCGCGCCGCCGTTCCGTCCGCAGCCCTTCGTCCCGCGTGAAGAGAGCGAGCAGGCGCGTGAGCTCGCGGGTTACGAGCGCCGTCAGGCCCAGCGACAGCGCGGGCCGATGGGCTGGCGCGGCGGCGCCGGCGGGCCGGGTCCCGCACCGCAGGGTGGGGGATGGCGTCAGCGCCGCGGCGGCGAGCAGCGGTACAGCGAAGCGATCCGCCGCGTCACGGCCGGGCCGCACAAGGCCGCACCGTCGCACGAGCCGGTCGGCGAGCCCATCGCCGGTCCGCACGCGATCCTCGAGGCCATCCGCGCCGGGCGCAACATCCGGCGCCTCTATGTCTCGCAGGACCGCAACGTGCGCACGGGTCCCGTGAATGAGCTCATCGCCGAGGCGCAGCAGCGCCGCATCTTCGTTCGCTACACCGACAAAATGGAGATCGCGCGGCTCTCGCCGGTCGAGAACCATCAAGGTGTCGTCGCGATCGTTGAGGGCAAGGCGGGCGTGGAGCTCGACGAGCTCCTCCTTCATCTCGACACCCTTTCCGAGCCCGCGCTCGTTCTTGTCGTCGATTCGCTGCAAGACCCGCAGAACTTCGGCGTGCTGCTGCGATCGGCCGAGGGCGCCGGCGTCGACGGTGTCGTCATCCCGCATCACCGCGCCGTCGGTCTCACGCCCGCGGTCACCAAGACCAGCGCCGGCGCGAGCGAGCACCTCCTCATCGCCGACGTCGCGAATCTCCGCCAGGCCATCGACGCACTCAAGGAGAAAGGCATCTGGGTCGTCGCGGCCGACGAGTCAGGCGATCTCTTATACGACGAGGTCGATTACCGCGGGCCGACCGCGATAGTCATCGGCGGCGAGGGCGAGGGAATCCGTCGCCTCGTGCTCGAAGGCGCGGACCAAGCGGTGCGCTTGCCAATGGAAGGAATGGTCAAGTCGCTCAACGCCGCGGCGGCCGGGACCGTCATGTTGTACGAGGCACTGAGGCAGCGCCGGCGCGACATTCCACCGGCGCAGACCCGCACGCCGCGACCTGAAGAGCCGGCGGAGGCGCCGGGGAACGCCGGATGGGAGAACGAGCCGCAGCAGACGTCGGAGGATCGTTCGGAACAGGACCGCTCCGAACCCGCCGAGGCGCCCGAGGGCGGGATCGACGAGACCGATCAGATCGCACCGGCCGCCGAGATCGAAACCCCTCCGGCGGACGCGCCCGTCGTGGCCGCGAAGCCGAAGCGCAAGGCGCCGGCGAAGAAGCGATCGACCAAGAAGTCAGCCGAAGAGAAGCCGGAGGCCGACGGTGCGTCGAGCTGACCTTCTTTCCGAACTCAAGTCGGAGAACGAGGCGTGGGAAGATCTCCTCGCAGACATAGGCGAGGACCGCATGGAGGAGCCCGGCGTCGCCGGGGCCTGGTCGATCAAAGACATCGTGGCGCACCTCGCCGCGTGGCGGCGAAGGACCGTCGGGCGCATCGAGGCCGTGGCGAACGGCCATCCGGAACCCGCGCCCTCGTGGCCCGCTGAGCTTCATGAGGACGACGAGATCAATGCGTGGTTCCACGCGCGCGATCGCCATAAGTCCGTACGCGATGTCCTTGCTGAGTCGCGTGGTGTCTTCCAGCAGCTGGTGTCCGCCGTCGCGAAATTGCCAGAAGACGCCCTCAGCGATCCCGCGCGCTTTCCATGGATGGAGGGAGCGCCCCCGAGCGGAGCTGCGTTCTTCGGCCACTTCCACGACGAGCACGAGGCGGACATGCGCGCGTTTCTCTCGCGACAGCCGGCTACGAAGAATTAAGCGAAACGGCGTGATGACGGGCGGCAGGCACCGAATCCGTCACCCCGAACTCTCGCTCTCCGGCACGCGCGAGAGCGGGTGATCTGGTTCTGAGATCGGAAATTGCGATCTCAAACTCCGGCGGGGCGATGGTGTCCTCGGCCAAGGCCTGGATGTGCGCCGCCTTGGTGGTCCCGACCGCGCGGTGCCCGGGACCGCGGTTCGCATCGACGATCGTCTCGACCCGTTTGCGCGTGACCGCCGCAGCAATCGGGGCAAGCCGCAGGACCGCCAGCGGTTGAGGTGGTCACGCGTCAGCGATGGGCATCCGCCGTGTGCGATCGATCGTGAGGTGGAACACGTCCGGCCGGCCGTAGTGGCCGGCGACATCGAGCATCCGGTGGGCAGCTGACGCCCGCTCGGGGTCGCAATCGGCGTAGAGGATGCCCTCGGCCTTGTGGAGCGGACCGGCGACGATCGTGCCACCGGGCGCCACGATGACCGAGTCGCCGGCGTTGACCCATTCGTCGGCGTCCGGATAGAGCTCCGCGCGACCGGGCAGCTCCGCCGGCATGTCGGCCCCGCGGATGACGTTGCCGCAACCCAGGACCCAGCAGCAGCCCTCGAACGCGATGTGCTGCATCGAGGCGATCCACCTCTCGCCGTCGTTCCAGGTCGGCGCGAGATAGACCTGGACCCCCGAGGCGTACAGCGCGAACCGCGCCAGCGGCATGTAGTTCTCCCAGCACATGAGCCCAGCCACGCGCCCCAGCGGCGTCTCCACCGCCTCGAGGCCGACGCCATCGCCGGGTCCCCAGACCATCCGCTCCGCGTTCGTCGGGACGAGCTTGCGGTGCCGCAGGATCACGTTGCCATCGGGGCCGATCACGACAAGCGAGTTGAAGATCGTCGATCGACTGAACGACGGCTCGCGCTCGTTGATGCCCATCGCGACGGTGACGCCCCGCCGCGCGGCGGCATCACGGACGACCCGTAGGTCGTCACGCTCGAGATCGACGCTCTCGGCGAGGAACCGGGCCCAGATCGCCCGATTGGTCTCGCCGTCGTACCCGGGCCGAAAACGCCAGACCCAATCGGGGTACCCCGCGACCCAGACTTCCGGAAACGCGACGAGCTTCGCGCCGCCGTCGGCGCATTCATCGATCTTCGCCACGGCCTTCGCGAGGGTCGCCTCGCGGTCGAGGATCACCGGCGGCGACTGCACGATCGCGACGCGATACCGATCGTCCGATGCGGCCATCGTGGTGGACCCCCCTCGCGGCCGAATCAGGCCGCCGCTCATCGTAGGCCAGAGGTCACGCCCTGAGCGCCGGCGTCGAGACTCTAGTGGTCAAGCAGCTCGCCGGTCACAAGTCCGTGGTCACAACACAGCGCTACGTCGGCGAACTCACTCGCGAGGACCTGGCACGGATCCCAAACGCCTTCACTCGCATCTACGGAGGGATCGCCAGCTGAGAAACCCCCGAGCGCGAACTCCCGTGCCGAAATCGCGACCACCCGTGCTCACGCTCGTCAGGGATGCGAAAATACGAACGAATACGACGCCGACCTAGCTCAACGGTAGAGCAGTGGTTTTGTAAACCACCGGTTCCGGGTTCGAGCCCCGGGGTCGGCTCAGTTCGAGTTGTCGAACAAAGTCGTTGATTGCGGACTCGCTGAGTGCGCGTTCAACAGCCACAAACCACACGCTGTCGCGGCTCATGTGACCAAGCG
>VBEY01000070.1 GCA_005889295.1 Chloroflexota bacterium | reverse complement strand
CAACGCGCTTGTGCCACGCGACGATGCGACCCTCGTCCATCGTGAGCCCGAGCTTGGGGAGGATCACCCGCGTGACGCTCAGCCGACGAGCTCCTTCGCTGCGCGAACGATGTCGTCGACCTGCGGCACGACGCTCTTCTCCAGATGCTGCGCGTACGGGATCGGCGTCTCGAGCCCCGCCAGACGCTTCGGGGCAGCGTCGAGGTCGTCGAATGCTTCCTCCGCGACGAGCGCGGCGATCTCGGCGCCGTAGCCGCCGCGCTTGATCGCCTCGTGCACGACGAGGAGGCGATGCGTCTTCCGCACCGAGCCGAGGATCGTCTCCAGGTCGAGCGGTACCAGCGTGCGCACGTCGACCACCTCTGCGGCGATGCCCTCGTCGGCGAGCTTCGCCGCGGCATCGAGCGAGAACAGGACCTCGCGCGACCAGGTGACGATCGTGAGATCCGTCCCCGCGCGCTTGACGTCGGCCTGTCCGAGCGGCACGACATGCTCCCCTTCGGGCACCGGTCCCTTCGTCCGGTAGAGGAGCTTGTGCTCGAGGAAGATGACCGGGTTGTCGTCGCGGATCGCCGCGGTGAGCAGGCCCTTCGCGTCGGCGGGGGTCGACGGCATCACGAGCTTGAGTCCCGCGATGTGCGCGAACCACGCCTCGAGCGACTTCGAATGTTGGGCGGCGTTGCCTCGCCCGGAGCCGCCCTGCGTTCGGAGCACCATCGGGACACGGGCCTGCCCGCCGAACATGAAGCGGTTCTGCGCAGCCTGGTTCACGATCTGGTCCATCGCAAGGCCGGCGAAGTCGACGTACATGAGCTCAACGACCGGGCGGAGACCGGTCAGCGCGGCGCCGACGGCCGCCCCGACGATCCCGATCTCGCTGATCGGCGTCTGGCGGATCCGAGTGGGCCCGAACTTGTCGAGGAGGCCGGCGGTAACCTGGAATGCGCCGCCGTGCTCGGCGATGTCTTCGCCGATCACGATTACCCGTTCGTCACGCTGCATCTCGAGGCGAAGCGCGTCGCCGAGCGCCTCGTTGTAGAACATTTCGCGCGTCGCGGCGGGGGCACGCGCCTCAGTCGCTTGCATATACGTCCTCGGGCAATTTGATCGGCGACGCGAGCGGTCCCTGGTCGGCCCACGCGACCGAGCGATCGATCGCTGTTGCGATCTCGCGATCGATCCCATCGAGCTCCGCGGCGGAAGCGACCTTGTCCGCGACGATCCACGCGCGAGCGTCGGCAATCGGATCGAATTGCTTCCGCCAGCCTTCGATCTCGTCCTTCGTTTGGTACTTCCGCGGATCGCCGTAGTAATGGCCTTCGTGGCGGTATGAGTCCGCCACGATGAACGTTGGCCCCTTCCCCGCCCGCGCGCGCGCCACCGCCTCGCCGGCGGCCGCGTGGACGGCGCGAACATCGCGGCCATCGACGTGCATCCCCGGCATCCCGTAGCCCTCGGCGCGCTTCGCGATGTCCTCGACCGCGAACGCGCGCTTTACCGGCAGGCTCTCGGCGTACTGGTTGTTCTCGCAGACGTAGACGGCGGGCAGCTTCCAGATCGCCGCGAGGTTCAGCGACTCGTGGAAGGTGCCCTGGTTGACGGCACCGTCGCCGAAGAACGACACCGCGACCTGATCGGTGCCGAGCTGCTTCGCGGTGAGGGCAGCGCCGGTCGCGATCGGGATCCCACCGCCCACGATGCCGTTCGCGCCGAGGTTGCCCTTGGACGTGTCGGCGATGTGCATCGAGCCTCCGCGGCCGCGGCAGTATCCGGTCTCGCGGCCGAGAAGCTCGGCAAACATCTTGCCAAGATCCGCACCTTTCGCGATGCAGTGTCCGTGTCCGCGGTGCGTCGAGGTGATCCAGTCATCGTCGCGAAGATGCGCACAGACCCCGGCGGCGATCGCCTCCTCTCCGGCGTAGCTGTGGATCGTCCCCCAGATCTTGTTCTCGCCGAAGAGCTGCGTGGCCCGCTCCTCGAACCCGCGGATCGTCCTCATCACGCGATAGAGCTCAAGGGCTGTCGCGCGGTCGATCACGCTCATGACTCGGCCTGAGGATGGAGCATCACGCGAATCGCGCCGTCGCGGCGCTCGGTGAAGGTCTGCCAGGCGTCGGCGAACGATCGAAGCGGGAAGTGATGCGTCGTCAGGCTTGTGACGTCCACTTTGCCATCGGCGAGCAACGCGAGCGCTCGACCGGACACACCCTTTGGGTTGGCGAGCGAGCCAAGGACGTCGAGGTTGCCGAGCACGATGGTCGAGAGATCGACGCCCGAGAGCGCGACGCCGGTCCCGGTCGCCCCACCCAGAACAACGCGGCCCCCGCGGCGCGCCAGGGCGATCGCGTCACGCGCGGCATCGGCTGTCCCCGCGAACTCGACGACAAGATCGAAGTTCCCTCGCAGTCGCGCCACGTCCGCCGCGTCGATGACCTCGTCCGCCATGTCACGGACGCGCGCGAGGCGGGGGCCCCGGCCAACGAGCGTGACCCGCCCTGCGCCGATCGTACGAGCGAGCTGCGCCGCGCAGAGCCCGATCGCGCCGGGGCCGACGACGACGACCTTGTCGCCGGCCGCGATCCTGCCGCGCTCGAGCGCCCAGAGCGCGACGCCGAGGTTGTCCGTCCACGCCCCCTGGTCGAAGGTGACGTGCTCCGGGAGCATGTGCAGCGCGGCGATCGGCACGGCCGCGTAGTCGGCGAGCCCACCGCCGGTCGTGAAGCCGACGTGCGCGTGTCCGGTCTCGCGCTTGCCGTAGTTCTGACAGAGCGTGTACATGCCTTCGCGACAGCGATCGCAGGTGCCGCACCCCACGTGCACCTCGACACCGACGCGAGCACCGATCCCGAAGCGCTCGTCGTTCGAGACGGCGATCTCTCCGGCGAACTCGTGGCCGGGCACGTGTGGGAACCTGGTGGCCGGAAATTTTCCGGCGAGTATTTTCGTGTCGGTCGCGCACACCATCGATGCCCGCACGCGCACGAGGACCTCGCGCGGCCCAGGGCGAGGGGTCGGGACTTCGCGCAGCGCGAACTCGTTCGGCGCTGTAAAGACGACGGCGAGCATCGTCGCCGGGATCTCCGCCGAACGGGCCGACAGGCCGACCGCGCTTTTCACGTACGCGGCCGACCTGGGTAGCGGTCGACAGAGACGAGCTGGTCCAGGGGCAGTCGATCGATGGTCGGCGCCTCGGCCGCGTGGCCGAACGTGAACGTGCCGAGGAACGTCCACGACAGCGGGACGTTGAGGATCTTCTTCGCTTTTTCGGTGATCCAGTGCTGCACGAAGACGCCGCCGTAACCGAGCGAGTGCGCCCGCAGCCACATGGCGTAGATCGCCATGGCCGCGGCCCATTCGAATCCGTTGTCGGCATGGACATTGGTGAGGCTCTTCGCAGGATCGGCGAGAACGGCGATGACCTCGGGGGTTTCGAGGTCATTGACGCGGCCACTTGGCCCATCCGGCCGGAAGATCGGATCCCAGTACGCGGAGAGCTCCTTTGATTCCCTGGCCAGCTCCTGCAGCTCACGCTTGACCGACGAGCTTTTCACCCAGATGAAGCGCGCGGGTTGGCGATTCGCGGGCGAGGGTGCCCATCGCGCCGCCTCCAGGACCTCGTTCACGTCGGCGTCCGGGACCATGCCCGGCTTGAACGCGCGGACGGCGCGTCGCGTGCGGATGAGCGCACCGATCGAGCCGCGAACGTCCACGCTCACATCAAGGCTCCACTATCACTTTCAGCGCCCCATCGACTCGCTCGTTGAACGTCCGCAGGGCTTCGGCGAACGCGGAGAGCTTGAAGTGATGCGTGATCAACTTCGCGGCGGGGATGCGGCCGTCGGCGATCAGCGGGATCACCTCTTCCATCGTGTTGCGGTTCGCGCGGACCCCGTAGAGATCGATCTCCTCGAGGACGACCTTCTGGAAGTCGACCGACGAGGGCTCTTTTGGGATGCCGGTAAAGGCCACCCGTCCGCCCTTGCGGACCATGCCGATCGCCTGGCGAACAGAGTCCTTGGTGCCGGCGGAGTCGACCGCGACATCCGCGCCAAGACCGCCGCTGAGCTCCCGGACCCGGGCCACCGGATCGACGTCGTGGTAGTCGACGGTCTCGAAGCCGAGGTCCCTCGCACGATCGAGCCGCCTGCCACCACCCACGACGATGCAACGCGCGGCGCCGAGCGCCCGGGCGCACATCGCCGTAAGGAGGCCCATCCCACCGGAGCCCACCGCGACAAAGACGTCACCGGGATTGATGCCAGGCCGCTTCACCGAGTGGAGGGCGATCGAAGCCGTGTCGCAGAGCGCGGCGACATCCAGCGGCATCGAATCGGGGATCTTGAAGACGCTCTTGATCGTGTGGACCACGTAGGTCGCATACGCGCCCTGTGTGTAGTGGCCGTATTGGCGGTGACCGAGATCCTCTCGGCCGTAGTTGAGACACAGGTTGTACCGGCCGGTGCGGCACATCCGGCAATAGCCGCAGCCCGAGTGGCTCGTGCCGGCGACACGCGTTCCCGGAACGAACCCGTAGCCCGTGGCCACGTCGCCCGCCTCGACAATTTCGCCGGACCACTCGTGTCCGGGGATGAATGGATAGGCGCGCGGCCATCGGCCCTTGAAGGTGCCCTCGACGATCTCGGCGTCGGTCCCGCAGATCGCGATCGCGCGGACACGAGCGAGCACCTCGTTCGGTGCCGGACGCGGGATCGGCACGTCCTCGCGGATCTCGAAGGCGTGCGGTCCGGTCAGCACGAGCGCCTGCATCGTCGCGGTCTTCGGAAGCACGGTCGCTCCCACGGCGCTCATGGCTGGAACGCCACCACGCGGCAGATGCAGCCCTCTCCGTTGATCCAGCGCCAGGGGAACGCGCCGACGTCCACGCGTTTGCCGGCGACCTCGGCCAGTTCGCCGCCGAGGTTTTCCAGCATCGGGATGTTGGCCCTCGCCATGTGGTAGTGCACGTGCTCGAAGTCTTTGATCGGCAGCGTCTCGTCGATCGACTTTCCGGTCTGGGTCTCGTACTCCTTCACCAGGTCGGGGCGGAAGTAGCGGACGCGGACATGGAGGGAGTGGTCCATGGACGCGAGATCACCACCGAACATCTTCACGCGCTTCTCGACCAGGTAGTCGCACACCTCGGGCTGCGGGCCGGGATGCCGATCGAAGTAGGTGACGTCGTCGCGCGTCGGCTTGGTCCAGTTGTACCGGTCCCAGCCCGTGTAGAGGAGAACGATGTCGCCCTCGCGGACCTGCTCCCCCTTGGGCAGGCAGCCGAGGACGTCCTTGAGCGAGTAGTAGGACCACGGCCGGGTGATCGGCCGCAGGTCGATCACCAGCGCCGTGCCGAAGAGCTCCTGGATCGGGATCTCCCCCAGGTGCTTCCCGGTCGGCCAGTAATGGATGGGCGCGTCGATGTGCGTGCCCGTGTGCATGTTCGTCTTCACGAGCACGGTGCTCTTCCCATCGCGGTGGTGCGTCGTGATGTCGCTCACCTCGATCGACGCGAATTGCGGCCACGTCGGCATGCGATCGCCCCACGGCTGAGTGAGATCGACGAGCTTCAGTAGGGGAACTCCTTCTTACCAAGCTGAGTGACGATGCGGTTCGCGAGCGTGAGGTCGACGATCTGGTCGTATGCCACGGTCTTGTCGATCTGTTTGTTGTCGAGGAGGCTTTGCACCGTTCCCTCGATGTTCTTCCGCACCACCATCTCGTTCTGCGGCCAGGCTTTCCCGGCCTCGAGTGACTTGTAAGCCGCCTCGACAACGTCGCGGTCCTCCTTGGTCTCGCGGACGGCCATGTCCAGGATGCGCGTGCGCAGCGACGCGTCGTACATGGCTCGGTTCGCCCGCATGATCGCGCGGAGCATGCATTCCGTCGTCGGGCTGGCGGCCTCTTTCGCCGGAACTGCGTAGACCGAGTACTGATAGTCGCCCAGGACCTCCCACATGTTCGCCAGCGCGGTGACGTTCGGGGAGGTTTTCTTCACCGTGAGGACCTGGTCGACGTGGAGGATCGCCGTGTCGACGCTGCCCTGCGGGTTGCGGAGCTCTTCGACGCGTCCCGCGGTCGTCGTTCGAACGAACTGCACGTCCTTCGCGTCGATCCCGACCTTGTTGAGGTAGGCGCGTGAGAGGGCATCCGCGAACGCGCCCGCCTCCTGGATGCCGATCCGTTTGCCCTTGAGATCCGCTGACGCCTTGATGATGTCGCCGCGCACCGCGAAGACCTGGCTGACGTTCGGAGCGTAGGAGCCAACGACCTTCACCTCGACGCCTTGAGAGATGGCGTTGACGACGGGCTCCGTCGAGGTGCCGGCGAGGTTTACGCCGCCGGCCACCATGGCCTTGAGCGCACCGACGCCACCCTCGAAGCGCACAAGCTCGACCGTGAGGTTCTCGTCCTTGAAGTAGCCGAGCTCTTGCGCCACATACGGCGGCAGGTGCACCACGTTCGGGGGCGTGACGGGCACTGCGATCTTGACCGAGGTCGGCTGGCATGTCGCCTTCGCGATCGTCGGCGAGGCTGCCTGTGTGGCCCCGACGGACGGTGATGGCGACGGCGCGGCCGTGCCCCCGCACGCCGATACGATGAACGCGACGACGAGAGTGACCGCGAGCTTGCGCATGTCTCTAGCCCTCCACCCTATTGCTGCTCGCGTCGCAGCCAGGGCGCGACGCGGCCTTCGATGAATTGCACGAAGCCCATGAGACCAATGCCGATCACGGCGACGACGATGACAGGCACGAACATCCGGTCGATCCGGAACGTGTTCTGGTACACGATGATCAGATAGCCGAGGCCGGCCAGCCCGATCAGGAACTCAGCGACGATCATGCCGATGAGCCCGCGGCCGATCGCGAGACGCACACCGGCCAGGATGAATGGCAGGGCCGCGGGGACCACCACGTCCTTCCACAGACGCCGCTCGCTCGACGAGAAGGCTCGCGCCACCTCGAGCAAGCCTGGATCCACGTTGCGCACGCCCTGTTGCGTATTAATGAGGATCGGGAAGACGCCAAAGAGTGCGACCGTCGCGATCCGCGGCAGGTCGCCCGTGTATCCCAGTGCGACGCCGATGACCGGAATCAGCGCGACGGCCGGGATCGAGTAGAGAGCGCTGACCCACGGATCGATGACGTTGTACAAGACACGCGCGCGGCCGGAGGCGATCCCGAGAACGAGCCCGGCCAGCAACGCGATCGCCATACCGATGGCGTAGACGCGGAGGCTCTGGCCGAGCGCGAGCTGCAGCTCGCCGTTCCCGATCAGCACCGGAAAAGCGGCGAGGATCGCGGAGGGCGGCTTGAGGATTCCCGGGTTCAGCGATGGCCCGAAAAACTCCCAGGTCGCGAGAACCAAAGCGACGGACGCCACGCGGATCGCGAGATCCGAGCCCACGAGGAGTCGGCGGCCGCGCTGCCGCACCTCTGGGCTCGCCTGTGCCACCTCCGCCTTCACGCCCAAGACGCCTCCTTTCGCAGCAACCGCCAGCAGCGGTCGCGTAGCTCGACGAAGCGTGGATCCGCGATCACGGATGCGACGGTGCGCGGACGCGGGATGTCGACGACCAGGATGTCGCGCACCCGCGCTGGCCGCGCTGAGAGCACGACGACGCGATCGCCAAGCGCGATGGCCTCATCGATGGAGTGCGTGATGAACACCATGGTGCGGGGATGCTCCTGATAGATCCTCAAGAATTCGTCCTGCAGCAGCTCGCGCGTGAGCGCGTCGAGCGAGCCGAAGGGCTCGTCCATGAGCAACACCTGCGGGTCGACCGCGAGCGCGCGCGCGAGCCCCACACGCTGCTGCATGCCACCGGAAAGCGCGTACGGGTAGGCATCCTCGAAGCCCACCAGGCCGACCAAACGGACGTACCGGTCGACTCGCTCGGCGATGGTGGCCTTCGATGCGCCGGCAAGCTCGAGGCCGTACGCGACGTTCTCGCGTACCCGCTTCCACGGCATGAGCCCGAAGTGCTGGAACACCATCGCGACCTTGCGGCTGGGCGCGCGCACCTCCACACCGTCGATGACGATCCGGCCGCCGTCGATCCCGGCGAGCCCATGCATGCACCGAAGTAGCGTCGTCTTGCCGCATCCCGAAGGGCCGAGGATGCAGAGCGCCTCGCCGTCGCGGACGGCGAGGTCGAGGCCCTCGAAGACCGTGACCGCGCCCGAGACAAACCGTTTCGTCACGTGTTCAACCGAGATGCGGACCGGTGCCGTCACGCGACCCTCCGATCGGCGGACCGCGGCGCACCCGTCGAACCGCGGACGACAAGCTCCGTGTCGAGGAGCACATGAC
>VBEY01000040.1 GCA_005889295.1 Chloroflexota bacterium | reverse complement strand
GAACGGTCCGCTCCGCACCATGACACCTTCGCCGACATAGGGCGCGTCGAGCGTGGCGTGCTCCGATCCGTCCGGTCTGATGACCTCGCGGATCTCCAGACGGTGCTTCCTCGCGAAGGCGAAATCGCGCTCGTCGTGGCCGGGCACCGCCATGATCGCGCCCGATCCGTATGTGGCGAGCACGTAGTCGGCGACCCAGATCGGGATGCGCTCCCCGGTGAACACGTTGCGCGCGAATGCGCCTGTGTCGACGCCGGTCTTCTCACGTTCCGCCGCGGCGCGCTCGATTTCGGCCATGTTGCGCGCGTGTTGCACGTAACGCTCGACCTCAGCGCGATGCTTCGGTGCGACGATCTTCGCGACGAGCGGATGCTCCGGGGCCAGCACCATGAAGGTCGCGCCGTAGATCGTGTCAGGACGCGTCGTGAAGAACCGGATCTCCTCGCCGGGGTGGCCCTCGACCGGGAACGCGATCTCGGCTCCCTCCGACCGGCCGATCCAGTTCGTCTGCAAGACCCGCACGCGCTCCGGCCAATCCAGACCGTCGAAGCGCAGGAGCTCATCGGCGTACTTCGTGATCCGATAGAACCACTGCGTCATCTGGCGCTTTACGACGGGCGTGTCGCAGCGTTCGCACCGGCCATTGATGACCTGCTCGTTGGCGAGCACGGTCTCGTCGCGCGGGCACCAGTTGACCGGGGCGTCGGCCCGGTACGCAAGACCCTTCTCGAAGAGCTTCAGGAACATCCACTGGTTCCAGCGGTAGTACTCCGGGTAGCACGTCACGACCTCGCGGCGCCAGTCGATGGCCGCGCCCATCCGATTGAATTGGTCGCGCATGTGCGCCATGTTCTTTTCGGTCCACACCGCCGGATGGATCTTCCGATCGATCGCCGCGTTCTCGGCGTTGATTCCGAAAGCGTCAAAACCCATCGGGAACAGGACGTTGTGCCCGCTCATCCGAAGGAAACGCGCGGCGGCGTCAGGGGGCGCGAAAGCATACCAATGGCCGACATGAATCTCACCCGACGGGTACGGGAACATCGTCAGGAAGTAGAAGTTCGGCCTGTCCGATTCGTCGGGAGTGTTGTGGAGGCCGGATGAGGCCCAGCGCTCGCGCCACTTCGCTTCGAAGGCCGCGGGCACGTAGCGATCGATTTTCTTCTGCACTTCGCTCGTCATGTCGACCTCCTTTCAAAACAAAAGGCCTTTCGTCCGCGCTTGCGCGCTCAGGGACCTTGCCCTGGGGACGAAAGACCTCCGTGGTACCACCCCACTTGAGAGCCGCTCGACTGGTGGAGCTGGCGGGATTCGAACCCGCGACCCCCACACTGCCAGTGTGATGCGCTCCCACTGCGCCACAGCCCCGATGCTCTCCGCTCGAGCACGTTGATAACGGGCGTGACCCCGGCGAGGGCTAGCCGGCTACCGGTTCACTCTCGCGGCTCCCGGGCGAGTTCCGCGCTCCCGCAACGCCGGCTCGCACCTGCCGCCGGTTCTCTTCTGTCGAGGGATTGCGCGTACTGCTCCCGTTCGTGGCCGTTCGCTGAAAAGTATACGGACTACGGCCCCTCGGGCTCGCGACGCATCGAGATCGATTGGAGCACGCCGAGGGCGAAGCAGATCGAAACGAGCGAGCTCCCGCCGTGGGAGATGAACGGGAGCGGGATACCGGTCACCGGCATGAGCGAGATGGCCATCCCGACGTTCACCATGATCTGGCAGAGCAGCATCGTCGCGACACCCGCGCCGATCAGCATCCCGAAGGGATCCTTCGCGCGAAACGCGACGCGCAGCGCGGCGACCAGCAAGACGATGTAGAGCGCGAAGAGGATCACAGCGCCTGCGAAACCCAGATCCTCGGCCAGGCCAGAGAACACAAAGTCGGACTCCGCGATCGGGAGATAACCAAGGGGCGACTGCGTGCCAGCGGTAAGGCCCTTCCCGGTGGCCCCGCCCGAACCGACCGCGATGAGCGACTGGATGATGTTCCAGCCCGCCCCCTGCGGGTCGGCGTACGGATTGAGGAACGCGGAGAGCCGCGCGCGCTGGTAGTCCTTGAGCAACGACCACACGATGGGGAACGACGCCGCGGCGATCGCGACGAGCGCGACGAGCTGCCAGATCCGTGCACCGGCAAGGAACGCGATGCCGAAGAAGATCGCGATGAATACGAGACTCGTCCCGAGGTCCGGCTGCCGGTAAACGAGGAACACGGCCGGCGCGAGCAGCACGAGACCGAGCAGCATCGTGAGCGGGGACCCGATCGACGCGCGCCGGTCGGCGAAGAATTTCGCGAGGACGATGATCATCAGGACCTTCGCGACCTCGCTGAACTGAAACGACAGCCCTCCGAGGTTGACCGATCGCTGCGCGCCCAGGCTCGACGTTCCGATCGCGAGCACCACCGAGAGCAGCCCCAGAGTGAAAACATAGAGCAGGGGCGCGAACGCGCCGAGCCACGCGTAGTCGAAGAGCGCGACCGCCGCCATTGCGGCGAGCCCGACTGCGGCCCAGATCGCGCCGCGTACCACGAACTGCATCGGGTCGCCGGTGAACGTCCGGGTCTCGGCCGTCGTCGAGTACGTCATGACGAGGCCGTACCCGATGAGCAGCAGCGTGACGATCAGCAGGATCGGGTCGATCTGGATCCAGCGCCGCGGGGCCGGCCGGTCGTGCAGCGGCGTCGCGGGTCGGCGCAGCGACATCGCTCTGACGCTCACTTGTTGGCACCGAGGTAGCGCTCGAGGATCCGCTGAGTCATCCCGACGGCCGGGTTCAGGCAGAGCTCGCAGAGCGACTTCGATGAGTCGTACGTGAAGATCACCATCGCGATCTGAGCCGTCGGGTCCGTGTTGTCGGCTTGCGGCACGAACGAAACGAACCAGTTGTGGAAGCCAAGCTTGTTGCGGCCGGCGCTGTCCTTTCCGGTCGATGCCCCGAACTCGGCCGTGCCGGTCTTACCCGCGATCGGGATCTTCAGATTCGGCATGTACGCGTGGCCGATCGTCACGACCCGGCGGGCGGACTCGCGGATCAGGCGGAGGTTGTCCTGGGTCATCGCGAGCTTCTGTGAAGTCCACTCGGGGATCGGCACGTTCTTGCCCGCGGCGTCGGTCACCTGTTTCAGAAGATGGGGTTGCCATAAGGTCCCGCCGTTCGCGACGGCCGCGTACGCGTTCAAGAGCTGCAGCGGAGTGACGGCTACGAAGCCCTGCCCGATGGCCTCCTGGTATGTGTTGCCGATCGTCCATGGCTCGTCGAAGGTGGCGAGCTTCCACTGCGGGTCAGGCATGATCCCGCCGTCCTCGTTCGGAAGGTCGATGCCGGTAGGCGACCCGAAACCGAGCATCCGGGCGTACTTCGCGATCGCGTCAGGTCCGACGCCGTGAACGTTCGGCGCGAACTGAGTTCCTCCGGCGAGTGTGTAGAAGTAGATATCGCTTGAATGCGCGAACCCATGGACGAAGTCCAGAGAGCCATGCTGGCGCCAGTCGTAGAACGTAGTGCCGCTGACGCTGAACGAGCTAGCCGAGACATTCACGACGGTCTCCCTCGTGGCGGTGCCCTCCGATAGTGCCGAGAGCCCGGTGACCATCTTGAAGGTGGAGCCCGCCGGGTAGCGATCGCCGATCGCTTTGTTCACGAGGGGATGCCGATCGTCCCCGTTCAGTGCCGCGAGCTCAGCCGTGGTGATCCCCCGCGCGAACATGTTGTTGTCGTACCCGGGGATGGAGACCATCGCGAGGATCTCGCCGTTCTGCGGATTCATCGCGACGCCGACCGCTTGCGTGAACTTGTCGTCGTCGACTCCCTTCCGGAGCTCGGCGTCGAGAAGCTTCTGCAAACGGTCGTCGATGGTGAGCGAGACCGTGTCGCCGACGGTTGCCCGCTGCAGCGCGAGCGTCTTGATCTCGCGCAGCGCGGCGTCACGCTCGATCTCGCGCCACCCGTACGTGCCGCGGAGATATTGCTCGTAGATGCTTTCGATCCCGGTCCGGCCGATGTCGTCGTTCCCGAGGTAGCCGGACTGCTTGAGCTTCTCGAACTCCTGCTCCGTGATCGGCCCGGTGTACCCCATGACGGGCGCGTAGAGAGTGCCATCGACATAGAAGCGGATGCTCTCGGGGTCGACGCGGACGCCGGGGAAGAGCTCGGCGCGCTCGGTGACGGCGAGGGCGATCTCGCGCGGCACAGGCGTCTTGCTGATGCGGACCGGCTCGTACGGATTGCGGATCCGCTGCGCACGGATGGTTTCGTCGACGGAGTCGCTCGGAAGCGTGAGGAGCGACCCGAGTCGCTGCGAGAGCTCCTCCTCGCGGGTGCGCGGCAGGTCGACCGGAATCACGCTGATCGCGAAACCCGGGATGTTTCGAGCAAGGACATACCCGGTCCGGTCGACGATGCCACCGCGCTCCGCCGGCACCGGCAGTCGAACGATCCGGTTCTGCTCGGAGAGCACGTGGTAGTAATCCCCGCGCAGAATCTCGAGGTCGTACAGCCGGACGGTGAGCGTCGAGAAGACCAGGAAGATCGCAATGCCGAAAGCGATGAAGCGCCGGACCGGTATGAATCCGCGCGAATCCTGTCTCACCAGACCCCTAACGCTCCCTGCTTCTCAGTGACGCGGCGCAGAAGTCGCGCAACGGGATAGATCGCGAGCGCCAGTAGTCCGGTGTAGACGGCGCTCGCCGCGGTCGTCCCCGCGGCCAGGGGTACGGATGAGACGGCCGCGCCGGTGACCGCGAGGATGGCGATGTAGATGAATCCGGCCGCCAGGGCCGCGAGCCCAACCAGAACCGCTCCGGCGACCACCGGCGTCGGACGGCTGGGCCCCGCTTCGTGGAGACCCACCGCCGCAACCGGCGGCAATGACGCGAGCGCGAACGCGCCAAGCGGCCCCCCCGAAATCAGGTCCGAGACGAGCCCACCAAGGAAGGCCCACCAGACTCCTTCGCGCGCCCCAGCGGCCACGGACCAGGAGGCTGCTACCAATATTGGTAATGACGGACGCGCGCCGCCGACGGCGATCAGCGGCGCGACGGTGCCCTGAAGGAGAGCCGCGGCCAACGGGACCAGGATGCCTAACAGGAGACGCATCGTCCCCCCTTCGCGGGACCAGACGGCGGTGGACATCGCTTCGTTCGGCTCGTCCGCTCAGGAGGGCGCGCGCCGACCTACGGCGCGGGTCGCCGGCGTAGCCGTCGGATGCGGGACCTCGAGCTCCTGCTCGAGCTGCGGGAACGGGTCCTCGTCTCGAAGTTTTGCGCCCAGGTAGATGAGCACCAGCCGAAGGGTCGCCGCCACCGGCACGGCCACGAGGACACCCAGCAGGCCGTACAACGCGCCGCCCGTGAGAAGCGAGAAGATCACGATCGCGGGATGCAGCTTCACGATCCGGCCTATGACGAGTGGGATCACGAAATAGTCCTCGGCATGCCGCAGGACCGTGTACATGGCGGCGACGATCGCGACGTACCAAATCTGCGATAGCCCCCACGGCGCGGGATGCCCGAGCGCGACGAGGCAGGCGATCGCGCCGGCGGTTATCGGTCCGACAATTGGGATCACCTCAAGGACGCCGGTCATGATCGCGAGGAGCAAGACGAACGGCACTTGCAAGATCGACAGACCGATAAACGTGACCGTCGACATCACGCCGATGAGAAACATTTGACCGCGGACATATCGCCCCAGGAGCGCATTCACTTGACCGATGAGCGGGATGAGCTCGTTCCGCTGGCTCGCGGGCAGCACTCGACGGAACCACTGGAAGAGCCGCGGCGCGTCGCGCAACAGGAAGAACGTCGCGATCAGAAACACCAAGAGCTCGAGGAGGAAGTGACCGAGACCGACTATGAAGGGCACTGCTCCCCGCGCGACCATCTGCGACAGGTCGGTGACGCCGGTGAAGCCGACGATAAGCGCATTGAGATCCCCGAGTCCGACCTGATCAGCGGTCTCGGCCAGCGTGTTTTGCGCGTTCGCGACCAGCGTTGGAAGGGTGCGCTGCAGGTCTCGGACTTGATCGATCGCGAGCGGCACCAAGATCCGTCCGCCACCAATTATGGCAGCGAGTAGGCCGAGGAACACGATTGCCGCCGCTGCGGTGCGGGGCAGAGACAAACGGCGCTCGAGAAGGCCGACAACTGGGAGCAGCACAAACGCCAGCACCCCGGCCCAGACGAACGGCCGGACGATGTCTCCGGCTCGATAGACGATGTAGAGCGACGCAACCGCGAACAAAGCGACCACGACGCGCTTGGTTGTGCTGCTCCAACGTGCTCCCATGGCTGTGGACCGATTATCAGGCCGCCGCAGCGCTGAATCGGGGTCCGATCGGTCGCTACCTCGCTATCTAAAATAGTATCGGTCGTCATGACTCAAGAGGGTCGCGAAACGTCCTGGACAGGTGGTCGGCGAGGCCCGCCTCGGATAGAATGGAGGTACGAACACCTCCCTTCTGTTCCCAGGTTTACCCCCATTTCCGCCGGGTGTTTCACGTGTGACAGGGCTGACGGCTTGACGGTTCTTGTCGTGAGCAATCAGAAAGGTGGAGTTGGAAAAACCACGACCGCGATTAGTGTTGGCGCGGCTCTCGTAGAGCACGGTCAGAGAGTCCTGATTGTTGATCTCGACCCACAAGCCAACGCGACCAGCGGTCTTGGGATCAGCAAGGCCCCGCCGAACCATATTTACGGCCTGATCTTGAAGGAGCAACCAATCGACGACTCGATCATCGCAACTGCCGTTCCCGGTCTCGACCTCATCCCATCCGGTCCCGACATGGCTGGGGCGGAGGTCGAGCTCGTCCCACTGATGGCGCGGGAATATCGACTTCGACAGGCCCTGCGCGCGACGCACGACTACGACACCATCCTCGTCGACTGTCCCCCGTCGCTCGGCCTGCTCACCATAAATGCTCTGACCGCCGGAGACGCTGTCGTGATCCCCGTGCAGTGCGAGTACTACGCCCTGGAGGGCCTGGCCCAGCTCCTGGCAACGATCGAGGCGGTTCGTGCGCGCCTAAACAGCCGCCTCGAAGTGCTCGCGATCGTGCTCACGATGGAGGACCGTCGCAATCGACTTTCGCTCCAGGTCATCGACGAGGTGCGGAACCACTTTCCCACCCTGGTCGCGGACGCGCGTATTCCCCGCGCCGTTCGGCTCGCGGAAGCCCCCAGCCACGGTCTCCCAATCTCCGTCTACGACCGGCGATCGGCCGGCGCCCAGGCCTACGACGATCTCGCCAGGGAGCTCTCGGCGCGCCTTAGGGCCAAGGCGCCAATCGCTCTCGGTGGGGCGATCGCCTGATGGCGCGAAGTGGTCTCGGTCGCGGTCTCGACGTCCTCCTCGGTCAAGCTGGGGCTACCGAGCGAGGACCGGCGGACCGACCTGCGGCGACCGACATTCCCCTCGAGCGCGTTCGGCCGAACCGCCACCAGCCGCGCAGGGCCTTTGACCCCGAGGGTTTGTCTGAGCTCGCCGCCTCGATCGCTCGGCACGGCGTACTGCAACCAATAGTGGTATCGGCCGATGGCGACAACTACGAGCTCGTCGCCGGGCACAGGCGGGTCCTTGCGGCCCGGCTGGCTGGCCGGACCACGATTCCGGCCGTCGTTCGCGACGAGGTGGGGGATCGCCTCGAGCTCGCGCTCGTCGAGAATCTTCAACGCTCCGACCTCAACGCCATCGAGGCCGCGCGGGCCTACAAACTCCTGATGGAGACGTACGAGCTGACGCAGGAGCAGCTCGCCGAACGACTCGGCAAGTCGCGTTCGTCTGTTGCCAACACGCTGCGCACCCTGACCGCGCCACAGGCGCTTCAGGACGCAGTGAGCGAAGGAAAGATCGGCGAGGGCCACCTCCGAGCTCTTCTTCCGCTACCGCTTTCGGAAGCGCTTCAGGCGCTCGCCACTGTCATCGCCAAGAGTCTTTCGGTCCGGGAGGCCGAGGCTCTCGCCCGAAAGATGGTCCGCCCGACTCGTCGCGGGAGGTCCCGCCCGCGGCTCCGCGGTGGCGACCCTGATCTGGCTCAGTTCACCACGGAGTTGCGAGCGGCGCTCGGAACGAAGGTCGAGATCCTCCGTGGTCGACGCGGCGGACGCATCGCGATCCAGTTCTATTCCGACGAGGACTTCGAGCGGCTCTACGAGATTCTCATCCGATCCGGGAAGGCCTGAGCGTGGCGGTAAGAAAAGCCATGCCCGACGACGAGAAGCGCAAGCGCCGCCCCGGCGCGACTCCCTCCTACAGCGCGAAGGACATCCAGGTTCTCGAAGGCCTCGAGGCGGTCCGGCGCCGCCCGGGCATGTATATCGGCACGACCGATCTGCGCGGGCTTCACCACCTCGTCCGCGAAGTACTCGACAACTCTATCGACGAGGCGATGAATGGGACGTGCGATCGCATCGATCTCTGGATCCATAAGACGAACGAGATCACCGTCGCCGACAACGGCCGCGGTATTCCCGTGGGCCCGCACCCGACCCAGAAAGACCCGCGCGGCAAGCCGATGGACGCGCTGCAGGTCGTCATGACGATCCTCCATGCGGGAGGAAAGTTCGGTGGCGCAGGGTACAAGGTGACCGGCGGTTTGCATGGGGTGGGGGTGTCGGTCGTGAACGCCCTCGCCTCGGAAATGGTCGTCGAAGTCCACCGCGACGGAAAGATCTTCACCCAGTCCTACGAGCGCGGAAAGCCGACGAGCGCGGTGCGCGCCATTACCAAGCCGCAGCTCCCGCTTCCCCCGTCTATCCCGTGGCGCGAGTCGTCCCGAGTCACCGGGACAGTCACCCGCTTCGCGCCGGACAAAGAGATGTTCCCGGTCATCGAGTGGGACATCGTGATCATCACTCAGTGGCTCCGCGAGACCGCGTACCTCAACAAGCGTCTGTGGCTCGCGCTCCACGACGAGCGGACCGGGGCCGAGGAGAGCTACTACTTCGACGGGGGTGTCATCAGCTTCGTACGACACCTAAATAGGGCGCACGAGAACCTGCATCCTAAGCCGGTCTATGTCGAGCGCACGTTCGAGAACGATACGATCGCGGAGGTCGCGCTCCAGTACAACGACAGCTTCGCCGAAAAGGTCTACACGTTTGCCAACAACATCAACACGATCGACGGTGGAGCGCACCTCACCGGCTTCCGAACCGCTCTCACCCGCACCATCAACGCCTACGCCCGCAAGGCCGGAGCGCTCAAGGATTCTGACCCGAACCTGACCTCGGACGACGTGCGTGAGGGTCTGACCGCGGTCATCAGCGTGAAGATCCGCGAGCCGCAGTTCGAAGGTCAGACAAAGACGAGACTCGGCAACGCCGAGGTCGCGGGGCAGGTCGCGACCGCGGTGAACGACGCGCTCGGCCAGTACCTCGACGAAAATCCACCGGACGGGCGTCGCATCGTCGAAAAGTGCCTCACCGCCTTCCGTGCGCGTGAGGCGGCGCGTAAGGCACGCGACCTCGTCCTGCGCAAGGGCGCGCTCGATGGATTCTCGCTGCCGGGCAAGCTCGCGGACTGCTCCGAGCGCGACCCCGAAAAGTGCGAGCTCTTCATCGTCGAGGGCCCCTCCGCCGGTGGGAGCGCGAAGGCAGGCCGTGATCGGCGGACCCAGGCGATTCTGCCACTCAAGGGGAAGATTCTGAACGTCGAGAAAGCGCGCGCCGACAAGATGCTCGGAAACGAGGAGATCAAGGCGCTCATCACCGCGCTCGGCACGGGCATCGGCGACTACTTCGACGTCAAGAAGATCCGCTACGGCCGCACGATCCTGCTCTGCGACGCGGATGTAGACGGATCGCATATCCGCACCTTGCTGCTCACGCTCCTCTACCGACATTTCCGCCCGCTCGTCGAGGACGGCCGAATCTATATCGGCCAGCCGCCCCTGTACCGGTTGCAGCTCGGCAAGGAGATCCGCTGGGCATACTCGGACAACGAGCGAGACAAGGCGATCAAAGAGCTCAAAGCTTCCGCGAAGACCAAGCGCGATGACCGAAAGAAAGCTGCCGGCGAGAAGGCCGCCGCCGACGGCGACAAGGCCACGGCGCGCTCCCGCCGTCGCGCCGCGGAAGAAGCGGAAGACCAGGCAGAGGTCGCGTCCACGAACACCGATGAGGGTACCGACGACGGGAAGGGCGGCCGCGAACCCGCAATCGCGCGCTACAAGGGACTCGGTGAGATGAACGCGGAACAGCTCTGGGACACAACGCTCAACCCGGCGACGCGCACTCTCAAGCGGGTGACCCTCGAAGATGCCGAGCAGGCCGACCTCGTGTTCGATGAGCTCATGGGGAGCGAGGTCGAAGGCCGCAAGAAATGGATCATGGCGAACGCAGACAAGGCGGCCCTCGACATCTAGTGGCGAGGCTTTCAGAGCTCGGCGTGGATTTTCAGCACTGGTGCTTCGCCTGCGGCCAGCTGAATCCGGGCGGCCTGCGCCTAGATTTCGAGGTCGCCCGCGATCGTGCCGAGGCGCGCTACACGGCGCTCCAGCGTCATCAGGGCTACGACGGCCTGCTGCATGGTGGCGTGGTAACGGCGCTCCTCGACGAGGCGATGGGTTGGGCGATCTTCCACCAGGGGATCTGGGGCGTAACCGCCAGGATTGGCGTCACGTTCCGGCAACCCGTCCCGATCGGCGAGGAACTGCGAGTCGTGGGTGAGATCACCCGCGACCGCGGGCGAGTGATCGAGACGCACGGCACGGTCGAGCGCGCAGTGGACGGCGCGGTCCTCGCCGAGGCCGAGGCCACCTTTCTGCGGATGCCCGACGGCCGGCGCCGCGAGCTCGAGCGGCGCTACGCGGGCACCGAAGGAGCCTTCACGCGAGTGAGAGAAGCCGTCGAGAACGAGGAGCACGCGAGGGAGCACGGTCGGACCTAGATGAGGGAACGGGAGTGATCGAAGAACCGCGCAACGATCGGGTGATCGGCGTCGAGCTCGAGCAGGAGATGCGTCAGGCCTATCTCGACTACTCGATGAGCGTCATCGTCGCGCGCGCGCTCCCAGATGTCCGCGACGGCCTCAAGCCGGTGCAGCGGCGGATCCTCTACACGATGCACGAGGAAGGTCTGCGGAGCGATCGACCTTTCCGCAAGTCAGCGAACGTCGTTGGCGTCGTGATGGCGAAGTACCACCCGCACGGCGATGTCCCGATCTACGACGCCCTCGTCCGTCTCGCGCAGGATTTCGCGGCGCGGTACCCGCTCGTCCAAGGCCAGGGGAACTTCGGCTGCTTCACTGGCGACACGAAGGTGGAGCTCTATAGCGGCGAGCAGAAACCGTTCACAGAGCTGGTCGAGATGGCCCACAAGGGTCTGCGGGCCGAGATCTTCACGGTTGACCCGCACCGCAACGTTCGCATCAAGCCGCTGCGCGCGCCGCGTTTGGTGCGCCGCAACGATCCCGTCGTGAAGATCACGCTCGAGTCAGGCGCCGAGATCGTGTGCACACCTGACCACCGCTTCATGCTTCGCGACGGCACCTACCGCGAAGCGCAGCAGCTCAGGGCGAAGGACCAGCTCATGCCGTTCTCCCGGAGCGCGATCCCAGAGCGGCTGCATCGGACGGGTGCGTTCCCAATCCCGGCCAGCCTGACTCAGAAGGTGAGCAAGGTCGAGCCAGCGGGCCGCGCCGACGTCTATGACCTCACCGTCGACCTTACTCAGAACTTCGCGCTCGCGGCCGGCGTCTTCGTGCACAACTCCATCGATGACGATCCGCCCGCGCACATGCGGTACACCGAAGCGCGGCTCGCGGCGATCTCGAACGAGATGCTCGCGGATATCGACAAGGAAACCGTCGACTGGATGCCGAACTACGACAACCGGCACCAGCAACCCATCGTGCTCCCGGCGCGAGTTCCCAACCTCATCGTCAACGGGTCGGCCGGCATCGCGGTCGGCATGGCGACCAACATTCCGCCGCACAACCTGCGCGAGATCGTCGCCGCCACCAAGCGGCTCATCGACGACCCCGAGCTGACCACCGACGACCTCTGTGAGACCGTCATCGGACCCGATTTCCCAGGCGGAGGCGTGATCTACCGTTTTGACGAGCAACGAAACGTCGAGACGGGCGCCGCGGAGCGAGTCGATGCGATTCGCCGGGCCTACGCACAGGGCCGCGGCAGGATCGTCGCCCGCGCGAAGGCGCACAACGAGCAGCTCCGCGGTAACCGCGACGCGATCGTCGTGACCGAGCTGCCGTACGCGGTGAACAAGGCCTCGCTCATCGAGAAGATCGCGGACCTCGTTCAGAACAAGAAGCTCGCCGGGATCTCCGACATCCGCGACGAGAGCGACCGCGAGGGGATGCGCATCGTCATCGAGATCAAGCGCGACGACGACGCGACGCTCGTCCTCAACAACCTGTACAAGCACACCGCGATGCAGTCGGCGTTCAACTTCAACATGCTCGCCCTCGTCGACCAGCACCCGCGCACCCTCTCGCTGAAAGAGATCCTCCAGCACCACATCGACCACCGCCGCGAGGTCATCCGGCGCCGGACCGACCACGATCTCCGTAAAGCTAAAGAGCGCGCGCACATCCTCGAGGGCCTGAAGATCGCGCACGACCACATCGACGAGATCATCAAGCTCATCCGCGCGCACAAGGGCCAGGAGACGCTTCTCGTCGGAAAGCTCCGGGAAGGATTCGGGCTCACCGAAGCGCAGGCCAAGGCCATTCTCGAGATGCAGCTGCGCCGGCTCTCCGGCCTCGAGCGCCAGAAGCTGGACGACGACTACCGCGAGACGATCAAGCTGATATCGGAGCTCGAGTCGATCCTCGCTAGCCCGCGCCGGATCCTCTCTCTCATCAAGCAGGACCTCGACGAGATCGCTACGAAGTACGGCGACGACCGCCGTACTGAGGTGGTGGACGACACGCCGCGCCAGCTCTCGGCGGAGGAGCTCGTCGCCGATGAGGACGTCGTCATCACCGTATCGAGCCGCAACTACGTGAAGCGCATGCCGCTTTCGACCTATCGCGCTCAGCACCGGGGAGGGCGCGGCGTGATCGGGATGGCGACGCGCGACGAGGACGACGTCGAGCATCTTGTCGTCGCACGGAGTCACGATCGCCTGTACGTCTTCACCGACCGCGGCCGCGTGTTCGCGCTGAAAGTCTTCGAGCTACCCGACGCGAGCCGGACCGCGAAGGGCACGCCCATCCAGAACATCCTGGAGGCGATGCAGGCGAACGAGCGCGTGTCGGCGCTCGTGGCGCTCCGAGACGGCGCGGCGTCTGAGCATCTCGTGATGGCGACACGCAAAGGGTTCATCAAGAAGACCCCGCTCTCCGAATACGCGAACGTTCGGCGGGCGGGGCTCATCGCGATCGCCCTTCGCAAGGGCGACCAGCTCGCTTGGGTGGCTCCGTGCACGTCGCAGGACCGCATCCTCCTCGCGACGAGGAAGGGAAAGGCGATCACCTTCAAGGCAACCGACGCCCGGCCGATGGGCAGGCAAACGCAGGGAGTCACCGGCATCCGGTTGCAGAAGGGCGACGAGGTCGTCGGGATGGGCATCGCTCGGCCTCGGACCGAGGCGCTGTCGGTCACGGAGAACGGATTTGGGAAGCGCACCGCCGTCGCCGAGTTTCCGACGCAGGGCCGCGGCGGTCAGGGGGTGATCCTCGCGGCGCTCTCGCCGAAGACCGGGAACGTCGCGGCGATCCAGATGGTGGACGAGGGCACGCAGGAGATCCTCCTCATCACGTCGAACGGCGTCGTCATCCGCACGCCGCTCGAACAGGTGCGAGCGCTCGGCCGCGCCACGATGGGCGTCAAGGTCATGGCCGTCGGGGACACGAAGATCGCGTCGATTGCGACGTTCACCATGACTCGCCCGGCGCAGACGCAGCTCGATCTACCCCGCTGAGCCGCCGGCCGGCGCTGGCACTGCACCCAAGCCGGGTTGCAATCACGGCGCATGCTTGTCCGGGGTGCGTAGCAAAGAGGCCCCAACGGTACTTTTTTCGACCGTTTTGACGTTGTCCCGAGAGACAGCCCCGGTATGGTGGCGATCCTTGGGAGGGGCAACGAACTGATCACGCTCGATGGGGTCAGCAAGCGTTATCCGAACGGTACCGACGCGCTTCGCGACGTGGACCTCGAGATCGACTCGGGAGATTTCGTCTTTCTCGTCGGCTCGTCCGGCGCCGGCAAGTCGAGCCTCATCCGCCTTCTCATCCGTGAGGAGCTTCCGTCATCGGGCCGCGTGTGGGTCGACGGCCAGGACGTGGTCCGCATGCGCCGCTCCGCGGTCCCGAAGCTTCGGCGGCGCGTCGGCGTCGTGTTCCAGGACTTCAAGCTGCTGCCACGGAAGACGGTCACCGAGAACGTCAGCTTCGCGCTCCTCGTCACGGGGCACTCCGGCGAAGAAGCACGGGAGGAGACCGAGCGCGCCCTCGCGCTTGTCGGCCTCTCGCAGCGGCGCGAACACTTCCCGGACCAGCTCTCGGGTGGCGAGAAGCAACGGACGGCGATTGCGCGCGCCTTGGTGAGCCGACCGAAAATACTCATCGCCGACGAGCCGACAGGGAACCTCGACCCGGTCACGAGCTGGGAGATCATCAAGCTGCTCGTTCGCGTCAACGAGCTCGGCACGACGCTGCTCATGGCGACGCACAACGCCGAGATCGTCAACGCACTCCGCCGGCGCGTCGTCCACCTCGACCATGGGATGGTCGTGCGCGACGAGCGCGAGGGCCAGTACGCCGCATGAGGCGACTCGAGTACATCGGTACAACCGCCGCGCAGGGCTTCTGGCGCAACCCCGTCATGAGCGTCGCGTCGACGTTCACCGTCGGACTGATGCTCCTGCTCTTCGCGTTCTTCCTCGCCACCGACCGAGGCCTTCAGGCTGCGGTCGGCGTCCTCGAATCGAAGGTCGAGCTCGCGCTCTTCCTGGAGGACGACGCGCGGGTGTCGGATGTCTTGGCGCTCCGTGCGCGCATCGAGGCCGACCCCGCCGTGTCGCGGGTCGATTACATCACCAAAGAGCAGGCCATGGCGCGCCTCCTCGACATCGCCGCGCGGCGTCCTGACATCCAGATCATCGACACGTCCTCGAACCCGCTCCAGAACTCTCTCGAGATCAAGCTGGCCCACGCGCAGGACGCGCCCCGCGTGGCCGCCGCGTTGCGCCAGGAGGTCGGAAACGGTGTCGTCAGCGACATCGTGGACAACCCCCAGGTCGTCGACAAGCTGTTGACCGTCACACGGGTCCTATCGATCGGCGGGCTCGCCGTGCTCGCGATGATGCTCATCGTCGCCCTATTCGTGATCGTGAACACCATCCGCATCGCGGTGCACGCCCGGCGCGACGAGATCGAGATCATGAAGCTGGTCGGCGCCACCGACTGGTTCGTGAGGTGGCCCTTCATCCTCGAGGGGATGCTCGTGGGCGCGCTTGGCGCGGTCGCCGCGACCGTCGTCGTCCTCATCGCGGCCGGACCCGTCATGAACGCCATGGTCGGCTTCATCGAGATCCTTCCGCTCTCGTTCGGAACCACCTTCGTCTGGCAACTCGTGGGCAGCGTGTTCGCCCTCGCCCTCGCCGTCGGCGGAGGGGGGGCCATGCTCTCGGTGCGGGCGCACCTCGCCAAATGAGTCTGCGAAAAGCCTTGACCCCGACCGCGGGCCGGTGCGACGATGCGCCACGCATGGGAACTCCCCGACAACCCGCTCGGGGAGGTGGGGTATGGAGGACGCGTGCGGCGCGTGCGACTACGGTCGCGCTGGTCGTCGGCGCGTTCCTTGGCTCGTTTGCGCAGCCCGCGTATGCCGATGACCCGATCACGGCGGCCCTAAAGCGCAAGGAAGAGCTCGAGCGGGCCGTTCAGATCTCCCGCGCGAACGCCGAGCGCTACCACGCCGTCGCCAACCAGTTCCAGGCGGTCGTGAATCAGACAAACACGAGGATCGCAACTCTCGCCGAGAAGCAGGCGAACGCGCAGTCCGAAGCCGATCAGCTCTTCTACCAGATCCAGATCGCCGAAGAGCAGCTCGCGCTCGTCACCTTCCAACTCGACGAGACGCGCGCGTTGACCGATTCCCTGAAGGCCGAGGCCGCCCAGGAGACAAAGCAGCTCGCGACACGGGAGGACCTCTACGCGCGCCATCTCCGCACGACGTACCGACAGGCGCTGATCAGTCCGCTCGAAATGCTTCTCTCGTCCGCGTCGCTCACGGAATTCGCGAACCGCCTGCAGGCCATGATCTTCATCAACCGTCAGGACGTTCAGCTCGCGAACGAGATCCGGACCCTCCGGTCGGACACGCAGCAGAAGCAAGACGAGGCTTCCACAAAAGAGAAGGAGATCCTGGGACTCGCCGACCAGATCACGACCCAGCGGACCCAGCTCGCGACCGCAAAAGAGCGCTACGACAAGCTCGTCGCCGAGGCGCAGACGGCGATCGACTTGGAGGCAGGAGCTCGCGCCGTCGCGGCGCAGAGCCGGCAGTCCGCCCAGGGGCAGGTGATCCAGACCAACCGCACGACCGCGGACCTGCAGCGGCAGCTCGACCAAGCCGAGGCGCAGTACGAAGCCCTGGCCGCGCAGGCTGCGGGTGGCAGCGGACTCGGCGTGTTCAACGGTTCCAAGCTTTCGATGTGGCCACTCCGCGGACCGATCACCTCGGGCTTTGGCCCGCGCTGGGGCGGATTCCATAACGGCATCGACATTGCGCAGCCGAAGTACACCCCGATCCGCGCGGCGTCGGCTGGCAAGGTGGTCACCGTCGGGCGCCCGTACCTCGCCTACGGCGACACGGCCGTCGTCGTAATCATCGCCCACGGCTTCAATTTCTCGACGCTCTACGGCCACCTCGACGACCTGCACTGGCCGATCGTGTCCGTGGGGCAGACGGTCTCGGCGGGACAGATCATCGCGTACGTCGGAATGACCGGATTCACGACCGGTCCACACCTTCACTTCATGACGATCCTGGACGGACGCGCGGTCAGCCCTCTGAACTACTTGCCGTAGCGGCCTCGCCGCTAGCGCTTTTATCGCTTACGCAGTTCCGAGCAGACGGGACTGTCGCGTACTCCGAGTGCGTCCCTGGCGACATTGACGGTAAATGGCCGCCATGTAGCATCAACCTCGAAAGAAAGGAGGTGATGTGGAGTGGGCGATGCCAGTGGGAATCCAAAGACCCATGACAGCTCACTTCAGCCTTTCGGGATGAATCCAACTGAGGTGATCGCGCACTAACGCGTTGGGTCTTTGGTGACCCGGCAAAGGAGAGCGGCGGCAGAGATGCCGCCGCTCTTCGTTTTCACCGCCTAGTCTCCTCGTCATGCCAGCCCAAAAGACCGCTCCGCCGACGGAGCCAGAGCGTCAGGTCCAGCTCGCCGAAAACCGCAAGGCGCGCTTCGACTATCAGATCGAGGGTCGTCTCGAGGCAGGTATCGCCCTACGCGGTACCGAGATCAAATCGCTGCGGGCCGGCCACGCCAACCTGCGCGATGGGTACGCGCGGGTCGAGAACGGCGAGGTGTGGCTGCGCAACGTGCATATCGCGCCATGGGCCAACTCTCCGTACGACAATCACGATCCCCTGCGTCCCCGAAAGCTCTTGCTGCACAAGGACGAGATCGGCCAGCTCGTCGGGACAGTGGCGCAGAAGGGCTACACGCTCGTCCCGCTGCGGATCTACATCAAACACGGCCGGGCCAAGGTCGAGCTCGGTATCGCGCGCGGGCGCAAGCGCTACGACAAGCGGCAGGTGATCAAAGAGCGCGAGGCGACTCGCGAGATGGACGCGGCGATTCGACGGCGGGTCGGACGCGGGTAACCCGGCTTACCCCGCCGGTTGGAGGATCGGGACCTTCGCGCGGCCGGCGGTGTCTACGCCCACGGTCTCCGCGAACTGGCTCTGGTAGAGGTCGTAGTAGAAGCCCTGCTTCCGCAGGAGCCCGGCATGATCGCCCTGCTCCACGATTCGGCCGGCGTCCATGACGACGATCTCGTCGGCATTGCGAATCGTCGATAGGCGGTGCGCGATGACGAAGGACGTGCGGCCGTGACGGAGCCGCGCCATCGCCTGCTGGATGAGCACCTCGGTGCGGGTGTCTACGTTGCTCGTCGCTTCGTCGAGGATGAGGATGCTTGGATCCGCCAGGAACGCGCGGGCGATGGTGATGAGCTGCCGCTGGCCGGCCGAGATGTTCGACGCTTCCTCTTCGAGCAGCGTGTCGTACCCCTGGGGCAGCGTGCGCACGAACGAATCGACGTGCGCGGCCGTCGCGGCGGCGACGATCTCATCCAGCGAGGCACCTTCCTTGCCGTAGGCGATGTTGTCCCGGATCGTGCCGGCGAAGAGCCAGCTGTCCTGGAGCACCATCCCGAAAGTCCGCCGAACCGCGTCCCGCGGCAGCTCGCGCGTCTCCGTCCCGTCGAGGCGGATGGCACCGCCATCGATGTCGTAGAACCGCATCAGGAGATTCACGATCGTGGTCTTCCCGGCGCCGGTCGGGCCGACGATCGCGACGGTCTCACCGGGACGCACGTCGAGCGAGAAGTCCTCGATCAGCGGCTTGTCCGGCAGGTACCGGAAGGAGACGTGGTCGAACTCGACGTGACCACCCGCCGTTCGGGGCCCCATAGCGCCGATCCGATCGGGCGTCTCCTCAGGCGCGCCAAGGAACTCGAAGACGCGCTCCGCCGAGGCGAGGCCCGACTGCAGTAGGTTCAGCTGCGAAGCGATCTGCAAGAGGGGCATCGTGAATTGGCGCGAGTACGCGATGAACGCCGTCACGTCCCCGAGGCTCATCGCCCCCGACGCGACGCGGTACCCGCCGATCACCGCCACGCCGACGTAGTTCAGGTTGGAGAGCAACTGCATCGCGGGCTGGATGATCCCGGAGAGGAATTGCGCGCGGAAGCTGGCGCGGTAAAGCCGTTCGTTCTGATCGTTGAATTGCTGGATCGCGCTGGCGCGCCTCCCGAAGACCTGAACGAGCGCGTGTCCGCTGTGCATCTGCTCGACGTGCCCGTTCAGCGCGCCGGTCTCGGCCCACTGTGCGATGAA
>VBEY01000069.1 GCA_005889295.1 Chloroflexota bacterium | reverse complement strand
GCTGGAAGTCGGCCCAGCTCCACGAGGCCGGTTCCTTCACGACCCCCTCAATCTTGAACGACCACGACGCAAGCGGCGTTCGCGGTGTGGGACCGGCGGAGAGCACCGGGAAGTCCTTCACGACGTGCTGACCGGGGGGAATCCGACCGGCCTGCGCCGAGCTCGCTGGCTCACGGCGGCCGACGAACCCGCGGGTGACAAATCGGTCCGGCACGGAACGGAAGCGTAGTGCGAGCGCCCCCATCATGTGTCCGATGCCCGTGCGACTAAGGGCGAAGCACCCCGGCACACGCCGTCTCGTGGCGATGACCCGCCGGCTGCTCGACGAATCGAAGCTCTGCGCGATCGCGACGGTGTCCGCCGGCGCGCACGCGCACGTCAACACGGCCTACTTCGCGTGGGGGCCGGCGTTCGAGATCGTGTGGCTGTCGGCACCGGAGGCGCGCCACTCGCGGAATATCCGCGCGAACCCGTCGGCCGCCCTGGCCGTCTACCAATCCACCCAGAACTGGGGCGACAGTGACCACGGGATCCAGCTCTTCGGGACGGCGCGGGAGCTTCGCGGCCGCGACGCCCGGGTCGCCGAGCGGCTTTACGCGGCGCGCTTCAAGGCCTACGAGGCCGACGTCGATGCTTACCGCTTCTACCGCTTTCGGCCGCGACGGATAAAGCTGTTCGACGAGCACGCCCTGGGCGGAGCAACCTTTGTGACCGTCGCGGTTGGTGCCGGCGGACGGTTGCGTTGGGTGCGGACGGAGTCGTACGTGTAGCTTGCCGCGAGCGCGATGAGGAGACGGAAGTGACGACCGCTATCCAAACCAGAGGCCTCACCAAGGACTACGGCTCAGGACACGGCATCTTCGACCTCGACCTCGCCGTCGAGGAGGGTGAGGTCTTTGGGTACCTTGGGCCGAACGGCGCGGGGAAGACCACGACCATCAAGCTCCTCATGAGCCTCATCCACGCGACGCGTGGCTCCGCCACGATCCTCGGACTTGACGCAGACCGCGACGCCGTGCCGCTGAAGCGCAAGATCGGTTACGTCCCGGGCGAGCTCCCGCAGTTCGGCGGCTGGCGAGGCTCCGAGATCGCGGCCTACATCGCCGGCCTTCGCGGCGACGTCACGGACAGCGAGGTCGAGGCTGTGGCGAAACGTCTCGACCTCGATCTCGGGCGGAAGTACCGCGAGTACTCCCACGGCAACAAGCAGAAGCTGGCGCTGCTCCTCGCGTTCGCGCCGAAGCCGGCGCTCCTCATCCTCGACGAGCCGACGAGCGGGCTCGATCCCTTGCACCAGCAGGAGTTCTACGGGCTCGTCCGCGATGCACGAGTCCGCGGCGCGACGATCTTCATCTCGTCGCACGTCCTCTCCGAGGTCGAGCACGTCTGCGACCGTGTCGGAATCGTGCGCGAGGGGCACCTCGCGACGGTGGGCCAGCTCGACCAGCTCGCGGGGATGCGCGCGCACCGCATCGAGATCGAGTTCGCGGAGATGCCGCCGATCGAACGTCTCCGCGCGATCCCGGGATTCGAACAGATCGCCGTCGAAGATCACCGCGTGCGCGGAATGTTCCGCGGTCAGTTCGAGTCGTTGCTGGCGATGCTCGCGAACTCGCGTGTCACTAAGTTCGAGAGCCGCGAGCCGTCGCTCGAAGAGATTTTCCTCGGCTTCTATAGGAAGTGATCCTTTTCTGGCTCGCCGTACGCTCGCACCGCACCGGACTTCTGATGACCGCCCTGGTGGGCGCGGCAGGCGGGCTGATCAACGCGATCGGCTTCGCGCAGATCGTGGGCGCCAATCCGGCCGCGAGGGCGCACTTCGCTCAAGATATGGAGCTGCTCGGGCGCCAGCTCACCTATCTGCTGCCGGTCCCAACCCAGCTCGACACGATGGCCGGCTACCTCGCCTGGCGATGGTTTGGCTCGGCCGCCCTGATCTACGGGTTCTGGGCACTCCTCGCTGGTACCGGCGCCGGGCGTGGAGACGAAGAGCGAGGCCTTGTGGAGCTGTGGCTCTCGGCCGGCCTCTCACGCCTGCGTCTGATCGCCACGCGCGTCGCGGGCTTCGCCGTGGTGGCCGCGGTCTCGATCGCCTTCACACTCGCCGCGACCGGCATCGGCGCGGCCATCGGCCAGGAGCCATTGCCTTTCGCTGGGCTCGTCTGGCAGGGGCTCGCCATCTGGGCGCTGACCATCCTCGTGTTCGCCTTCGCGATTCTCGTGGCGCAGCTCGTGACCACGCGGCGAAGCGCCACGGGCACCGCGGGGGTCGCCGTGCTCGTCCTGTTCATACTCAACGCGGCCGCCCGGTCGGGCGTCGATGTGGGGGTTGTCCACTGGCTGTCTCCCTTCTATCTGTACGAGCGGAGCACCCCGCTGCTCCGCGGAGGCTCGCTCGACATCGCCGCGACCACCGCGTCGATCGTCGGGGCACTTGCTGTCTTCGTCCTCGCGGTCATCGCGTTCGTCCGTCGGGACGTTGGGGGACCGCTCTTTCGCGGGGCGCTCGGCAAGACGCGAGTGGAGTACCGTCCGGCGCGGGATCCGCTGCTTCGTATCCCGGTTCTCGCGATCGTGGATCAGCAACGCGCGTGGATCGTCGCGTGGGCGCTCGGTTTGGCGCTGCTCGCCGCGTTCCTCACCTCGATCACCAAGACCATGGTCGACGCGCTCGGGAGCTCGGACATTCCGGTGCTCCGGGCGTATTTCGAACGCGCCGGCATCACGGTGTACGCCGACTTCGTCGGCGTGATCTGGTTCTCGACGCTCCTACTACTCGTCTCGCTCTTTGTCGTCGCGCAGGTGAACGGCTGGGCCACCGACGACGCGGAGGGCCGACTCGAGATGATGCTGAGCGCGCCGGTCTCTCGCGCGCGGGTAGTGGTCGAGCGAATCGCCGCGGTCGTCGTCGGCTGCGCCGTCGTGGTCGCCGTTAGCTCGCTCGCCGTGTACCTGACCGCGAAATCGACGGGGATCGGTCTGCCCGGCGGCCGCTTCGTGCTGGCGTCTGCCGCCGTCCTTCCGGTCGCCTACGCGTTCGCCGGGATCGGCCACGCCCTGGTGGGCTGGCGCCCGCGCGTCGCGGTGGTCGTCCTGGGCGCGCTCGCTGTCGTGGGCTACTTCGCGCAGCAGTTCACGCCGCTCTTTCAATGGCCGGACTGGGTGAACAACATCTCCGTCTACGCGCTCTACGGAACGCCAATGTCGAAGGACGACTGGAGTGGAATCGTGACATTGATCGCAATCGGCGTCGCCGGGACCGCCCTCGCGCTCGTGGTCATGCGTCGCCGCGATGTGGGACGCTAGTCGCGATGCGTCGGATCGGACATCGTGGAGCGAAGGGACACGCACCGGACAACACGATGGAATCATTCGAAAAAGCTCTTGCCCTCGGATGTGACGAGATCGAGACGGACGTGTGGCTCACCGACGATGGTCGCCTCCTTGTCTCGCACGACCGCCCGAAGCCGGACCTGAAGCTCACGCTCGAGGACGTGCTCGACTTCTGCCGCGGCAAGATGGGCGTGAACGTCGAGCTCAAATGCGAAATGAGCGAGAAGGGCGCTCACCAGACCGGGGCTCAGGTTGGAAAGGTCCTCGCCGAACGCCGGGATCCCGACGCCTACGTCTCCAGCTTCTGGTGGGCGGCGCTCGAAGGGTCAAAGATCGCGGGACCGTCGGTGCGGCGCGCGTTCCTCTTCTCGTGCTCGCCGGACCGGTCCGCGCTCATGGAGAGCGCGCGAGACATGCGCCTGTGGGCGCTCCATCCGAATCGCGCCTTCGTGACGCCGGAGTTCGTTCATGCGGCGCACGCGGCGGGTCTCAAAGCGAACGCATGGACGGTCAACGAGCCGAGTGAGATCGCGCTCTTCGCGGAGTGGGGCATCGACGGGATCATGTCGGACTACCCCGAGCGAGTGCCAAAGGGCTAAGGTGCCATCCGCGAAAGGCCCCCCGGAGATGACTCCGGGGGCCTTCGCATTTTGGCTACGACGTCAGTCGTCGTTGTTGTTGTCGTTCGAACCGTCGTTCGTGCTGAAGACCGTCACACCTGTCGTTGTGGGTTTAGTCGGCTCGAATTCGTGCCCGTTCGGCAAGGTTATGTACACACCTTCTTCCTTGCCCGGATTGTTTGCCCCGGCCGGGCCCAGGTTGCACACGACCTCCAGAGCGACCCCCTTCACCCGTCCTCCGCCTTGCGGGTGGAAGTCGGCCGTCATCTTCAAGATGCCTGCCTGCAAGACCCCATGCCTCCCTTCGGGGTTTGAGGGAGGATGGACCGGTGCGAGCGTGAAGCTCACGAACTTCTTCGCCTTCCACGTCCCCGTGCCGACGACTGGGAACGGCGGAGGCGGGACGAATCTGAAGTGGTCGAAGACGCCACCCCCGCTGACCTCACCGGAACCGAAGGCCCCCTCCCCCGAAATGATCACGCCTTCCGGGCCGGCCCCCCCGGCATCCCGGCTCAGGACCAAGAAGTGGTACTGCTTCCGTTTTCCATCGTCCGCGAGCGCCTCGCCGCCAGCGAGCGGCAACGACCCCAGCGCCACCGAAGTGACGGCGGCCTGCTTGAGAAGTTTCCTGCGATTCATGTTGTCTCCTCCCTTGTGATTAGAACGCGATCTCACCATCGATCACGATTTCGTTGAACGTCATGCCCGATACCACGAGCACAAGCGTTGCGCCGGGCCCTCCCGGAGTGACAGTGAGCGTGAAGGCCCTATTCGCACCCGCCCCAATCCCTGTGACGACCGAAGTCCCTTTCAAGATCGCCGTGTTTCCTTTGATCTCGGCGGACGTGATCGTCCCGGTGACGTACATGGCGTTCGTGTCGAAGTTGCCGCTCCCCGCGGTTCCCGCAGCGGCGGAGGGTGCGAGCGCCAAGCACTCGAATCGCCCCGTGCCACCCGCCCAGTTGAACGCGAACTTCGTCATCACGGGCACGTAAGACGGCGCGCCGGTGCCGCCGGCGACCAGTGATGTTCCACCGCCGCGTACGCCGTGCCTGTCCTGACCATCGTCTCCTCCGCCGACGGCGGTGAGTGGCGTGGCGGCGAGCGTTGCGAGCGCAAGTGTTGCCAATGCGAGCGTGACAAGCAGCAGTCGTCGTCGTGGGACCTTCAACTAATCTCTCCTCCCTCGCGAACGAACCCATCTAGGGTCGCGCCGATCAGCTGCAGTTGGACGAACGGTCGGGGAAACGCGGGGTTGACTTGGTGGCCACCCCCTTCGGCCCGCGGCGAATGATTCCCACCATCCGCGGGGCCCAGGTCGGCCATGGGTTACTCCGATCGAACTAGGGAGTCAAACGCCCGAGGCCGGGGCAGCCCAGCCGCGAGCTCGCTCGACGGCTCGCAGCCATCGCGCATATAAGTTGTCGCGCTCGTCGACAGATGTCCGGGGTTCGTACCTAGCGGCAACCGTGCGGTGCCCGTGAAGGTCATCGGACGAGCGCCACACGCCGGTGGCTAGTCCTGCGAGGAATGCCGCGCCGAGTGCCGTGGTCTCCGGGATCGCCGCGACCTCCACGGGAATGCCGGCTACGTCCGCCTGAAATTGCATGAGGAAACGGTTCACCGTGCCGCCACCGTCGACGCGGAGTACGCCGATCGCCTGGCCTGCGGCGCGCATGGCTTCGATGAGATCGCGCGTTTGGTACGCGATGCTCTCGAGCGTCGCGCGGGCGAGATGCGCGCGCGTCGTCGCGCGCTCGATCCCGATCAGCAATCCGCGCGCGTACATGTCCCAATGCGGCGCTCCCAGGCCGGTGAACGCAGGGACGAGGTACACGTTGTCGTT
>VBEY01000068.1 GCA_005889295.1 Chloroflexota bacterium | reverse complement strand
CCGAAAAGGAGTCCCGCGCATACCGAGTGCGGAGGTGTGACGTGCGAGCGTCTCGGCTCGACCTGACGCGGGCGCAGATCCTCGCGTTCCGGCGGCACGTCGGCGCGCTCGACAAGCGGCTGCCACGCGGACGGCGCTCCCTCCGACGTGCGGCGTGGGCGGGCCTGCAGGACAGCATGCCCCGCGCTGCGCTCGTTTCCATCCATGCGCGCGTCGAGGGGACCGAGCCGTCGACCTGGGAGGACTCGTCACTCGTCCAGCTCTGGGGGCCGCGTCACCACGCGTACGTCATTCCAGCACGGGACCTCGCGGTCTTCTCGCTCGGGAGACTGCCGGACGAAGGCGGCGCCCTGCGTGTCGCGGAGGACCTGGCCGCTCGCCTGCACCTCTTCCTCAGTGGCGCGAGGATGACGTATGGCGAGGCGGGCAGAGCGCTCGGCGGACACCCCAATCGGCTCAGGTACGCAGCACCGACCGGCACGGTCCTGATTCGGTGGGACGGCGCGCGACAACCAACCGTCTGGACCGTGCCGCAACCCGAGGCCGACCCGCGCGAGGCTCGCCTCGAGCTCGCGCGTCGATACCTGCACATCTTCGGTCCAACCACGGCCGAGGCATTCGCTCAGTGGGCGGGGATCGGCCCGCAGCGAGGGGTCGCGGCATTCGACGCGCTCCGTCGGTGGCTGACCCCGGTACGAACACCGGTCGGCGACTCGTGGATCCTCACGAGCGACGAGCCGGCGTTCCGCGCCGCCCGACGGCGCGCGGCTTCCGCACGGCTCCTCCCGAGCGGCGACGCCTACTTCCTTCTCCAGGGAGGCGATCGTGAGCTCCTGGTTCCCGATGCTTCTCGTCGCCGTGCGCTCTGGACGCCTCGCGTCTGGCCGGGCGCCGTCCTCGTCGATGGCGAGATCGTGGGGACATGGCGACGTGCCCTTGGGACCGTGACGATCCAGACCTGGCGCCGTCTCTCGCGCGCGGCACGCGACGCGGTCGAGGCGGAAGCGGCGTCCTTGCCGCTACGGGATGTCCAAGGGCGGATCGTCGTCCGCTGGGACGATTGACGCGACCAACCACGCAGCGATCTGCCGCGACTGCTAGGAGCCTTTCTTTGACCTTACCGCTGCGACGCTTACTCGTGCTTATCGCGGCCGGACTTATCGGCGCATTCGCAGTCATCCCTCATCTGCTCGCGCACATGGCCCAGTTTCTTGTTACCGGGATTGTTGTCGCGATCGCTGTCGCTGCGGGAACGTGGCTCGCGCCGCGTGTAGGTCTTGCGACGCCACTTATCGACGCCGTCCTGAGTCGTCAGCCATTCGTCGGACGCGCACGCTCGGTCGCCGGGATCGCGGTTGGGCTTGGTGTCCTCGCGGCACTCGCGGTCTTCGCGATCGACGCCGCGTTCGCGTCGCTCGTGCCGTCCAGGGAGACGACACCGGCCATTTCAGCTCCGCCACTCTGGACCGGAGTGCTCGCAGCGCTCTACGGCGGCCTCACCGAGGAGATCGTCGTGCACTACGGCGTGATGTCGCTCCTTGTTTGGCTGTTGACGAAGGTGGTGCCAGGTCCCAGCGCCTACTGGGCCGCGATCGGCGGCGCTGCGGTGGTCCTTGGCCTCGGCCATCTGTCAGCGATCGCCGCAGCCCTGCCACTCACGTCGCTCGTGGTAACGCGCGCCATCGTCTTGAACGGGGTCGCCGGCGTCGTGTTCGGCTGGCTCTATTGGCACCGCGGACTCGAGGCGGCGATGCTTTCACACGGTATCGCTGCTCTGATCCTGCACGTGGCGGTGCCCGGCATCGGTATGTGAGAACCGGTGCCGAAAGCCGAGGCCCACGTGCTGCGCGAGAGCGATGAGCTGCGGCGTCGGGGTGCAGCGTGAAGCTAAGCGAGAGCTTGGCAACAATGTTCGGTGAGACGGAGGCCCGCATGACCGACAACATCAGCCCGAAGCAGTTCCGCGAGTCCGAAGGTGTCGACGATTGGCGCGTGCTTGGCGACGGCGCGAACGCGTACTTTCGGACCGGGTCGTTCGCGGCAGGCGTCCGGCTCGTGCAGGCGATCAGTGAGCTGCCGGGTTTCGATGACAACCGGCCCGAGGTTGATCTCCGGCACGACGGCGTGACCGTGCGCATGCTCAAGATCACCGACGACTACGCCGGGATGACTCGAGGTCACGTCGAATTGGCCCGCCGGATCTCGGGAGTCGCCCGACAACTGGGCCTCTCTGCCGACCCATCGGCCGTCCAGAGCCTGCTCGTCATCCCGGGCGCGACCGATAGGGCCAAGGTGATGCCGTTCTGGCGCGCCGTGCTGGGATACGAGCCCCGCCGCGACAGCCCCGCCGAGGATCTTGTCGATCCGCACGGTCGCGCGGTGCCGTTCTGGTTTGAGCAGATGAAGGAGCCGCGCCCGGACGGCGGCGGCGCGATCCACATCGCGATCTGGGTGCCGTACGAGCAGGCCGAGGCCCGCATCGCAGGGGCGCTCGCCGCCGGCGGCCGCGTGGTGCGCGACAAGTTCGCGCCGTCGTGGTGGACACTGGCCGACGCCGCGGGTAACGAGGCCGACATCGCCACCACGATGGGCCGCGACTGAGCGGCTGCACCGGCATGAGCCCAAGGCCTGATCATCTGGGCAAGCCCATCGTGGAGGAAGCCGCGATCATCGATCACATCCGGGAGACGTATCCGTACGCCGACATCCGTGCGGCGCCGGCCATCGACAAGGAGCCCGGCCGATGAGTGCGTGGACGAGCGACGAGCTCAACAAGATCGGCGCAGCGGAAGAGGTGCGGATTGCGTCCCGCCGTCGTGACGGCACGATGCGGAGTCCGGTGACGGTGTGGGTCGTCCGCCAGGGCGATGATCTATACGTCCGATCGGTGAAGGGACCGACCGGCGCGTGGTTCCGCGGAACCCAGCAGCGCCGCGAAGGCCGCATTCAAGCTGGCGGTGTTGGACGGGACGTGACCTTCGCTGACGCCGACCGCACGCTCAGCGACGAGATCGACCGCGCGTATCGCACCAAGTACCGCCGCTACTCCGCAAACATCGTCAACAGCGTCCTGACCCCGCAGGCGCGGTCAGCGACGCTACGACTCGTCCCGCGCGAGAGCGCCGGTGCGACGCCAGGTCACCCTGCGAGTTCCGGGCGGCGTTAGCGCTGCGTGCCGCCGCCAATGGCTTCTTCTTCATCACCATCTTCACATACGGGTTGAGGGGGAGGTCCCTGTCTAGCGTTGGCCGCGACGGCCGATTATGTTGGCGCTATGAAAACCACACCGATTGTCCTTGTTCCAGGGTTCTGGCTCGGCGCGTGGGCGTGGGACGAGGTCGCCGCGGCGCTGCGCGCTAAAGGGCACGACGTCACACCGATGACGCTGCCCGGTCTCGAGTCGCCGGACGCAGACCGGTCCAAGGTCACGCTGGCCGACCACGTCGACGCGATCTGCAAGACGGTCCGAGCCGCGGAGCATCCCGTCGTACTCGCCGTGCACAGCGGAGCCGGGGTACCCGGCTACGGCGCGAGCGACCGCGTCCCCGAGTTGATCGCGGCCATGGTGTACGTCGACACCGGTCCGGCGACCGGCGCTCTCGACCCCGACTTCACCGATGCCGAGAAACCTCTGCCAACGAAGGAGGATCTCGCGAAGAACGAAAACCTCGACGGGCTCAGTGAGGAGCAGCTCGCGACGTTCCGGCGGCGGGCCGTTCCCGAGCCAGGTGCCGCGCTTCGCGACGTCCCCAAGCTGACCAATAAGGCGCGCCTCGACGTGCCGAGCACGGTCGTGTGTACGGGGTACACGTCCGCGCAGTACAAGGACGCCGCCAAGGAGGGCCAGTCGTGGCTCGGCGGTCTCACCGAGCTGCGCGACGTGACTTACGTTGACCTGCCGACGAGCCACTGGCCGATGTGGTCGCGCCCGCAGGAGCTCGCCGCGATCATCGGAGACATCGCAGAGCGCGCAACCCGGAGCCCGACGGACCGAGCGACGGCGCGTTCACCCGACCGCTAACAGAGTCTTGGCCTGCTGCCTACGGCACGCGGTCGCCGCGTTACGCGGACCCGCCTACGAGTGCGGGTCGCGTTTGTAGGCACTCCAGAACGGCCGGTTCCACATGCCCCCGTCCAGCCATACCTTCTGCGAGACGACCGCCTGCGCCGACCACCAGACCCACCCTGCCTCTGCGGACGGGATGTACTTGCCGCCGGCGTAGAGGTAGGGGCCATCGATCTCGACGTGGAACGGAGTGAGCTGGGGCGGACCCCACACCTCGATCGTCAGGGTCTGCGCCTTCGGGTCGACCCGCGCGAAAAGACGAACGGGATGGTCGTACATGTTGCGGATGACCAGGTCCGGTCCCCACGGGGGCGCGACCGTAGCGTCGAATCCGAAGCCCTCGGGGTAGCCCCAGTAGAAGTACGGAAAGTACGCGTGCGAGGTGCGCTCGACGATGTCGAGGCCGGCCTTGGCCGCGGCCGGGAAGATCGTGGAGGGCAACTGGCAGATGCCGCCGCCGATCGCCGGGATGTCGATCAGCTCGCCGTTCTCGAAGCCGATCGCCTTGCCCCATGTGTAGCCGGTGCGGGTGGAGATCTCACCTAGCAAATAGATCAGTGAGAGGCTATCGCGTGGCGCGATGTACGGGTGCGCCGCGTTGTCGAAGAAGTTGTTGACCGAGTTCGCCGACGCGATGATGTTGGTGACGCGCTCCCAGGGCGAGCCGACGAATCGACTCGTGTGGCTCGCGATGATCTTCCACTTCGAGTAGTCGGTCTCGAACGCAGGGAACGCCGGCCGCGGCCCGATGCCAGGGACCCGCAGGCGGGTGCCCGGGGTGAGCGCGTAGATGTTGTGCAGCTGCGGATTCCACAGGAGCATCTCCCGGAACGCGTCAGGTCCGCCGATTCCGAGATGCGCCACGAGCTGGCTGGGCTCGTGATCACCTTCGACCAGCGTGTAGAACTGCGCAGCTTCGGTCGCGCCGCCCCTGTCCTCGCCGCTCGCCGGCGCTGGAACAAGCGCGAGCGCGAGCGCGATCAACAGTGCGCCGCCACACCGCGCGCGGCGCGAGCATGACGGCTTCATCGTTCTGGGCCGTCGTGCGGTCGGCAGCCGCGACAAGATTTCGACACGACCAACTAACGAAGCAGTAAGCGTGCCGGGATCCCTCTCTCGGGTGACGCGGGCCTACGTCAGCGGATCACTTATCTCGCTGAGCTCGGCAGCAATTCGCAGGTAAATAACTTGCTTCTCGCGATCCCATCGCCTTCAGGCGCATCGCGGCACGTTGTCAAGAAATCGGACCTCTCCACACGGTTCGCACATCGTCATTGTCGTTTCGGACGCCGCATGTCTCTCAGCGTGCGAGGAGTTCGCCGTCGTACCGATGCCGACGGCCGCGCCGCGTCGCGCACCCGCTCGAGGCCGTCCAGGATCAGGTCGAGACCGAACTCGAACTCGCTCTTGTCTTTGGGCCCGGTCTTCCTGATGTGCTGCTGCGCATGTTCGGCGAAGTCGGGGTACTCAGTCAGGGGCAGCTTGCGGAGAAAGTTCTGCGCCAAGTCAGCCTGCGCCTTTGGCATCGTCGCGTAGGCCGCCGCCCACAAAGTCGACCCCATGATGTGGCTGTCCAGAGCGTGATACGCGTGGTGGGTCAGCTCAGGCGAGAAGCCTGCTTCGCGAAGGCGTCTGAGCACCGCGTCCATGTATCGCACCCGCGCAAGGCCGACGCCCGTGCCCGACATGATCAGTTTGGCCGCCCATGGGTGCCGCGATATGCCGTCCAGGATGTCGTCCTTGCTCGACACGTAGTGGTAAAGGGACATCGCCTCGACGCCGAGCTCCTGCGCGAGCCTACGCATCGTCAGCGAGTCGATCCCGCCCTGATCGGCGAGACCGATGGCGGCGTGCAAGACGCGCTCCTTGCTCAAAGGGACGCGTCGCGCTGTGATCGCCTCGACTCGTCTCGCTATTCGCTCTCCTCCGCTTGCCGCCACGCCACGTGATTTAGGCTTGACAACCTTACATTGTACGGTACCTTACAGCGTACGAACCGAACATGCAAATGAAGTCCGACGCATCAGTCAATGAGGGGGAGAAGATGACCGCGCAGTTGCAGGCCGACACTACGACGAACGCGCAGTCCAATATCAACCAGCCCACTATGAAGGCGATCGTCCGCGAGCAATACGGTGCACCGGATGTCCTGGAGCTCAAGGAACTCCCTAAGCCAGTGGTCGACGATGACGGCGTGCTCGTACGGGTTCGGGCCGCTTCGATCAATGCATACGACTGGCACATGATGCGAGGCCAGCCGTTCCTCGTCCGCATGTCGGAAGGCTGGCGCAGGCCCAAGAACGTTGCCATGGGCGTGGACCTGGCGGGACAGGTCGAGTCCGTCGGCAAAAACGTGACGCAGTTTCGACCCGGTGACGAGGTATACGGCGCGCGCGTCGGCGCCCTTGCCGAGTACGTGCGTGGTGGACCGCAGAGCGCCCTGGCGCCGAAGCCGGCCGGCCTCACGTTCGAGCAAGCCGCGGCAGTGAACATGGCAGGAACGACCGCGCTTCAGGGGCTTCGTGACAAGGGGCAGCTAAAGCCGGGGCAGAGGGTCCTGATCAACGGGGCGACGGGCGGCGTGGGGTCGTTCGCCGTGCAGATCGCCAAGGCGTTCGGAGCGCACGTGACCGCGGTGTGCAGCACCAGGAACCTGGACATGGTCCGCTCGCTCGGCGCGGACGAAGTCATCGACTACACGCGAGAGGACTTCACGCGGAGCGGGCAGCGGTACGACCTGATCTTGGATGTCGCCGCGAGCCGCTCGTTGTCGGCGTGCAGGCGGGTCCTGACACCGAATGGGACCCTCGTGCTGGTCGGCGTAGCGGACGGTCGTCACATGGTTCCGATCGCGGCTCGTCTTCTCGCGGCGATGATCTGGTCACGCTTCAGGAGGCAAAAGATGCTTCCGTTCATGGCGCACAACAGCGCTGCGGACCTGCTCGTACTGAAGGACCTCATCGAAGCCGGGAAGGTCAAGCCGGTCATCGACCGGACCTATCCGCTGGGCGAGACCGCCGAGGCGATGCGCTATCTGGAAACAGGACACGCCCGAGGCAAAGTCGTCATCACCCTGTGAGGCCTTACTCGGCAAAAGCCTCGTATAACGCCGCGTCGCCCTCGATCGCCGAAACGCGCACGACCGCAGCGAGAGTCCCGCCGGTGCCGATCATGACCACGGAGTACTGGGTGTTATCGCTGAGGCCCGCGACCTCGCGCGGGTCGACCCGTACCGCGTGTCCGGACGGGATCTGGACTGTCTGCGTAACGACGAGCTGTCCATCGCTGAAGCGGCGCCACTCCAGGGTCGCGCCGGTCGCGGTCACGCTCTGCAAGAGGATCGGCGTCGTCCATCCACCCGGCGGACCCCCGAGGACCCGAGTGACGTTCGGCGCGAACACCTTCGTCGCCGGAGCCGCGATGCCCGTATAGCCGGCCGCTGTCGTCGGGCTGATCACGTTGACGGCCACGCCGATGCTCGCGGTTGCGTCGCCCGAGTCCGCGACGAACGAGTACTCCCCCTCACCGAGACACGTCGCGCTCGATGCGGTGCACGGCGTGGTCGTCCCGAGCACTGAGCGCGGATCGAACGCCCACGAGGCGCCGGGCGCGATGGGCGAGGGAGACGTGAACGACTGCGTCGGACCCGTGCCGCCGAGCGGCGCGAAATCCAGCCGGGGGCTGATGTTGTTCGCGCTCATGTTCTGCACGACGATCGTGCTGACGTGCCCGCCGGGCGCATTCTTCGCGGCGTACGGTCCGTAGACGCGGGGAGCGCCCGCCGGGATCCCGTTCGTTGAATAGGCGACCGGGTCGCCGATGGTCGGTGGGCAGCAGTGGTACGAGCCCCCGAACGCATCGTTGTGCGTGTTGACGACGACGCTGACAGGCTGAGCCGAGGTGACGGTCACCGAGTACTGTCGCCCGTCGACCAGACCCGGCTCGGAGTTCGGGTCGATGAACTTCGACCCGCCGACGGGAATCTGTCGCACGATCGCCGGACCGGGGCTCCCGTCGAAGCCGATGAAGCTGGCCGTGACCCCGGCCTCGGCGCTCCCAAGGTTCTGGATGATGAACGGGGTCACGTAACCGAAGTACCGCCGCGTGATGTTCGGCAGGAAGACCTTGTTCGCGCCCACAGCGGTCCCGACGTAGGAGAACACCTCGGTCACCACACCGGCGCCGGCGTGTCCGTTGACGACCGAGACCACGGGCGCGCCGAAGCTGCGGACGACGACGGCGAACTGCGTGTCGCTCGGAAGGTCGTTGTCGTTGTTCGGTATGTCGGCGAACGACGTTGCCGGAGCGAGAGCCGTAACCACCCGGCGTCTCGCGCAGCCCCCGTTGAGGAACCGGTAGAAGCTCACCTCGAGCGTCGTCCCTTGCTGCCCTGTGTTCTGGACGATGAACGGGGTCTGCCATCCGGCCGGGCCGCCGAGAGACTTCGTGATGTTCGGGAGGTAGACAGTGCGCGTCGGAGCGTCGGACCGCTGATCCGGGCAGAGCGGTCCCTGGCTGGCGGGCGCGAGGACCTGGTTGAACCGCACCGGACCGCTTACGACGAACTTGTCCGAGTACGCGGTCAGGTATCCCGTCTTGAGGAAGTACAGGTCCCAGGTCTGCCCCGGGGTCGCTCCGAGAGAGCCTGCGTCCATCACGAATGAGCCGCCGGAGGAGGTGACCTCAAAGCACTGGGACCCGGCCATGTCGCGGGCCACGCAGACTCCGGGCAGCAGCGCACCCGTCACCGCGTCGGTGACGAAACCGGTGATCACAAGGTCGCTCGCACGCGCTGGGACATCGCCCGCCAACACGCCGCCGATGCCGAGCACGACGGCGAGGGACAAGGTGATCGGTCTGATCGTTATGGCAGCCATGCCAGGGAGAATGCGCCGCATCGCCCACCTCCGTTGATTTGGCCGCGTCTCATCTGCACCTGAGGGACCCGCCCGCTCCGCCTGCCTAGAAGCGCTCAAGTGTGCCCTGAAACTCCCAGCGATCGTTCTCTCCGCGGCGCAGCATGAGCTTGCGCTCCTTGGCGAGCGTCTCCCGCCAGGTCGACGAAGCGGTCAGGTTCCCCGAAGCGCGGTCGCCCTCCAGCGGCCGCGGCTGGACCGTTACGACCAACCCTGCGGCGAAGGCGGCGCGCAGGTCGTCGATGTACTTCTCGCGGCTTACAAAGGAGCCACCTGCCTGTTCCCCCGCGGTCGTGACACAGGGCGAGAGGAACTCGGCGAGGGCGTCAGCGTTCTTCGAGGTCAAGGCCGCGGCCACGCCGTCGGCGACCTGCTCGGGCGTGCGCGGCGGGAGAGGGGTCGGCAGGGCTGCGTGCGCGGCGGCAACCTCAGCATCGGTGAGGAAGCGGAACGAATCGATCATGCGGGCCATCGTCAGCTGTGTCGGCCCGTCAGGTGGGACACGTGAGACTGGGCTGACCACGTACATGCGGCCACCGTTCGCGACGAAGTACGTGTCAAGGGGCGTCCCCCCGAGGTGCAGGACCTTGCGCGCTGCTGGCCGATCCGCGTAGGTGACGTCCTCGATCCGCTCACCGGCCCACGCGCCGACGGTTCGGCCCTGTTCAGCCCATTGCCGCGGGGTCAGGCCCTGCGGGTTGGCTTCGCCGAAGACCCGCAGCGTCGGATAGGCGACGCCGATGTCGCTCCCCGTCTCGTCGCGAGCGCTCACGGATACGAACTCCTCGCCCCCACGCGCCGGGCTTTGCTGACTATCGACTCCGGAGCACGACGAGCGGTGCCAAGGCGGAGGCAGCTCGATCGAATACGCGAGCCCGGCGCTGGCGTACCGACCGCTCGCAGGGGTCGCGCCAGGCGATGCGGTCGCTGCGCTTGTCGTCGGCGAGGTGGTGTTCGTCGGTGAGGTCGGACTCGGGGTCGCGGCGACCTGATTGCCGCCGCGCAGGGCGAAGCTCGCGATGAGCGCAAGGACAAGTACCGCCGCCACCCCGCTCGCGTAGAGGATGTACCGGCCGGTCTTCATCAGAAGAGGCTCCTTTCGCGGCGCGGGGCGCCAGCGGTCGCGCGGCGGCAGCTCGATATCGTCCAGGTCGCGTACGAAGAGGTGCATAAGATCTTTGTCGGTATCACGCACGCTTGGCTTCCCCCTTTCGCATCCGCGTCAGCGACTGCGAAACCGCTGCGCTCACGGTGCCGCGCCGAACGCCAAGAGCTGCCGCGATCTCCTGTTGTGAAAGGCCGAGGTAGTAGTGCGCGACGACGATCGCTCGTTGCCGCTCGGTCAGGAGCGCGAGGAGCCGACCCACTTCGAGTCGGCGCAGGACCTCGGCGGTCGGATCGTCCGACGAGAGGTCGGTCATGGGCGCTTCGCGGACTGTGCGAAGCAGGCCGCGCCGGGTCTTTCGGAGCGCAACGCGATAGAGCCAACCCTCTAGATTCCGGTCGTCCGATGGCGGATGGCGCAGTCCTTCCTCGAAGGCGTCATGCAGACCATCGAGCGCGCGCTCGCGATCGAAGGTCGCTGCGACGAGCGCGCGGTATACCTGCGGGAACGCACGGTCATACAGCTCCTGCCATGTCTCGATGGTGATCTCGGGCACGCACGCGGTAATGCAATTGGCGGACTGGATCGCTTAGTCGCGAGCCCTCACTCGACCGGTCGGCGACGCGGCGCGCCGGGCACGAGTTATCTGTTCATGCCGACGCGCACGCCCGGTGATGTGCTGACCGACTGCTCGAGCAGGGCTCGCGGCCCATCGCGCTCGTCACGCCGAAGGTGGTTGTCGCGGAGCCGCCGGCGCCCTCCGCCTGCGGCCGGGAAGCGCGTAAATTGGCGATTGTTTACAGTTCCGGCGCGCTG
>VBEY01000067.1 GCA_005889295.1 Chloroflexota bacterium | reverse complement strand
GAGCTTTGGCCGCGCACCGACTCCGGTTGGAGCGGCAGATGCGCTCGCCGATGCACTCGCGCTGGGACTCGGTCCAGCGGCCTGCTGACCGATGCACGAGGCAAGGACCGGAGCCGCCGCTGCCGCCGCGGCGCCCTTGAGGAGCGTGCGTCGCTTGATGCCGTCAGTCGTTCGATCCTGTTTCACATCCACCTCCCGTACGTGTTCTCGCGAATCTATACCGCCAAGCGGCGCGACGCGGAACAACGTTTCCGCGGTTCGCAAGAGATCCCGGGCTGGGAGGCGGGCGGAGGGGTGCGGGCGGGCTTAAGGGGTGGCGACTCGAAGGAGCGCGGTCGCGCCCTGGGTCGGAATCCGCGCCAGCTCCCGGCCAGTGGTCGCGTCCAGCATCCAGACCGTCCCATCGCCGGAGAGTGCGTAGAGGCGGCGGCCGTCCGGGCTGAGGGAGATACTCCGGACCACGCGGTCCGGCAGGAACAGGCCGCGCAGCGCGAAGTCGCTGGTGTCGACAAGGGCGACACCGCGAGCCGCTGTGAACCAGAGCTTGCGCGCGTCCCGGCTTAGACCGGCGCTCGAGGAGGAGGTCGGCGCCGTCGCGGTCGCGGACGGAAGCCCCGCGACCTTCGCGCTGTGCATGACCTTCAAGGTGCTGGCGTCGATCGATGACACGAGGCCGAGAGTTCCGTTGACCGCGTACAACGTTTCCCCGGATGGCGTCAGAGCAAGGGACCAACCGAGACGTTGCTCGTACCCGCCCGACACGATCGGCAGGTCGAGGATGCAGAACGCGCTGCGGGAATTCAGGTGCAGCACGTGGATGAATGGTCCGCGGTTCGGGTTGTAGTAAAAGCTGAAGTTCCAGAGGCCGTCGCGGCTCGGGACCGACGACTGGTAGATCCCGCTCATGATCCCGTCGACCCGTGTTTCGGCATTGGTGTCGCCGACGGTCTGAGAGGCGAGCTTCACGTCCACCACAAGCGTCTCGGAAAGCTTCGCCGACGGGACGTCGTACACACGGACCCGGTAGCTATATGCCGCATTGAGGCCGCCGAGTTGCCGCGCGGCTTCGGGAGTGATCCGCTCGATCAGGTACAGCGAGGTTCCGTCATCACTGATGGCGTCGTACGTGAACGTGCCGGGGACTTGCGCGACCGCGGCGGGCCTGAGGAGCGCCGTGTCGATCACCGCGAAGCTGCTCGACGCGCCCGACTCACCTGGAAGGACGAGCCAGCGCCCGTTCGGCGAAAGGCCTGTCGGCCCGGACTCGCGCTCGTCCGCGAAGCTGTACGAACCCGGAAGCCCGATCTGCGTGATCGCTCGGCCGGTCTTCGCGTCGACCCAGCGCAGGGTGGTTGGCGACGCGCCGTCGAGCGTGTAATAGACAGATCCATCGGGAGCCGAGACCGCCCTCCCGAGTGACCGAACGAGGTTGCCCTTCGCGTCCCACACCTGCAGGGCTGCGGAGGTCCGAAGGACGAGCTGGTCGCCCGCGGCCGATGCGGGCGGCCCGGAAACCTGAGCGCCACAGGACGCCAGCAGGAGCGCCGCCGCCGCGAGGCCTATCCCAATTCGCATCACGACTCCTACAACCGCGGCCGGGCGCGGGTTCCCTAGCGCAGCGTCGAGGCGATGCGGACCGCCTCCTGCTGGCTGACCTGGGCTTCGAGACGGTAGGTGACCCCACCCTCTTCCCAGAGAAGGGTGTTGCCTGCAAGGCGGAGCGTTTCAGGCTGAACGTTGCCCGCCGGGTCGCGGAAGAAGAACTGGTGTGGCTGACCAGAGAGGTAGTACGCGACACCGCTTCCGAGCGGCACCGCGTCGAGGAATGTGCCGGGCCCGATTGCTTTCGCCATGAACTGCGTCTCGAGCGTTCCCTTGAATTCGACGACGATCGCGCTAACCCCGGCCTGCGGTGAGGCCGGGATCCCCTTCACCGAGGCGTACACGATCGTGACGCGCACGGGTGTCGTCTCCACGTAGAGCGCGCTCGGGTCGCCGAGCGCGGCCGGCGTCCGCACCGTGAATCCGGCGATGCGACTCGCTTCCGCGGCGGTCGCGACGCGCTGACCCGCGAACGTCAGAGCGGACGTGGTCGGACGGCCCGTTGGGCTCTCTGGAACGCGATAGATCTGCACCCCGGGCAGGCCGAGCACCTGTGCGGCGCGCGCCGCGAGATCGGGCGTCAGGAGGAAGGCCGCGACCAGGATGATCGCGAGCGTCGCCGCGACGGGAGCGAGCGTTCTTGCGTCGATGCTGAGGCGCGACCACCATGGCCGCGCTCGGCGCTCGTCGATCCGCGCACGGACGGCCGGCCACATGTCACGTCTCGGGCCTTCGAGGCGCCCGCCGATGTCGGACAGCGTCCGCTCGAGGTCGCGGTCCTCGAGCCGCTCACGCATCGGCGCTGCCCTCGCCGATGGCGATCTCCCGGAGTCGCGCGATCGCACGCGACAGGCGGGACTTCACCGTGCCGCGGGCGCAGCTGAGCGCATCGGCCATCTCGGCCTCCGACAGTTGCATGAAGTAGCGGTACGCGATGACCAGTCGATCCTCCTCGCGAAGCTTGCCGAGCGCAGCAAGGACGAACGTACGCCTCTCGCTTGCCAGGGCCGCCTCCTCGGGCGACAGGGCCGTGTCACCCGAGGGGCGATCCTCGGCGACGCTGAGATCGACCGTCGCGCGTCGGCCGGCCGCCTTGCGGCGGTTCTTCGCCTCGTTCGCAACGATCCGCAGCAGCCACGGGCGGAAGGGCGCTCCGCTCCGGAAGCGTCCGAGAGCGAAGTAGGCCTTGGTGAATCCGTCCTGCGCGGCATCCTCCGCCTCGGCCGACAGGCCGGTGATCACGTACGCGGTCCTCGTGGCGAGCGCCTGATAGCGCCTCACCAGCTCGCCATACGCCTCGGTGTCTCCGTGCTGTGCGCGTTCCACGAGTACAGCGTCCTCCGCCGGCCGGCCCTCCAGGGAGTCGGTTCTCACCCTTCGTACAACCGTCCCGCCAAGCGGTTCCCCGGTCACGCTGAGACAAGAGCGTGGAGCTCCCGGACCCGCCGCTCCACGCCGGCCGCGTCCGCCCGCTCTATCCCGTCGACGCTGAAGTCCTCAACCGCGAATGAGGCGCACACCGTGCCATGGAGGACCGCCTCGCAGAGGGTGCGGTCGTCGAGCTTCCCCGCCCGGGCCAGATGGCCGAGCAATCCGCCTGCGAACGCGTCGCCTGCCCCCGTGGGGTCACGGACCTCTTCGAGCGGGTACGCAGGCGTCCAAAACAGTCGATCGCCGGTGACGAGAAGCGCGCCGTACTCGGCACGTTTGATGACCACGGCGCGAGGACCGAGCCTCAGTATCTCGCGTGCCGCCTTCAGCACGCTATGCGTGCCGCAAAGCTGCCGAGCTTCGGCTTCGTTGATGGTGACGATGTCGACGCGCGCCATCACGGAAGTAAGCGCGTCACGCCGCCGTTCGATCCAGTAATTCATCGTGTCGAGCGCGGTGGCCCTTGGCGCGCGCACCTGATCGAGCATGCGGCCCTGGATCTCGGGAAGGATGTTGGCGAGGAAAACAAACTCGCTGTCGACAAACCCCGGCGGGACGGCGGGCTCCCAATCGCCGAAGACGCCGAGATCGGTGTTGATGGTCTCGGCGGTCACGAGGTCGTGGTCGTACTTCCCGAGCCAGCGAAACGACTTCCCCTTGGCATGCTCGACGCCGGCAAGGTCGATCCCCTTCGCTTTGAGTCGATCGAGGTCGCTCGCACGGAAATCGTCCCCCACCACGCCCATGAGGCGGACCGGAGCGTAAAGACAAGCGGCGAGCGAGAAGTACGACGCGGCGCCGCCGAGCACCTCGCGCCGGCTGTCGTACGGGGTGTGCACGTCGTCGTAGGCGAGTGAGCCCACGACGAGGATGTGCGGGGTCACGGGAGGCGGATGTTAGTTGGTGGCTGTGGTCACGTACGTGAGGACCCAGCTGAGGAAATACGCGGCCGCCAAACCCATCGCGATCCAGTCCGCCGGCAGCACCCGCTCCTCGATCGAGGGCCCTGGACGAGCGCGCCAGTACTGGTTCAGCGCGCGCTGCCCGTAGACCACCACCGCCGTCGCGGCAAGGAGCTCGATCATGTCCAGCGCCACAAAGAGCGGCTCGGTTGAGTAATGAAGGAAGGTCAGCGACCACAGCGCCACGCCGATCGTCGCCGTTAACGGGTCGACCTTCGTCTTCGCGCCGACCTTCTCGAGCCCCGAACCGATGAGCGCGAAGTGCCGGTGGACCTGCCACAAGCCGTACCCGGGGACGAATACCGAAAGCGCATGACCGAGCGGCTGCATCTGCTGATCGCCCGTCTCGCGGCGAAGCTCCGCCCAGGTGAAGCCGAGCCAGAGCGGGAGGTAGATCCCAAGGGAGAGCAGCGTCAGGAGAGCGACGAGCCAGAGCGGCCGGCGGCGCGGCGGGATGTCGCGCTCCGCGATCAGACGGCGCCGTCCGTGCGCAGCCTCTTGATCTCATCAGGCGCGTAGCCGAGCTCACCGAGGACCTCGTCGGTGTGCTCGCCCAACAGTGGAGGAGCCCGGCGGATCGAACCCGGCGTCTCCGACATGCGAACCGGAATGCCCGGCGCTCGGACACGCCCGGCGATCGGGTGATCGATCTCCGCGATCAGTCCGAGATGGCGCACCACCGGATCGTTGAAGACCTCGCCCAGATCATTGATGGGCCCGACCGGAACGTTGGCCTCGCGCAGCTTGCGCACGACGTCGCCCTTCGTCATCCGCTGGACACGGGCGGCGATGAGCGGGACGAGCGCGTCGCGGTGCTTCACGCGGCTCGCGTTGTCGGTGAATCGGGCGTCGTCGAGGAGGTCCTCGAGATCGATCGCGCGGCACAGGCGCTCAAAGAGCGCGTTGTTCGCACAGCAGATGTTCACGAACCCGTCCGCCGCGCGGAAGGTTTGGTAGGGAACGATCGAGGCGTGCACGTTGCCTTCCAGTCGCGGCACGGTGCCGTCGGCAAAGTAGCGCGCGGCCTGGCGCGAGAGCAGGGCGACCTGTCCACCGATCATCGTCGCATCGATCACCTGCCCCTCGCCGGTGCGATGCCGCGCTTCGAGAGCAGCCACGATCGCGAACGCGGCAAACATACCGGCGACGATGTCGGCCTGGGGGACCCCGACCATCACCGGATCTCCGCCGGGTGCCCCGGTGAGGCTCATGACGCCGCCCATGCCCTGCACGACGAGGTCATACGCGGCCCACGCCCGGCCCGGCCCGTCCTGCCCAAACCCGGAGACATGGCAGATCACGGCTTTGCGGTTCATCGCGCGGATCCTCTCGTCGGGGAACCCGAGGCGGCCGAGGACTCCCGGGCTGAAATTCTCGACGACGACGTCGGCGCGCTCGAGCAGCCGCTCGAGGACACGCTTTCCGTCGGGGTGCTTGAGGTCACAGGTGACGCTGCGCTTGTTGCGGTTGATCGAGAGGTAATAGGCGGAGACGCCCTTGATCGACGGCGGTGCCCACTCGCGCGTCTCGTCGCCCGTTCCGGGTATTTCGATCTTCACGACGTCCGCGCCGTGATCGGCGAGCATCAGCGTGCAATACGGGCCGGCGAGCGCTCGTGTCAGATCGACGACCCGAATCCCCTCGAGCGCTC
>VBEY01000066.1 GCA_005889295.1 Chloroflexota bacterium | reverse complement strand
CGTTAGCTGGGCGTCTCCGAGTACGCCGAACGAAATGCCGGCCAATTCACCGACCGCTTGGGCCGCGAGGCCGAGCGCGCCCGCGACGAGCCACGCCCGACCGAGCGAGCGCGGCCGACCGAAGGCGGCACGGACACCTGCCGGAACGCCAAGAGCGACGAGACCCAGCACCACGACTGCCGGCGGCACCCGCGATTAAGACCGTGTCGGCGCGGCGAAGATCGTGAGGGTGGCCCCAAGTTCGGGGCTCGTCCGCCGGGTCCGCCAGGCGATCACGAGACAGATGATGCCTGCGACCGCCTGCGCCGCCGCGCAGGCGAACGCCGGGAGCGCGAGTGAGCGCGCGCACGGAACTAGAGCGTGTGCCGTGCTACGACGCCGCCGCCGATGACCTCGTCGCCGTCGTAGAACACGGCGGCCTGACCCGGCGCGACGAGGGCGGGGGCCTCGAGGTCGAGCGTCGCGTCGCCTCGGCCCACGTCGACGTGTCCGGCAAGAGGGGTGCCGCGGTACCGCAGGACCACGTTCGTCGCGAATCGGGATGAAGGCGCGTCGCCCGCGACGAAGGTCACGCCGGTGAGCGTGTAGGTCGTGCGCGCAACCTCGGCACGCGTACCCACAACCGCCGCGCGTCTCTCGGTGTCAAGGTGCAGCACGTACAGGCGCTCGCCGGTCGCGACCCCGACCCCTGATCGCTGGCCGACCGTCAGCGCGCCGATACCGGCATGCGTGCCGACGACGGTGCCGTCGGTCCGCTCGACGGGGCCTGGGATAAAAGCGTCTGGCGCGCGGTCACGCACAAGGTCGCGGTAGTCGCCCGGTGCGAAGCAGATGTCCATGCTCTCGGCCTTGTTCGCGGTAGGAAGCTCGAAGCGCGCCGCGATTGCGCGCGTCTCCGACTTGTCGCGCAGCTCACCGATCGGAAACTCAATCCGCGCAAGCTCGCGCTGGCCGAGCATGTAGAGCGCGTACGACTGGTCCTTCGACGGATCTCGCGCACGGAGCAGATGCCGACGGCCGTCGCCGCCGGTCGCGACGCGGGCGTAGTGCCCGGTCGCGAGTCGATCCCCGCCGAACTTCCGGACCACGTCGTGCAGCAGCGCGTCGAACTTGACGTGCTGGTTGCACGAGACGCACGGATTTGGTGTCTCGCCACCCGCGTACGCATTCACGAAGCGGTCGACGACCCGCTCGCCGAAGACGTCCGCGTAGTCGAGGGCATAGAACGGGATTCCGATGGCCAGAGCGGCGCGGCGCGCGTCCTCCCCCGCCTCGTCGGTTCCGCAGCACCGGGGCGCGTCCACTTCGCCGCCGGACGGCACCAAGCGCATCCAGACGCCAACCACGTCCTCGCCGCGTTCGGCGAGCAACGCCGCCGCCACGGACGAGTCCACGCCGCCGCTCATCGCGACGAAGACCCGGCTCATGCGATCGCCTTCATGTGCGCGTCAACGATGGCGGCGCGCAAAGCACCGATCGCCGCGAGCACGCAGCCGTCGTGCCCTTGATCGACGGGGCCGATCTGACCGGTGACCTCCGCAACCCCGAGCGCGAGCACTTCGCTCCGTCCGCGCCCGCGAGCGAGGCGCGCGAGCGCCGCCGCGGCCTTCGTGGAGACTTCGCACCCCGACGCCGTGACGCGCACCGCCATCACGACGCCGCCCTCGAGATCCACCTCGATCTTCACCCGGTCGCCATCGCCAGGATTCGCGTCGCTGCCGAGGCCGCGGGTCAAACCGCCACCGCGGGAGCCTCTCGGAGCCGTACGACCACGCGAGCCAGCGCGTCGACGAATCGGTCGACGTGAGCGCCGGTCGTCGAGCGGCCCACGGTGACGCGGAGCGACCCCTTGGCGAGCTCGCGATCGAGACCGAGGGCCAGCAGCACCTGCGAGGGCTCGGTCTCGCCCGAGGTGCAGGCCGATCCGCTCGACACGGCGAAGCCGTCGAGGTCGAGCGCGACGATCAGCGACTCGCCTTCGGCCCCGGGGATGCAGAACGAGGCGTTGTTCGGCAGCCGCTCCGTGGGGTGACCGTTCAGCACGGCGTCGGGAACGCGCTCACGCACACCGGCGATGAGCCGGTCGCGGAGCTCGGCCTGCCGCGGCGACTCGGTCGCGCGCCGCTCGCAGGCGATCCGCAGCGCGACGCCGAGACCGACGATGCCCGCCACGTTCTCCGTCCCCGTCCGCCGGCCTTTCTCCTGGCCGCCGCCGGTCTGCATGGTCGCGACACGCGTCCCGCGACGCACGTACAACGCTCCGACGCCTTTCGGCCCGTAGAACTTGTGCGCGTTGATCGAGAGGAGGTCGACCGGAATCTTCCGGACGTCCACCTCGAGGGCGCCAACGGTCTGCACCGCGTCGCTGTGGAAGGTCACGCCATGCTCGCGGCAGATCGCGCCGATCTCGGCGATCGGCTCGATCGTGCCGATCTCGTTGTTGGCGTGCATGATCGAGACAAGCGAGGTTCGCTCGTCGATCGCGTCGCGGATCGCCTCTGGGTCGATGACGCCATGGCGGTCGCACCCAACGACGTCGACCCGGACGTGCGCGTAGCGCTCGAGATCGCGCGCCGTGTCGATGACCGCGTGGTGCTCGATCGCGCTCGTGACGAGGCCGTCGCGCTCATCGCGACGTGCCTTCAAGGCGCCACGGAGCGCAAGGTTGTCGGACTCGGTGCCACCGCTTGTGAAAACGATCTCGCCGGGGTCGGCGTTGATCGCGGCGGCCACCTCGTCACGGGCGCGGTCCACTGCGGCACGCGCGGCCCGTCCCTCGGCGTAGATGCTGGAGGGGTTGCCGTGCGTCTCGCGGAGGATGCGGCCCATCGCCTCGGCGACCTCGGGGTCCACGGGCGTGGTCGCGGCGTGGTCCAGATAGACGCGGTCCATCTGTGAAAGTCTAAGTCGCGCCTAGACTCGGAACGATGCGAATCCTGGCGCAGACCGGATTCGTCGCCCGGTAGCCGCGGGTTTGGATCCTCGAGTGACGCGCGTACTCGTAGCGCTGACACTCATGGTCGTCGCGTGCGCGCCGCCGGGCGCCGATCTCTCCGCTACGGGATCGCCTGCGGCCATCGCGCCGCTGGCTCCATCCGCTTCGCCGTCCCTGACCACGTCGCCAGCGGCAACGACGTCGCCATTCGCCGAGGCCGCCGCGGGCACCGAGTGGCCGGCCGTGGTCGTCTACACCGTTACGGCGGACGGCGTGGCTCACCGCATCGACCGCACGGGCACGACCGATCTTCCGAGGATCTGCGATGGGCAACCGGTCGGCGCGATCGCCCGCGCCGACGGAGAGGCGCTGCTCGTTCGCTGCGACGCGGTGTCGTCCGATGAGGACGCGATGGCTGTGCTCGACCTGGCGAGCGGTCGCGTGACGAGGCTCGCGTCGCGCCCGTTTCGATCCTTCCCGGTTGCATGGTCGCCGGACGGCGGTTCTCTCGCGTACTTCAGGCTCGGAAATTGCCCTATGCCCGCACCCGTTTGCCAGACGCGCGGCGTCATCGCGGATGTCGGGACGGGAGCCGAGCGAGAGATCCTCCCGAGCGACTATCACCTCGGCACCGAGCTCGCCTGGACGAGCGGCGGACTGCGGATGTTCCAGCCGGAGTGCGCGGAGGCCGGATGCTTCCCTCCGGAGCGGGTCGGCACGTTCCTGTGGGACGGCACACGCTTTAACAAGGTCTCCGATCTGAGGCTCGTCGCCAGCGATGGCGCCCAGTTCTCGCTCTACGAGCGGTTACGCTCCCTGAGCGACCCCTCCGGTGTTCGCAATGTCATCCTTCGCGATGGGCAGACTGAACAGAACCTCACTGCGGTCGGTCCGCGCGAATTCGCGATCGATCTGCTCGGCGCCGGGCACGCCCTTGCCTGGCGCCCCGACGACGCTGACACGACGGGCCTCTTGGGTACCCTTCGGGAATATGACCCGCACGCTCGCATGCTCTGGAATCGGCCAGCGAAGCTCTACCCTCGCGGCGCGGCACGGATCGGCGACACCGTCGTGAGCACAGGCTTCGACGGATCGATCTACCTGTACGACCTTCAAAGGGTGTTGCGCTTCGCGGTGCCAATTGCCAGTGGAGTCTTCGCTGCGGTGAAGCGCTAAGGACGTTTCTCCGGCTTCGCGATGACGCGAAGTCCGAGTTCCTCCAGCAGCTTCGCGTCGACGGGGGCGGGTGCGTCGAGCAGCGGGTCGTAGCCGGTCTGGGTCTTGGGAAACGCGATCGTCTCACGGGCGTTCGAGAGGCCCGCCAGGATCATGACGGTCCGGTCCATGCCAGTGGCGATGCCGCCCTCAGGAGGCGCTCCATACTCGAGCGCGTCGAGCAACGCGCCGAACCGGACCGCGGCCTCATCCTTCGAGATGCCGAGAACCTCCAATGCGCGCTCTTGCATCGCGCGGTTGAAGATGCGGATGCTCCCTCCGCCGAGCTCGTTCCCGTCGACCACGAGGTCGTACTGGGACGAGATCGCTTTTCCCGGATCGGTTTCGAGGAGCTTCGCGTCGTCCGCCGTGAGCGGACCCGCAAACGGGTTGTGGGAGAAAGTCCACGTCCCCTCGGGTGTGCGCTCGAACATCGGAAAGCGGTGGATCCACATCATGTGGTGCGCCGACGCATCCACCAACCCGAGCTCCTGACCGAGCTGCCGCCGGATCTCTCCGATAGACCGACTCGCGACGCGGTATTCATCCGCGACTACGAGCACTATGTCGCCGGCCGTCGCCCCGGAGGTTTGCCGGAGTCGCGCGAGCTCATCGGCGGAGAAGAATTTCGCGACCGGCGAGCGCACCTCCGCGCCCACGAACGCGAACGACACGAGGCCCTTCGCGCCGCGCGTCTTCGCGACCGCGGTCCAGGTGTCCACATCCTTCCGCGAGGCAGCCGCCCTTCCGGGAACGACGACCGCTCGGAGGGCGCCGCCCGAAGCGATCGCGTCCTTGAACACGCCGAATCCCGTTCCGCGCACGGCATCGGTGAGATCCACAAGCTCCATCGCGAAGCGTGTATCCGGGCGGTCGGTGCCGTATCGCCGTATGGCTTCCTCGTACGTCATTCTCGGGAAGGGCTTCGTCCGGAGCGGCTTTTTCGCGAACCGCTCGAAGACCGCCGTGTAGCAGGCCTCGACGACATCCATGACGTCACCGGGCTCGGCGAAGGTCATTTCGATGTCCAGCTGCGTCGCTTCGTAGATGCGGTCCGCACGCGGATCCTCGTCGCGGAAGATCCGAGCTATCTGCACGTACTTGTCGATCCCACCGATCATGAGCAGCTGCTTCAGCTGCTGGGGCGACTGCGGTAGGGCCCAGAACTTCCCCGGGTAGTAGCGTGACGGCACGATGAAGTCGCGCGCCCCGGTCGGATCAGAGCGGATCATCATCGTGGTCTCGATCTCCCAGAAGCCCCGCTCGACGAAAAAGTTGCGGATGAAGTTCGTGACCTCGTGGCGGAGCCGCATGATCTCCCTCGATCGCTCGCGGCGGAGATCGACGTACCGATACTTCCAGCGAAGTGTCTCCTCGACCTCCGTCTCCTCGTTGACATAGAACGGTGGGGTCTTCGACTCGTTCAGGACCTCGATCTCCGAGGCGGCAACCTCGATCTCGCCGGTCGGCAGCTTCGCGTTCTTCGTTCCCTCGGGTCGCGCCCGCACCGTGCCGCGGACGCGGAGCACCCACTCGTTGCGGGCTTTGCCAAGCGCTTTGTGCGCCGCGGGATTCTCCTTCGCGTGCGCGACGACCTGCGTGATGCCGTAGCGGTCGCGAAGATCGATGAACGTAAGCTCGCCGTGGTCGCGGCGGGTGTGTACCCAGCCGGCGAGCGTCACCTCCTTTCCCGCGAGCGAGGCGCGAGCCTCGCCACAGGTGTGCGTCCGCAACACCTATTTAGTCCCGCCCAATCTCTCGGCCTCCGGCCTCGCGACACGCTCAAGGCTGGTGGTCTCGCTCGTCACGGCAGAGCCGCTCCTCGCTCGTTCAATCCCGATCGTCCTTGAGGAATGGCGCCTCGCCGGCTGCTCCCGGCTCGTGCTCGTCGGGGTTGGCGGGGCCCTCGAAGAGCGGAGGCGTCACGTGCTTCGCCACGTGGCGGCCGACCTCGGTCACGACGGCCGCGAGCCGCGTGACGCGCTGCGTCTTGGCGACGAGGTCGCGGACGATCACGTTGCCGCCGCGCGCCTCGGGTGTGCCGCGAATGACCGCGACCTTCGCGCCGTGCTTCACGGCGCTCTCGAGCTGCTTGTCGAGCGGGCGGTCGGAATAGTCGATGGCGACGGTGAAGCCAGCCTGCCGTAGCGGATCCGCGACCTGGAGCCGATCGGCACCGTCAGCTTTTTCTGCCGACAGGACATACACGTCCGCCTCGGTCTCGCGTCCCATCCGAACCCCCTCTTTCTTCAACGCTCCATGGAGCACGTCGACGCCACCCGCGATGCCCACGCCCTGGACGGGCGGGCCGCCGAGCGTCTGGACGAGGTCGTTGTATCGGCCGCCGGCGGCAACGGCGATGTCGCCGGCCTTCGTGAACTCAGGGTCGGTCAGGACGAACTCAAAGACGGTCCGCGTGTAGTAGTCGAGTCCTCGCACGAGAGTCTGCGACACCTTGTACGCATGACCGAGCCGCTCGACACCGGCAACGACCTGCTCGAAGTGCTCGCGATCCTCGGTACAGAGGAGCTCGTGGATCTTTGGCGCGGTCGCGACGAGCGCCCGGTCCTTCGGGTCTTTCGAGTCGAGGATGCGCATTGGGTTGCGCTCGAGGCGCTCCTTCGATTCGTCCGAGAGTGCGTCGCGGTTCTTCGCGAAGTACGACGCGAGCGCTTCTCTCACCTTGGGCTGGCACTTCGCGTCGCCGACCGTGTTGAGCTCGAGCTCGTAGTTCCGCAGGCCGACCTCCGCGAAAAGACGAGCGGTGAAGTCGACGATCTCGACGTCCGCCAGAGGCTCCTCAGGCCCGAAGCACTCGAGGCCCCACTGCCAGAACTGCCGATAGCGAAGGAGCTGCGGCCGCTGTCCGCGGAACATGGGCTCGTAGTAGAAGAACCGCACCGGGCGAGGCGCGCGGTGGAGTCCGTGCTCAAGGAACGCTCGCGTGACCGCGGCCGTTCCTTCCGGGCGGAGGACGAGGCCGCCCTGGCCGTGCAGCGATACGTCGTACATCTCGTAGCCAACGATGTCGCTCGTCTCGCCGACGGACTTCGTAAAGACACCGCGATCCTCGACGACCGGCGTCACGATTCGCGGGTAGCCGTATCGAAGCGCGCGAGCCTCGATCACCGCCTGGAGCGCGTCAAAGGCGGCCGCTTCTTCGGGGAGCAGGTCCCGCATCCCGCGCGGGGCCTGATAACTCGGCATGGGACGACACACGATAGACCGATAGAGTGATGAGCGATGAATCGTCGCACGCTCTTGCGCACGGCGGCCGCGACCCTCGTCGTGACCGCATGCGGAACGACCGCGACACCTGGAGGTACGGCCACGAAGTCACCAAGTCCGAGTCCAACCCCAAGCTCCGCTCCTGCGACCAAGGCGACCGTCGAGCTCGCCAAGGGGGGCACGTTCACGTTCACGCTCCGGCCCGACAAGGCGCCACAGACCGTCGCGCGCTTCGTCGAGAAGTCGCGAAGCGGCTTCTACAACGACAAGATCTTCCATCGCGTAGAGGACTGGGTCGTGCAGGGCGGTGACCCGCTCGGCACCGGCACAGGCGGCGAAAAGGTGCCGTCCGAATACAACGACCTCTCGTTCAAGCTCGGTTCCGTTGGGATCGCCCGCGGGCCGGACCCCGCCATCAACAATGGCTCGCAATGGTTCGTCGTCAAGAAGGACTCCACGTTCCTCGACAAGCAGTACACGAACTTCGGCATCGTGACGAGCGGCATGGATGTCGTGAACGCGGTCAAGATCGGCGACAAGATCAAGACGATCACGATCGAGTGACGACGCGGGGCTCGCTCGCCGTCCTCGTCTCGTTCATCGCGTTCGTGGCGATCGGTCTGCCACTCGACCGATCCAGCACAGCCCCGCAGCAGGTCGCCCTCTCGGTCCTCCCCTGGACATTCCTCGCGATCGCGCTCTTGCTCCAGCCTCGCGCCGTCCGGGTCCAGGTCGGCGTACTCGTCGCCGTCGCCACGGCGCTCGAGTGCTTCGGATCGCTGGTGTGGGGCGCGTACACCTACCGGCTCGACAACCTGCCGCTCTACGTACCCGCCGCGCACGGCCTCTTTTATCTCTCGGCGCTTCGCGCGGCCTCGCTGCCACTCCTCCAACGCCACGCCCGCGCGGTCGTCATCGCGGTCACGTTCGGCGCCACCGCGTGGATGATCTACGGACTCGCCGCGCGGCCTATCCCCGATCTCCTGGGGTTCGTGACTTGGGCGATTTTCATTCGCTTCATCGTCCGCGGGCGCTTCCCGCTCCTCTATGCCGTGAGCTTCGTGATGACAACCACGCTCGAGCTCTACGGGACCGGGCTCGGGATCTGGACCTGGTCGCCCGTGTTACCCGCGCTAATGCTGCCCGCGGGCAATCCCCCCACGGGGATCGGCGCCGGCTACGCCGCGATGGACGCGCTCACGCG
>VBEY01000039.1 GCA_005889295.1 Chloroflexota bacterium | reverse complement strand
GTGGCCGCCGCGAGCACGGCGGCCGAGTAGTCCGATCCGCCGCGGCCGAGCGTCGTCGTCACGCCGTCCACCGTCGAGCCGATGAACCCTGTGACCACCGGCACGACGCCGTAGCCGAGCCGCGAGTCGAGCTCCTTCGATGCACGCGAGCGGGTCTCCTCAACGATCGGATTAGCGTGCCCGAACGCATCGTCGGTGATGAGAAGCCCCTCAGCCGAGAGGGCTTCGGCCTTCGTGCCGGTGTGGTTCAAGACCGCGGCGACGATCGGCGCCGAGATCCGCTCTCCATACGAGACGATCGCATCGAGGGTTCGCGCGGTGCATTCCCGAAGGATCGCCACGCTCTGCAGGAGCGCGGTGGTGCGCTCGGTGAGGTCGGCGATCTCCTTCAGCACGTCCGCCGATTCGAA
>VBEY01000038.1 GCA_005889295.1 Chloroflexota bacterium | reverse complement strand
AGTCGGAGGATCGTGTCTTGCGCGGTCTGGGCGTCTCCGTTCTCGGCGGCGCGAGCGGCGCCGATAAGCGCATCGGTCGTGCCGGCCGTCGCGGAGACGACGACGATCCGCTCGCCCCTTGTTCCCTTCACGATCTCGGCGACGCGCTGCAGCGCGGCAGGCGAGGCCACGGACGTTCCGCCGAACTTGAGAACGGTCCGCATTACGCGCTTCGCTGCGCGATCTGGATCACGTCCCCGAGTATCGCGGACGCGGTGGCGTCTCCGCCGGCGCCCGGGCCGCTCCACACCAAACGTGGAACGAGATCGCTCTCGAGCGTGATCACGTTGGTGGGCCCGGTCGCCTGGCCTTCGAGCGAGTCCGCCGTGACCTCTTCAGGTCCGACGCGGGCCTTGGTGGCCTTCTCGCCGAAGTCGGCCACGGCGAGGTAGCGCACGCGTGTGCCGCGCGCGGCGGCACCGGTCAGGTCCGACGCGGCGACGCCGCGGAGGCTGGTGCGGCGCACGTTGTCGGGATGGAAGTGCCGGCCCTCGAGCAGCGAGACAAGGATGGCGAGCTTGTACGCGGCGTCGTGCCCGTCGACGTCATTCGTGGGATCGGCTTCGGCATACCCCGCGGCGATGGCTTCGGCCAGCGCCTCGTCGAATGACTTCCCCGTCTCCATGCGCGAGCAGATGTACGTCGTCGTCCCGTTGAGGAGGCCGCGCACGACACGCGGGCGCACCGCGCCGAGTCCGCGCATGCCCGCGACCACCGGGACGGCCGCGGCGACCGCGGCCTCAAACCGGAGCTCTCGCTTCGCGAATCGGGCGGCCTCGTGGAGCGCCTTCCACTCCTTCGCGACGAGCTCCTTGTTCGCGGTGACGACGTGCTTCCCGCGCTCGAACGCACCAAGCTCCAGATCGCGCGCCGGGTCGGTGCCGCCGATGACCTCGACGACGATCGCGATCTCGTGGTCGTCGAGGATGGCGTGCGGGTCCGCTGTGACCGGGACGTCGCCGGCGTTCCGCTCCTTCTGCGGGTCGCGCACCGCGGCCGCGACGAGCCGGAGGGGCCGTCCCGCCGCCGCGTCGATGCGGCGGGAGCGTTCGGCGAAGGCGCGCGCGACGGCGGAGCCGACCGTGCCGAGTCCCAGGAGACCCACGCCGAGCCCGCGGGCGCTCATCCCGGCTGGCCCCACACGACGCCAGAGACGACCTCCGCCCGCACGCTGGTGAGGCCATGGCGGGCAAAGATGGCCCGAGCTTGGCGCTCAAAGTCGTCGGCGCGCGGACCGAGCGTGGTCCTCGAGAGTGAGCTCGTGCTGGCGAGCATGGCCAGGTAGTCGTCCAGCGACTGCTCGACGGCCACCGGTGCCGCCCCGCGCTGGCCTTCCCGGACGAAGTGGCCCGAGGTCTCGAGCGCTTTCACGAAGTCGACCGTCGAGACGTGACGCGCGATGGGTGAGAAAGCCCGTATCAGGTTGAGGAACTCGCCTCGCCACTTGTGTTCCGCGTAGACACTGTCCATGTCGACGATGGCAAGGCGGCCTCGAGATGCGAGCGCGTCTCGGAAACGCGGCATGACGATCTTCGGGTCCATCCAGTGCAAGCTCGCGCCAGTGGTGACGAGACCGTATGGCGGATTCAGTGGAGCCGTTTCGGCGGTCCCCAGGATCCAGTGGATGCGCGCGTTGTCCGCGCCTGGCCGCAGCCTGGCCTCGCGGAGCATCGCGGCGGATGGGTCGACTGCATCGACGCGCTCGGCGAACCGCGCCAGGCCGATCGTGAGCGCTCCGGTCCCGGATCCCGCGTCGAGGACGGTCCGCGGCTCGACGAGAAGCCCTTCAAGGATCTCGAAGATTTCGGGTGGGTAGGGTTGACGGAACCGGTAGTTGCGGGCGACCTCCTGGTCCTCGAACGCGCGGCCGAGCTCGCGCGGATAGGCGGGACTCATTCGATCGCCTTCTCGAGGAGGTCGAGCGCAGCGCCGACGGACGCGAGTCGATTGCCCTCTCGGTCGTAGGGCCACTCGTACTTGCGCACCGCCGAATGCTCGTCGCTATCGACAGCGACGTAGGTGAGCCCGACCTTCTTCCCCGGCGTCGCGCCTCCAGGTCCCGCGATTCCGGTGACGCCGAGACCGATCTTCGCGCCCAGCCGCGCGCGGGCGCCGCGCGCGAGCGCGCCGGCCACGACGGACGAGACCGCGCCGTGTCCGTGAATAAGGTCAGGCGCTACCTCGGCGAGGATCGTCTTCGCTTCGTTGGAGTAGACAACGGCACCCCCCTTGAAGTACGCGCTCGCGCCGCCATGCGCGGTGAGGACCGCAGCGAGGAGGCCGCCGGTGCACGACTCCGCGGCGGCGACCGTCAGCTTGCGGCGGCGCAGCCGCGAGTGGAGGCCGCCCATGCGCTCCTCGAGCTCAGGCAGGGTGGGCGGACGTCTGTTTGGCACGAAACACGAGTCTGACGCCAGAGAGCACGGTGAGCGCGGTGGCGGTCACGAGCAGGGCGTTCGCGAGGGTGGCGAGGCCCGCGGCGGGCCAGGCAGCCGTCGCCAGGAGTGCCACCGTGGCGCCGACCTGTAGGACCGTCTTGGCCTTGCCGTCGACGCCGGCGCGGACGGCGTGGGGCGAGCGCGCGCGCACCTCCACGGCGACCAGCTCGCGGGCGACGATGAGGGCGACGGCCCAGACTGGCGCCGCGCCGCGCACCGCGAGCGCCGCGAGGGTGCCCACCACGAGGATCTTGTCCGCGAGCGGATCAAGCGCTGCACCGAACGCGGTGGTCTGACCGCGACGGCGCGCGAGCGGTCCGTCAATCGCGTCCGTGGCGGCGGCGCCGAGGAAGACGAGCAGGGCAAGGGATGCCTCGCCGATCGCGATGAGACCGACCACCGGGACGACAAGAAGCGCGCGTGCCGCAGTGAGCGCGTTCGGGAGCGTCACTGCGCGACGAAGACGCGCTCGACGACCTCCCCCGGACGGCCAAGGGATGCGATGACCTGACCGTTGTGATTGACCTGGACGGCGGCCGCGTTCCCGGTCTTGATCCGGACTTCCTTCCCCTGGAACGTGGCGGTCTCGCCGTCCTTGAAGACGCGCCCTTGGCAGGGATCGCAGTTGCCGTCGACGGTCGCGAGGATCCAGGAGTCTCCGCCGGTCACGCGCACGATGACGACGGCGGCGGTGTAGGCGATGACCACGGTCCGTGTCTCCTCGACGGTGCCGCCCGCGCTGTTGCGCGCGACGATGCGGAAGGGCTGCGGTCCGGCAGGCAGGTAGTAGCGCGCCTGGAACGTGCCGTCTGAGCTCACGGCCACGGGCACGCTGTTGATCTGCACGGTCACGCCCCGGCCGACGCGACCGTTCACCTGAACGTACGTGTTTGTGAACGTCGCGCCGTTCGCAGGCTGCTCCACCGCGAGGACCGGGGGCGCGCTCACGCCCACGGTCGGCGCCTGGTACTGGATGGTGCGGCTCACCCGATTCGTCTTTCCGGCTGCGTCAAGGACCTCGATGACGACGTGGTTCGATCCCGGCTTCAGCGAGACGGTCGTGGTGAAGCTGCCGTCACTCGCGGTCCGGATGTCGCCGAACACATCTGGGCCCGGGAACACGTTCACCGTGATCCGGCCGTCTGGCACCGTCACTCCGTGCACGAGGAGGTCGGGGCTGGCGGCGAGGCCGTCGGACGCCGGATCGATGATCTCGAGCTTCGGCAGCGTCGCGAACGTCGTGAATTGGTAGTACATGTAACCGAGGAACGAGCCGACGAACGCGATGATCAGCACCGGAACGAAGACCACGGGCCGGAAGATGAAGCTGTGGTGGACGACCGGGCGATACGGCTTGAAGGAGCGCTTCGGGGTCGGCTCCGGCGGGCCGCCGCCACGTTCCTGCTGGTACAGCACGACGAGCTCGTCCGTTTCTAGATCGAGGTAATCCGCGTAGTTGCGAAGGAAGCCGCGCGTGTACACGGCGCCTGGGAGCGACGGGTAGTCCCCATCCTCGAGCGCCGTCAGGAATTTCTCGCGGATGCGCGTGTCGGCGGCCGCCTGCTCGAGGGTGATGCCCTTGCGCTCGCGCTGCGCGCGGAGCTGCTCGCCGAGGCTAGGCATCGTCCTTGGCCATCCCGTAGACCTCGCGCATCTTGCCGGGGCCCTGCGATGGTCCGATGACGCCGTTCTGTTCCATGATGTCGATGAGCCGGCCCGCCCGCGCGAACCCGATCGTCATCTTGCGCTGAAGCATCGACACCGACGCCTGCCCCGCCCGGTGGACGATCTCCACCGCTTCTTCGTAGCGATCGTCGTCGATCTCGTCGCCGCCGTCATCACGCGCTCGCGCGCGCTCTTTGTCCTCGATGATCGAGAGGTCGTAACGGGCTTCGCGCTGCTGCCTCCAGTGACGGATGACCTGCTCGATCTCCGCATCGGAGACGAACGCTCCCTGGGCGCGGACCGGTTTCGCCGAGTCCGGCGCCAGCCAGAGCATGTCGCCGCGACCCAGGAGCTTCTCCGCGCCGGTCATGTCAATGATCGTGCGGGAATCGACCGACGAAGCGGTAGCAAACGCGATACGAGCGGGCACGTTGGCCTTGATCAGCCCGGTGATCACGTCGACCGAGGGGCGCTGCGTGCCAAGCACCAGGTGAATGCCGGTGGCGCGCGCCAGCTGGGCGACGCGCGTGATCTGCTTCTCGACCTGGATCGGCGCCTGGAGCATGAGGTCCGCCAGCTCGTCGATGATGAAAACGACGTACGGCACCCTGTCGGTGCCGGTGTGCTTTTCGTTGTAGGAGGCGATATTTCGGGCGTTCGCGCGTGCGAACAAGCGATACCGGCGATCCATCTCGCTCGTCGTCCAGTACAAGGCGTTGAGGATCTGGGGCGAGTCGTGCATGACCGGCACGACGAGGTGCGGCACCCCGTTGAATCCGGGGAAGTCGACCCGCTTGAGGTCCCCGATCAGGATCCGCACGTCGTCGGGAGTCGACTGAATGAGCAGGCTCGTCAGGATCGCGCCGATGCAAACGCTCTTGCCTGAGCCGGTCTGGCCGGCGATCAAAAGGTGCGGAAGCTTCGCCAGATCGGTGACGATCGCCCCGCCGGCGACGTCCTTTCCCAGCGCCACGGTGAGCTTCGAGGGTGACCCCTTGAACTCGGCGCTCTCCGCGACGTCGCGGACCGAGACCAGCCCGATCGCGAGGTTGGGAATCTCGATGCCCACGACACTCTTCCCGGGGATCGGCGCCTCGATCCGCAGCGTCCGCGCCGCGAGCGCGAGCGCAAGGTCGTCCGAGAGGGCCTCGATCCGTGAAAGCTTGACTCCCGCGGCCGGCTTGAGCTCATAACGCGTAACGACCGGTCCGACGAACACATCGACGACCGAGGCCGCGATCCCGAAATGCGAGAGCGTCTCCTCGATAACGCGCTTGTTCCGCATGAGCTCGTCCTTGCCTGACCGCGCCGCGGATCCCTGATCCAGCTGGTCTATGGCGGGCAAGACCCATGGCCTCTCGGGAGGATCGGCGTGCAAGACGCCTTCGGCGACGACGGCGGCGGACGCGAGCCGGGCGGTGGATACGGAGAAGGGCTGACGCGCTGAGTCGTCGGTGGGCTCAGCCTCCGAGGGCCCCCGCCCGGCGGTGGGGCCCGGGCCCGTGAGGGTCTGGGCTCCGCCGGGTAAAGAGGGTTTCGGAGGCTGAGCCTCAGCGACGCGCGCATGAGCCGGAACCGCGATCGGAGCACGAGGCTTTTCCTCGGGGATATGGATGCGTATCTGCTCAGCCGGCTCGTCGTCGTCGGCGAACCGGTCGAAGCGCGTGGCCGTTCCTCCGGGGATGAGCGTGCCGGGCTTGAGCCCGCCCATGGACGGGCGCTGCCTCCAGACGGGCCTCCAGAGATCGGCGATCGTCCGGTTGGCGGCGACAACCACTCCGACCAAGAGGAGCGCCCCGAGCGCGATCGGAGCGCCGAGCTGCCCGAAGAGGCTCGCGGCGGCCTTGGCAACGGCGCCGCCAACAAGCCCACCGGCGACGTCGTCGCGCACGTAGTGGCGCGTCAGCCCAAGAAGGGCGACGACGATGACAAGCCCGCCGACTATTGGGAGCACGGTCTCCCGGCGGACGAAGCCGAACCAGAGCTCTAGGGCGATCGCACCAAGCGCGATCGGGACGAGCCACGCCGCCCACCCGAGCAGCGCGAAGAGCGCCGAGCGCCACCACTGGAGCACGGCGCCCTGATCGGTGGCGAGCGCGACCGTCGAAAGGAGCGCGAAGGCGACGACGGCGATGGCGCCGATCTCGTCGCGGATTCGCGGTTCGATCGCCGGGGTGGCTCCTCTGCGCCGCGAGCCTGCCACTCTTCTCGCCACGGACCTAGACCTGCATGATGACGGGCAGCACCATCGGTCTGCGCTTGGTGCGCTCGTACAGGAAGTTGACGACGCTGTTGTGGATCGCGTCCTTGAGCGCGGACGGCTCGGCGAGATGTTCGCCGGTCTGGGCTTCGGCGAGGCCGTCCAGGATCTTTTGCTTGGCCTCCTCCACGAGCTGCGCGGCATCGTGCTCGGGCACGAAGCCCTTGGTCACGATGTCGGGACCGGCGACGACGGCCCCGGTGCGCTGCTCGATGGTCACGACGACGAGAAATATGCCGTCACTGCCAATCGACCAGCGGTCGCGCATGACAGACTGGCTCACGTCTCCGACGCCGAGGCCGTCGACGTAGACGACGCCGGATTGCACCTTCTCCCCCACCCGTGCTCCGTTCGCGTCGATCTCGAGCACGTCGCCATTGGTGAGTACGAACGCGTTCTTCGGCTCGACCCCGAGATCCATGGCCAGCCGGGCGTGGCGCACGAGCATTCGATACTCGCCGTGGATCGGGAGAAAGTTCTTCGGTCGGAGGATGTTGAGGAGAAGCTTCAGCTCCTCCTGGCTCGCGTGTCCCGAGACATGCGGCCGGCTCTGCGGGTCGTAAATCACCTCCGCGCCGAGCTTGAAGAGGTTGTCGACTGTCCGCGAGACGAGCTCCTCGTTACCGGGGATGGGCGTTGCCGACATGACCACGGTGTCGCCCTCTTTCACCGCGACATGGCGGTGGTCGCCGAGCGCCATCCGCGAGAGCGCGCTGGTCGGCTCGCCCTGGCTTCCGGTCGTGATGATGCAGAGCTCGTGGTCGGCGAGCTTGCCAATCTCGTGCGGGCTGACGATGGAGCCTTCCGGATACTCGAGGTAGCCAAGCTCGCGCGCCGTCTTCGTGTAGTTCTCCATCGAGCGGCCGACGATCGCGGTTTTTCGACCCCACGCGGCAGCGATCTCGACGATCTGGCGGATGCGTGAGATGTTCGATGCGAAGGTGGTCGTGATCACGCGGCCCGGCGCGCGCGACATGATGGCGTCGAACATCTCGGCGACGTGGCGCTCAGACTGCGTGTAACCGGGCTGCTCGGCGCGCGTCGAGTCCGACATCAAGAGAAGCACGCCTTTCGCCGCGATCGCCGCGAGGCGCGCGAAGTCGGTCTGGCGGCCGTCGACCGGAGTGTGGTCGAACTTCCAGTCCCCTGAGTGCACGACGGTCCCGTAGGGGGTGTCGATCGTCACGCCGATCGCATCGGGAATGCTGTGGCAGACGTAGTACGAGTCGCAGCGGAAACTGCCGATCGTGAACGGCGTGCCGGGCGCGATCTCGCGAAAGGTCGCGCGTTCAGCGAGCTTGTGCTCCTTCAGCTTCGTGCGGATGAGCCCGATCGTGAGCTTCGTACCGTAGATCGGGACCTCGAGCAGGTCGCGGAGGGCGTAGGGGAGCGCGCCGATGTGATCCTCGTGCGCGTGCGTGATGAGGAACCCGCGGATCTTGTTCTTCCGCTGCCGCAGGTAGGTCATGTCGGGGATGACGAGGTCGATTCCGAGCATGCCCTCGTCGGGGAACATCAGACCGGCATCGACGACGACGATGTCGTCGCCGATCTCGATCGCGAGCATGTTCTTACCGATCTCACCGACGCCGCCGAGCGGGATCACCCGCAGCGACGCGTTCGACTTAGCCAAAGAGCGTTATCTGCTCCACCGGCTTTTCCTCGGGGTCCTTCGTGGTTGGTGTAGTTGCCAAGAAGAGGGCCAACGCGGCGAAGTCGGCATGAAGTGCGTCGCGGAGCGCCGGCTGGTGCAGCGCCGCGGCGGGGTGGTAGACGGGGAAGATCAAGAGACCGTCGGCGGTCTTGCGCGGCTTGCCGTGGATGCGTGAGATCGACTCTCCGGGAAAGAACTTCCCCATCGCATGCCGACCGAGGGTGACGATGACCCTCGGCTGCAGGACCTCGAGGTGGCGGCGCAGCCACATGTCGCAGGCCGATATCTCTTCCGGTAGCGGGTCGCGGTTCTCCGGCGGGCGGTGGCGGACGACGTTGGTGATGAAGACCTTTCGACGGTCGAGCCCGATGCCGGCGAGGAGCTCGTCCAGGAACTGGCCGGCCGCGCCCACGAATGGCTTTCCCTGGAGATCCTCGTGATAGCCCGGCGCCTCGCCGAGGAAGAAGATGCCCGAATCCGCGCTCCCGTCTCCGGGGACTGCCTGCCGCGCGCTCCGATGGAGCGGGCACGCCGTGCAGGCGCGGATCTCGTCGGCGACCAGCCGGAGCTCCGCGAACGAGGCGTCTTGCACCGGGGTGATTATGCGGCGGGGGAGGGCTTCAGAGGAGCCTTTCGAGCGAGATACACCACATCCGTGTACGGCCGGCGTGGCATCTCCTCGACCTCGACGACGAAACCGGCGTGCTCGAACATTGCGAGGGCCTCATCGCGCGAGGGGAAATAGAAGCGCTCGTGACCACCGCGCGTGAAGCCCAGCCCGACCGTGACCAGTTCCTGCGCATAGGTGATCGCAAAACGCGGATCAGTGCGGCGCTCCTGGGCCTTCACGATGAGCGGTCCGCCCTCACCAAGCGCCGTCGCGGCGTTCTTCAGCACGCGTTGCTGATCCTCGAACGGCAAGAGGTAGAGCACGTCGACAATTGTCACCGCGTCGCAGTGTGGCGGCTGGTCCTTGATGATGTCGCCGACCTCGAAGCGCAACCACTGCGTGTCGCGGACGGCCCCGCGCGCCACTTCGATCTTGCGGTCGTCTAAATCGATGCCGAGCACGCGCCGCGACTCGGCGGCCTCCCGCAGGAGGCACGCAAAGAGCCCGTGGCCGCAGCCGAGATCGACGATGAAGCCCTTCCTCGGGACGAACCGCTCGACGAAGGCGAGGTCCGAGAGAAAGGCGCGCCCGTGGACGAAGAGACGCGCACCGAACGGCGCGGCACGGTACCGATGGACCGCTCGGTTGAGCGCCGCGCTTGTGCTCGCCCCGGGCATCAGAGCACGCGCCAGCGGACGGCCTCGGTACCGAAGGCTGTACGAAGGAGCGGGTCCGTGAGGATCGCGAGGTCTGTCACGCGCTCGTCCACGAGCGTGTCGGCTGCTCGAAGGGCGTCGTCGATGTAACCGGGATGCGCCCCGATCTCCCCCACCCCGCCGTGCGTCGCGAGGAGGGCGACCCCGGCCGCGTCCAGACGCCGCCGCTCCGAGGTTATGTCGACGTACCAGCGATTCCCTGGTATGCCCCGGAAAGCCAGCGCTGAGACGAATGTGGCGACCCGGAGCGCCGCCTGCTTTGGTCCGGTCCACGCGCGCGGCGGCCGAGCGCGGCGGATCCAGCGGACGCCTTCCTCACGAGCGATGCGGCCTACCACCCGTGCCACCGGCGGCATGAGATGGACGTGACGATGTGAGTCCCAGGCGAGCGGAAGGATCCCCCACGACCGCGCGAGAGCCGCTTGCGCACGAATCTCAAAGGCCACCTCTCGTGCTCGGACGCGGCCGGTGAACAGGCGTCTCGTGAGCTCGGTCAGACCCAGGAACCGGCCCTCGTCGTCGACGAGGCTGCGGACCGCCGCCGGATCGCTCACCGGCCAGCCGCCGACCAGGTCGATGTGGAGGCCCACTTCAAGCTCCGGCTCCATCCGCGCTTGCGCGGCCGATTCGGCCGAGGAGTCGGCGGTCACGATGAGCGAGGTCGAGCGGACGATGCCGCGGCGGTGCGACTCGAGGATCCCCTTCGTGACGCCCGGTGAGAGGCCCAGATCGTCGGCGGTAACGACGAGGGTCATCCGCCGTACAGCCCGCGAAGGGCGTTGAGCCTGATGATGAAAAGGTCGCGCAGCATCTTGGGTGTGTCGGCGAGGAAGTCGACCCGCGTCTCTCCGTGCTGCCGCAGCGCAAACGGAATCTCACGGACTGTGTAGCCAGCGCGGCGCGCCAGAAACAACACCTCGGCATCGAACGCGAAGCCGTTCAGGCGTTGCTTCGCGAAGAGGTCCTTCGCCGCTTCGGCGGTGTACATCTTGCCGCCGCATTGGGTGTCGCGGATATCGGTGGGAACGAGAACGTGCACGATCGCGCGGAACACGTCCCCCATCACGCGTCGCCACCAAGGGCGGTCGACGATCGACCCCGGGACATAGCGTGAGGCGATCGCGATGTCGGCGCCCGTGTCGAGCGCGCCGATGAAGAGGTCGATGATCTCGACGGGGATGGTCAGATCGGCGTCCAGGAACGCGATCGGATCGCCCGTGGCGGCGTCCACTCCGGCGCGCACGGCCGCGCCTTTGCCGCGATGCGGCAGGCGCAGAACCTTGAAGCTCAGTCCAAGATGCGAGTGCGCCACCTTCGCGCGATGGAACGTGGCCGCGGTGGCGTCGGTCGAACCGTCGTCGGCGAGGATGATCTCGCCTTCGATCTCGCGGTCGCGAAAGAACTCGGCGCATCGCCCGAGGCTTTCCTCGATGCGACGCGCCTCGTTATAGGCCGGTAGAACTAAGGTGAGGATGCTTTATCGGCGCGGCGGACCGCCGCGTCGGAACCCACCCCTGTCGCCGCCCGGTCGCGGACCGCCGCGCTCGTCGCGGTCGCGGTACCGCTCGCGCTCGGCGCGCTGCCGTGTCTCGTAGTCGTTCCCGTTCTCGTTCACTGCGCGGATCGAGAGGTTCACCCTCCCCATGCGATCGACCTCGGCCACCTTGACCTTGACCTTGTCGCCAACTTTGACCGCGTCCTCGACGCTGTTCACGCGCTCCGACGAGAGCTCGCTGACGCGGACCAGGCCTTCCTTGCCGGGAAGGTACTCGACGAACGCGCCGATGCTCATGATCCTCGTGACCTTGCCGTCGTAGACCTCGCCGACCTCGGGCTCCTTCGTGAGGCCCTCGATCATGGCGCGGGCCTTCTCGCGGCCCTCGGCCTTGGCGCCGGTGATCCGAACGGTGCCGTCGTCTTCGAGCTCGATCGTGGTTCCGGTCTCAGCCTGGATCGCGCGGACCATCTTGCCGCCTGGGCCGATGACCTCACGCACCTTGTCGGGCTGGATCTTGATCGTCTCGATCCGCGGTGCCCAGCGCGAGAGCTCCTTGCGCGGTTCGCTGAGAACGTTGCGCATCGCATCGAGGATGAAGAGACGGGCCTCGCGGGCCTGCTGGAAGGCCGCCCGCATGATGTCGAGCGAGATCCCCTTGATCTTGATGTCCATCTGGAGCGCGGTCACGCCCTTCGCGGAGCCGCTGACCTTGAAGTCCATGTCGCCGTAGTGGTCCTCGAGCCCCTGGATGTCGGTCAAGACGGTCCACTTGTCGCCGGAGGTCACCAGGCCCATCGCGATGCCGCCGATCAAGTCCCTGATCGGGACTCCGGCGTCCATCAACGCCAGGGTCGAGCCGCAGGTCGAGGCCATCGATGACGAGCCGTTGGATTCGAGGGTCTCGCTGACGACGCGGATGGTGTACGGGAACTCCTCCTTCGTTGGAAGGACAGGCAGGATCGCACGCTCCGCGAGCGCGCCGTGGCCGATCTCGCGACGTCCGGCGCCGCGCATCATGCGCACTTCCCCGACCGAGAACGGCGGGAAGTTGTAGTGGTGCATGTAGCGCTTGGTGTCGACCGGAGAGAGCGTGTCGATGATCTGCTCATCGCCGCCTGGGCCGAGCGTCGCGACCGAGAGGACCTGGGTCTGTCCGCGGGTGAACACGGCCGAGCCGTGCGTGCGCGGGAGAACCCCGACCTCGATGGACAGCTGGCGGATGTCCTTGGTGCCGCGGCCATCCGGACGCAGGTTCTCCTCAGTCACCGCCTTGCGGAACTCATCCTCGAGAAGCTGCTCGTATACGGCGCTGACCTCGTCGACCGTGAGCGGCGCGCTGTCGCCGGTGGCGAACTGCGCGACGGCCTCGAGCTTCAGCTCGTCGAGCCCCGCCTCGCGCTGTGCCTTGTCCGAGTTGCGGAGCTTCGCGCGAAGGCGCTGGCTCAGGAAGGAAGTGACCGGCCCCAGGCGGGCTGGGTCTGTGATCACCTGGATGTACTCCATCTTCGGCTTGCCGGAGGCGCGCTGAAGGTCCATCTGGGCGTCGCAGATCTTCTTGATGCCTTCCTGCGCGAGCCCGAGAGCCTGGATCAGGAAGTCTTCGCTGACCTGCTGCGCCCCGGCCTCCATCATCATGATCGAGTCGCGCGTGCCCGCGACGACGAGGTCGAGGGTGCTCTCCTCCATCTGCTGGATGGTCGGGTTGAGGGTGAGCTCGCCATCCACCGTGCCGACGCGAACGCAGCCGATGGGTCCCTCGAACGGAGCGTCCGAGATGGTCAGCGCGGCGGACGCCGCGTTCACCGCAAGGACGTCGTAGTCGTTCTCCTGATCGGCCGACCAGGCCGAGACGATGATCTGGACATCGTTGCGGAAGCCCTTCGGAAAGAGTGGGCGGATCGGGCGGTCGGTGAGACGCGCGGTGAGGATGCCCTCCTCGGACGGACGGCCCTCGCGGCGCGGGAACGAACCGGGAATTTTTCCCGCGGCGTAGAGGCGCTCCTCGAAGTCGACCGTGAGCGGGAAGAAGTCGATCCCCGTGCGGATTGTCTTGGCGACCGTCGCGGCCGCGAAAACGACCGTGTCGCCGTACTGGACCGTGACGGCGCCGCCGGCCTGCTTCGCGTATTTCCCTGTCTCGAAGGTGAGCGGCTTGCCGTTGATGGTCGCCTGGGAACGGGTTACTGGCATGTGGTTGTTGATCTCGGGTGCCTATGAAAAAACCCAGGGAATGCCCCTGGGCCTTCCGCTCTACGCGGGCGGTCTCACCGTCGCAGACCGAGTCGCCCGATGACTTCCTGGTATCGCTCCGGGCTCCTGCGGTGCAGGTAGGCGAGCAGCCGTCGGCGCTGTCCGACCATGCTGAGCAACCCGCGGCGGCTGGCGTTGTCGTGGCGGGCGGTGCGCAGATGTTCGGTGAGGTGCTTAATCCGCTCGGTAAGGAGCGCGATCTGGACCTCCGGCGAGCCGGTGTCCTTGCCATCACGGCGGTAGGCCGTGATCACCTCGGTCTTGTTGGGGAGCGTCGCTGACGGCACCCGTTGTCCTTTCTTGATCCTTTGGATCTCTTATTCGGTATGAGTCTACCGGATGCGGACCGATCAGCCGAGGGCTCGGAGCCGCGGAAGGAGCGCGGCGGCCTCCTCGGCGCGCTTCCGAGGGTCGCCCGCAGGCGCGTTTCCTCCGCCGATCATGAGCAGGATCTCGGTGAATCCAGCGTCGACGGTGGTCTTCGCCTTCTGCAGTGTCTCCTCTGGGGTCGTGAAGCGCATCGAGATCGACCGCCGGAGCGAGGCCGGATCGCGACCGCGCTTCGTGCAGGCCCGGTCGAGCGCTTCGGAGAGCGCGACGGCCTCTTCGAATGTCCCAGCGTTGGAGTGCCATACGTCCGCATGCCGAGCGGTGAGGCGAAGCATCCGCTCCCCCTTCGCGCCGATCCAGATCGGAGGATGCGGTCGCTGCACGGGCTTGGGCTCGGCGATGGCGTCTTTCAGCTCGTAGAAGCGTCCCCTGTAGGTCGACCGCGGCTCTGACCAGAGGAGCTTCATCGCACGCAGCGATTCGTCGAGCATCGTGACCCGATCGCCCGCGCTCGGGAATGGCAGGCCGAACTGAGTGAACTCGGGCTCGTTCCAGCCCGTGCCGATGCCGAACTCGAGACGTCCGTTCGAAAGGTGATCGACCGTGACGGCGATCTTCGCCATGAGCGCCGGATGCCGATACAGGTTTCCAGTGACGTTCAACCCCATCCGTGCGCGTTTGGTGGTCGCGGCGATCGCGCCGAGCACCGTCCACCCGTCGAAGATCGGCGCGGCCGGATCGGGGCCGAGCGCGAGGAGGTGATCAAAGGGCCAGATGTGATCGAAGCCTGCCTCGTCGCCGATGCGCCACACGTCGATGTGCACATCGATCGGATGCACCTGCTGCGAAAACTTCAGGCCGTACCGCAGCGGGTTCTTCCGTGGGGGCATCTCCGCCGAATCTAGCAATCCTCCAGCGCTGCTGCCCTCAGCGGTCTAGTACCGTAGTCGCGTGACCGGGGAGGGCGCCCTCGCGTTCCTGGTAGGGGCGATCTGGCTTGGAGCGATCGTCGCAATTCTCGCGTGGCTCACCGGCCGCGCACAGCGCCGTCGACATGGCGGCCGCCCGCTGCACCTCATCCCGTGGTATCTGGGCGGCGAGGTGGACAGGCCATTCGATACACCACCCGAGGATTCGCGCGCGAGGCGGCGCTCAGGCCACTAGCGCGAGCTTTTGGAGGGTGTGACAGTCGGGGGGAACGAGGCCAGCCTTTCCCGCGACCGTCCAGGCAACCTCGGCGACGTAGAGATCCCCGTTCGCGTCGACCGCGAGCCCGTGCGGAGCGCAGAAGCTGCCGGGTGCGCACGGGTCGGGACCCCCGATGCGCGTGAGCACGATCCCGTTGCCGTCGAGAACACTCACGCGGCTCGGCAGGTCGCGCTGGATCGGCCCGTGCCTGAACGAGCGTTGTCCCGCTCGCCATCCGAGCTCCGAGACGTACATCTGGCCACGCGCGAGAACGATTTGCGTAGGGCGCTGGACATCGGTGATCTCTCTAACGAACCGACCGTCGGGAGTGAAGACCTGGACACGGTCGCTCTCGCGATCGCAGACGAGCACGCTGCCGGTGGCGTCGACCGCGACTCCGTGCGGCAGCATGAACTGACCGGGCCCTGTTCCGGGCTCGCCCCACGACCCGAGAAGCTTCCCCGCGGGCGAGAAATGGTGCACGCGCGCGTTTCCGTACCCGTCGGAGACGTAGAGGTCGCCGTTCGGCGCGACCGCGAGGTTCGTCGGGCGATTGAACGGCGGAGCGCCTCGAGTGATCGTCGTGATGTTCGAACCGTCGTACCCGCTGTCGGAGGGCTTGCCCGCGTTGCCGCCGAGGGTGAGGAGCAGCTTTCCGTCGGGTGTGAACTTGCGGACGGAGTGACCGGCGTCGTCGGTGCACCACACCGAGTCGTCGGGCGCGATCGTGATGCCGTGCGTGCGCATCGTGAAGATCCCCTCGCCCCACGACCCGACAAACCTTCCGTCGCGCTCGTAGATCATCACCGGGTGCTCCGAGCGGCAGAAGACGTAGACGCGGCCCTTCGAATTCACGGCGACGGCGGCGACATCGGGATGCGTGTATCCGCCGGGGAGCTGTTCCCAATCTGTGACTGCTTCGTAGGTCGGCGTTAGGACCCCGCTCATTTCGCGGGGATTGTCACATGCCCGCGATGCGGGCCCGTTCCGCGGGATCGGCGAGGCACGAGTGGACGAGCCGCTCGAACTCAGCCGAACCTCGGATGACGACGAGCGGATACGAGAAGTCCCAGCCGGTCAACCGTCGCTGGACTGGCCGATTGGCTCTCATCCAGAAAGGAGCGTGACGCGGCGTCGTGTTCGTACGGAGCGCAAGACTGACAACACCGGCGAACCTGTGCATGCCCGCCTTGGTGATCGTCTCCCACGGAACGAGCACCGGGCCGATTCCCGAGCGGGAATAGACCCCTTCGCGAAGGAGCGCGACAAACCCGGGCTTACGCCACCCTCTGATGAGCCACACAGCGATCGCGATGAACAGGCCCTCCATGGCCAGGACAAAGATTCGGAGGACGTTACTGGTGGCATCGGTGCGCGTACCGATCCGAATGAGCAAGATCACGTAGATGACAGCGAACGCGATAAGGGGTACGAACCAGATCGCCTGACCCAGCCGCTTCCGCCGAAGGCCGTCAAGTGTCAAGGGGAAGATCAGAGCGGGGCGCGGGACACCATCGATCTGGACCGTTCCGTGCTCCGGCGGAGTGTTCATATCAGTGCTCGTCTCGTTTCCTCCACGTCACGCGCGATCTGCGCGGACAGCTCCGCCGGGCTCGCGAACGCGATCTCGTCGCGCAGCCGTTTCACGAACGCGACCTCGACCTCTTCGCCATACAACTCGCCGGAGTAGTCAAGAAGGTAAGCCTCGAGGACCCGCTCTCCACCACCGAAGGTGGGTCGGACGCCGAGTGATGCTGCCGCTTTGAAACGTCCCTCCCCCATCTCGGCCCACATCGCGTAGATCCCGTCGCGCGGGAGGAGGCGCTCCTTCGGAAGCGCGAGGTTGATCGTTGGGAAACCGAGCGCCCGACCGCGTTTTGCGCCATGAACAACGCGGCCGCGGAGGCTGTAGGGCCGGCCGAGCAGCCGCGCCGCAGCCTCGACGTCGCCGGCCAGCAGGAGATTGCGGATGCGTGTCGAGCTGACGATCGCACCGTCGACCTCGATCGGAGACACCACGTCGACCACGAATCCGATGCGCTGTCCCAGCGCACGCAGCTTTTCGACGTCGCCTTCGGCGCGTCGGCCGAAGTGAAAGTCCGGACCGACGACGATGCGCCGAACGTCGCAAGCGCCTCGGACGCGATCGATGAATCCATCGGCCGAGAGGTTCGCGAACGCGGGATCGAAGCGGAACACCACGACCCGGTCGGCGCCGGCGTCCCGCAGAAGCTTCACCCGGTCGCTCACATCGGAGAGCGCCGACGCCGGCGCGCCCGGCGCGAGCACCTGGATGGGGAGCGGGTCGAAGGTCGCCGCGACCGCCGTCGCGGCCGCCTGCCTTGCACCACGCGCGAGGTGCGCGATGAGCGCGCGGTGTCCCAGGTGCACCCCGTCGAAGACTCCGATGGCAAGGTGCACCGGCCCCTCTGGCCAGCCACTGAAGTCGTGGAGCGCTTCGATAGGCCGAGATTAGTCGGCCGCACCCACTCCGGCAGGCGACGGTTCGGCGATGGTGTCCAGTGCGACGGGTATCGGGGCGGGCGCCGGCGCGGGCACCGGCACCACTGGCGATTCACGGGCCGGCCAAGACGCCGGGACGACCGCGGGAACAGGCCGACGGACCCGGCGCGGAACGCGTCGGGTCGCACGCGCCGCGAGGAACGGTACCGGGGTGAAGACGGCCGTGATGAACCCAAGGTAGTTCCCCTGGAAGTACCGTCCGAAGAAAAGGAACGCGAGCAGCGTCAGGGCGTAGCCTGCGAGAAGCGTCGCGATGGTGGGTCGCTGCCACAGCCGAATGAACCACCACGCCGCGATGGGCGCGGCGACCGCGATCTCGATCGCCGCGAAGGGGAAGTCCGCCTGCCGATACGGGATCAGCCCGAGCGCAAGCAGGATCGCCGAGAAGCCCATCCCCGAGATCGGGTAGGTCCATGCCGCGCCACCCGCGTTGTAGCTGACAACGTCGTCCCAGAACGCGCCGAAGTTGTTCACCAGGAACGGCACGAACGTCGCGAGGAGGAAGAGCGCGGCGGGCCACGTCGGGACGAGGGCCGCGAAGGCCTCGCGCAGGGTGCGCGGCCGTTTCGTCGCCACCAGATAGACGGCCACGAAGGGCAGGAAGATGAGCGCGTGGAGCTTGGCGGCTCCCGCCGCCGCGAACGCGAGCGAAGACATCGTCCTGCGCTCACGCATCAGGAGGGCGAGGCCCGCGAAGAGGAAGAGGAGTACGAAGAAATCGTTCCGTCCCTCCACGACGAAGGGAAAGAGCTGCGGGTTGAGCGCGATCGCCGCGGTCATGGCCAGGCGCTGGGCCGTGTCCCGCACGAGGAACGGGATCAGCGCCAGTGTGCCGATGTACGCCGGGAGGTAGAGGTAGCGCTGATCCCAGATGAAACCGAAGTGGTCGAAGAACCACACGAAGGGCGCGCTCACCAGGAACATGAAGGGGAAATACGTGAGGTGGTAGAGCGCCGGGTTGTTGATCATCGGCCAGAAGAACATCGGCGTGTCCAGGTAATCGGCGACGTAGGGGTTCATTCCGGCGAGGAACTTTCGGGAGGCCTCCTCGATCATGAGAGCTCCGTCGTGGATGTACGTGTACGGCTTGCCGGTCTCGCGGAGGACGATCGAGGCCAGCGTGGGGATGATCACGAACGTCGCGATGAGCGCGGCGAGGTGCGTCAGGCGGGCGCGCGTGGTGAACGATCCGCGAGAGCGGCGGTCTCGGAGCGGATAGGCGAAGGCGAGCGTGCCGCAGGCGATGAGGAAGGCGGCGTCGGCACCGGGCGGGAAGAGCTGCCAAAGCGGGACGTCATGCGTCGCGGCCACCGTGGTGTGGTTGGCGAAGAGCAGGAACCAGTTGCCGATGCCGAAGAGCGCGACCACCTTCGCATCGAGGGAGAGGTCGCGCCAGGCCGACAGCGCCCACTTGATGAAGCGCTCGAGCGATTTGGCGAGCATCAGGCTGACTCCCCCGCTCCGACGATCGTAGCAGCGGATCGCTCGAGAAATCGCGGATCGAGCGTCAATAAGTCATCGTTCGCGGGCCGAAGGAGAGCTCGGGCGTCACTCCCGCGCGCGCGTATCTGATCGGGTGAGAGCGCGTCCTTTGTCTCGAGCGCCCCGACTGCGAGGCGGCGCAGACCAGCCAGGTGTGCCGCGGAGCCAAGCGCACGCCCGAGATCGCGCGCGATCGCGCGCACGTACGTCCCCGACGAGCAGACCACCAGCACGCGCAGGTCGGGCGAGGCGATCGCGATCACGTCGAGTCGAAAGACCTGCACGCTTCGCGCCGCGAGAGCGATCGTCTCGCCCCCGCGTGCGCGTGCGTATGCCGGCCGTCCGGCCACCTTCAAAGCGGCGTACTGCGGCGGCACCTGCGCGATGACACCGCGCAATGCCGCGAGCGC
>VBEY01000147.1 GCA_005889295.1 Chloroflexota bacterium | reverse complement strand
GCTATCCGCGAGCGCTCTTCGACTACGTCGTCGGCGTCGGGCGATGGCTCCTACGGGTGCAGGCCTATGCGATCTATCTCGTGACCGACCGCTACCCGCCGTTCAGCTTGAGCTAGCCGACGTTCTGGCGCTCCTGGTCGAGCGCGGCGCCAGTCCCCTTCGCGGCAGATCGCGTTAATAGATGAAGCAGGACCCCGGGCGGAAGGGCGAGCACTGCGCGAAGAACACCAGGTAAGCGACGGCGAGGTACAACCCCCACAGTAGATAGGGCAGCCCGAACAGGAGCGTGAGGCCGTCGGCGACGAAGGCCTCTCGCGGCCGCGGGGCGTGTTGCCTGAGCGCGAGTATTGCCGCGACGGCCGCGGCTAGGACGAACGGCGCCAGCACCAACGTCGTGATCGGTAGTTCGAGGAAGTCTTGCTGCACGATGGCCCCGATGGATTGCGCGATTTCGATCGGATCACCTCCGGCCCAGAGACCCCAGCGAAGCCCGACCAGCACGGGGACCCAGTACACGGCGAGGACCACGCTCAACCCGATCTGCGGACGACGCGCGCGGACCGCCATCATCGACCGGCGACCCGATCGAGCCGGACGGTGGCGACGAACTTCCCGTTCGCGGAGTACACCGCTCCGCGGCTGTTCGTCCGGTCCAGCTCGTAGCTTGTCGTCACCGTGCATGTGAGGCCTGGCGTTGACCGGCTGCGGCACATCAGACCGGGCGTGGGACCGGTCGTCGTAAGCGCGAAAACGTCCCAGCCCGCGTCGTTCAGAACCTCAGCGAAGTCCTCGACGAATCTCGCCGAGTCGAGGTTGCCATCGATGTCCCACCGCAGCACATACCCATCCGCGTCCGAGCCCGGTTGCCCCAGCGGACGTGCGCGAGGTCCGCCGGGGAAGGCGGCGGGAAAGCCCGGAGGCAGATGCAGATCCGTCACCCAGACCGCGATGAACGTGCTGCGTCCGATGTCCACCGTCCTCACGCCTCCGCGGACACTCGGATTGGGACGGTAGGTGAAGGACATCGACTGCCGGCCCACGGCGCTCACATCCCAGATCGCTCGATCGATGGTCTGGTCGTAGAACGCGAGCACGGTCGCCGCCGGGTCCGGCGTCTCAGCATTCCACTCGAACGTGCCGTTCCCGAGCGCACCGCCACGCGTTCCTTGCAGCTGATGGCTGTAGGGCTCGAGACCTCGCGGCAAGCCGCCGTGCAAATTCGCGAACGGTTCCTTGCCGGCGGACCCCGTCGGCCCAAGAGCTGAGACGAGTACAAAGGCGAGCGCGATCGCGAAGGAAAGTCCGCCGACGAAGAGCACAGATCTCACAGGTCGGACGCTAGCGCACTAGCTCTCCCCAAATCACAGCGCCGGCGCCCCCGATCGGTCTGCGTAGACGTGGTTGTAACCGTTAGTCGCGTCCCTGCGCACTTCCACTTCGGCTGACTCCACGCGAGCGCAAGGTCCTCGCTCTCGTGCTATGAGGTCTCGAGAACAAGGAAATCGCCGCCGAGCTCGGCATCGCTGAGCAATCGGTCAAGGCGCACGTTTCGACGCTGCTGCAAAAATTCGCGGTACACAATCGTGCTGCCCTCGCTGAGACCGCGACCCGTCTGGACTTGACTGGCGAGCCGGGGATCGATCGGACCTGGATCCCACAGCTCTTCCGCCAGGCCGAGCCGCAGATATGCGTGGTCCGCGGTCCGGAACTCCGCTACGAGGCGGCGAACGAAGCCGTCCGGCAAGCGATCGGCAATCGCCCGGTCATCGGGCGCACCATGCGCGAAACGTTCCCCGAGCTCGAGGGACAAGGGATCTTCGAACAAGTCGAGCGCGTCTACGCGACGGGCGAACCGACGATCTGGCACGAGCGCACCTCACGGTGGGATCGGGGGAACGGCGTTGAAGCGCGTGCGGTCGATGTGGTGATCCAGCCGCTCCGTGACGAAGACGGCGCGGTCAACGGGGTCGTCTCCTTCGCCGTGGACGTCACCGACTCCGTCGAGGAGCGACGAGGGCCAGGCATGGTCGGAGAGGAGCTCACGGCGGTCCTCGAGCTCGTGCCGAGCGGCGTGATCCTGACCGACGAACACGGGCAGATCGTCAAGGCCAACGCCCCCGCGGGACGGATCGCCCTCACGGCCGCCATCACCAGCGCTATCGATCGTGCGCTTCACGGCGAATCGATCGATACGGAGGCATTCACCGTCCGCCCTCTCCGTTATCCCGACGGCCACGTCCGGGGCGCGATCCTGGTCTTCCCCGTCGTGGCCTGACGCACCGAACGTAGGGGTAGACGTCCGGCCTGCCCTCGCTATCAACCAGGCATGGGGGAACAGCGGGCTGGGCGTCGTCGTGGATTCACGCCCCGACAGCTTGAGCTCATGGAAAAGGTCGCACACGGGTTCTCGAACAAAGAGATCGCGAGCCAGCTAGGGATCAGCGAGCAGGGGGTCAAGGAACAGGTTTCCGTACTGCTGCTTCGGCTCGGCGTACGGAACCGGGCTGCGCTCGCGGAACTCGGGACGCGCGCAGGCATCGTCGGCGACCCCTTCGCGAGCACCGATTGGCTTCCGTTCCTGTTTCGCAATGCACCGATGTCAATCGCGTTCTTACGAGGGCCCGAGCATGTGGTCGAGGCGATCAACGAGCAGGGCCGCATCATGGCCGGCCAAGGCTTGCTGCTCGGCATGCCGCTTCGGTCGGCCTACCCCGGAATGCCTTCCGCGATCGTCGCCCTCATCGACGATGCCTACCGCGATGCCCGGGCGCGGATGCTCGCGGCTGTACCGAACCGCTGGAATAGAAAGGGCGCTGGAGCAGACGAAGATGGCGTCATGACCGTCGTGGCGCAACCCGTGCCGGCACGGGACCCTGCGATGGTCGGCGTCTTGCTGTTCGCGATCGATGTGACCGACGCGTGATTTCTCTCGCGCCGACGCACACACGCGAACTGCCGACCGACGACCCCCGACTGAGACCCGAGGCTCACTGGCCGCGAGGCTCCGAGGCGGATCTGGGGCGGACGTCGGCGAGCAGCGGCAACCGAGCAGTTTGTCACATAGGTCCGAGCTTTCGGGCACGAGCCGACGAGAATGTGTCGTTGTGAGTGCGCTCACCGGTTGATCCGCACCACGACGTAGACGAAGGTCCCTGCTGGCATCGCGAGCATGAGGATCAGAGCGAGCTGGTATAGCTCGAGGATGCCAGTCGCCGCTGTCCCGAGGAACGCGACCGCTCCGAGGATCGTGATCGTCGCGAACACAACGCGCACGCGGGTGCGCAGGGCTATGCCGTGAGCGCCCCTGATGTCGCTGAGCATGTTGCCAATCCCGATCGCGACGGATACGACCAGCATCATCAGTCCGAGCCACTGAAGCCCAGCGCGCGGTCCGAACAGGCCGACGAAGGGGATCGTCGAGAGCGACCCGAAAAGGGTCGCGATCGCGTACGCGACGATGATCCGCAGCTGGTAGAGGTCCATCGGCGCCCACGCGTCGCCGCCTCGGCGGAGCGCGTTCATCAGCCCTGCGAAGCCGGCGAAGCTCATCGCGATGCCGGCGACCGTGAGGAAGAAGGAGCTATCAACCACCGCGGCTACGTCGCGCCGTCCGTCTCAGAGGTAGGCTCCCGCGGCGCCGGCGATCACGGGCGGTTGACCAGCGCGTGATTCGGGGTCCGTTCGCCGCCAGGGAGTCTGCCCCGCCTAGCGTGACTACGGTGCATGCAGCTCCGCATACCGTCCGATGGTCCCGTCGAACGTCGATGCCGGGGTCCCACGAATTCCCTGGTCCACGAACGCCCGCACCACATCGCGCGTGATCAGGACGCCGCGTGCGCCGTCGATCGATCCAAGCTGGCCCACAGGACGAAGCAGGGGCATGAACAGCACGCTGTTATCTGAGAAGTTGAGGTGTTCTGCGCCATTAACCGCGTAGTCCCGCACGGGTCCGGACATCGTCAGCGCCTTGAAGTCGTCCTGCCTCCGCTGGCAGAAGTCGTCACACGACACTTTGTTGTTGGCCTGCAGGATCAGGCCTGGGACCTTCAAACCGGTGCGGCGGATCTGGCTGAAGATCGTCCCATCCAAGTCCACGGCAGCGACACAGCGCGAGTCGCGCGCGCACGCTTCGAACGACGCGTTGCCTCCGAGCGAGTGACCCACATAGGCCACGCGACCGAAGTCGAGCGCGCCTAGGGCTGGCGGATTCTTCGTGAGCGCCGATACGACGAACGATGCGTCGTCCACCCAGACGCCAACAAGCCGACTGGCGGTCACGTACCAGGCGTCGACGTTGGTTTCGGCGATGCTGCCCTCCGGCGTCGCGTATACGAGGTGCCCGTCGGGGAAGCCCACCACCTGGGACGATCCCGTCGCATTGATGCCAACGACGGCGTAGCCATGGCTCGCGAGATCCTCAGCGAGCTCGCTGTATTCGGCGATCGAGTTTCCGAGACCGGGCATCAAGACCACGACCGGCGGGCTCTTGCTTTGGAGCACCGCGTTCGCGATCGCGTTGGTGCGCACCGCGTTGTTGTCCTGGAAGAGAACGCCGGCTGGACCGTTGGCCTTGTTCGCCGCGTCGGCCCACGTCTTCGGCAAGTACGGCGCGGTCGCTGCGGCGTTTCCCTGCGCGGTCGGGTACCAGATCCATACCGCGATCTCACGCGGTCGACCGTCGCTCGCGAACGGATCGACCCGCGCTGGGTCCGTCAGCGCAAGCTCGACGCGACCGACCGCCGAAGGTCCGGTTGGCATCGCGAGCTGGCGGTCCTGCCCACGAGCAACGCCGCTCACGCCGACGCCAACCACCAAGACGGCGAGCAGCGCCACGAAGAAGATGCCAAGGCCCTTTGCGATCGTCCGCACCATCGGGACTAGGTACGCCACGGGCGTGCTGTCCTCACACCAAATATGAGTAGGTATCCGAGCATCCAGACCTCCGCGATCGTCGGCAGGATCGCGAAGTACGTGTGGACTGTCCTGCTGAGCTCAGGCGACACGAAGGCGACGAGCAGGTCCAACACATAGGAGATGCCGGCCGCGATGAGGACGACGCCCAGCGCGCGGGGGAACATCTTGGATGTGTAGGCGAGGTAGCCGAGGGGCACGAGCCACAAGCCGAAGAAGATCTGCGCGATGAGATAGCCGTAGTTGTGGATGTCGAGCAGAAGCAGCACGAGGGCATTCGAGCCCGCGATACCGAACGCGGCCGCGTAGGACGGGTCGGTCGCCACTCGCAGGGCGGCGAACTGGAAGACCTTGTCGAGGCACATGATGGTGGTCGCGATGGCGACAATGACCACCATCGCTGTCGCCGCGTTCCTATGTACGCGACTGAGCAGCAGGTACAGGGTCATGGCAAGGAAGACGAAGACCGTCGCCTGCAAAAGGTCGGCGAGCACGCCAACGCGTACGAGGTCCGCATTCGCTGCGACCTTCGCGGCTGTCGCGGTCGCATCGCCGGGGATATAAACCAGGGGACTCACGTAAGCGAGCGCGAAGCCCCCGAAGATGCCGACGATGAGATACAGGACACCCGCAATTCGTGCGAGGCGCTTAGGTGACGACGTGATCGTTGGCTCAGCCTTTACCTGGGTCCTGGAGATGCCCGTCGT
>VBEY01000146.1 GCA_005889295.1 Chloroflexota bacterium | reverse complement strand
AGGTGGATGCCGTTTCTCCAGGCGGGTTCGCACCATCGTCGGTTCGAATGGCGAATAGGCCGGACGCGTCCCTGTTCCTTCTCGCCGGATTGGCGCGACGAGGCGCGTCCCTACGCCGGTACTCGGGTACTACTCCATCCTTCTCTCTGCCGAATCGTATGCCTGGCTGTTTCACTTTCCGCCCCATGAATAGGCAGAAGACATACCAATTCAGCCGTCACGCGACCAGCACGCGGGCCGTTGAGGACCACGACGTCCCAAATACCGGCACGTGGTGAGATGAGAAGCAGATCTACGGTTGTCGCCCTCGGGGTGATCTTCGGCCTTATCGCGGTAGTCACCGCCGTTGGTGTCGAGCCGGGCCGGGTGCTTGGCGCGTCGACGGCGAACGTCACGGTCGACGCCGGTTCAGCCGGCGGTTCGATGCAGACCCAGCTCTCGACCCAGCTGGTGTGGCCAGGCACATTGGAATCGCTCCCCAGCGGCCAGACCCGGCTGAACGCGCTCCTCGCACCGCTCATCCGTATCCACGCCGGGACGGACGGCGGTTACGACGCGGTCGCCCTGCCCATGAACGTTGCGTGGACCATCGAGGGAAGGACGAAACCCGCATGGGACTTCAGTGGACTCGACGTCCTCGTCAACGACGTCAAGGCGACCGGCGCCTCGCCGGTGATGAACGTGCGCTATGCACCCGATCCGATGTACACGTGCACGACGGTTGGCGGAACGGGCACGTTCCGTGACCTGACGTTCACGGTGTTCTCGGACTACATGGCGAACCTCGTCCGCTACTACAACACCGGTGGGATCACGAGCCTGGGGATCACGAACCCGAAAGGAACGGCCAACCGGATCACATATTGGGAGCTCTACAACGAGCCCGACTACGCCTGGGAAAACCCGTGCATCCCGGCGAGCGGCGTCGCGCTCACGCCGACTCAGTACGTGACGATGTGGAACATGACCGCGCCAAAGATGAAGGCGGTCGATCCCAGCATCAAGCTCGTCGGTCCGGTACCGACGAACCATCCATCGCTTGTCTCGGGCACGCTCCACGACCCGAATGACTACGTCCCGATGGTGCTGAACCAAGGCAACCCGAAACCGGACGTGATCAGCTTCCACGGCTATGGCGGCTGGGACAACACGCAAAGCGATGCCGCGATCTTCGGCGGCATCCAGAACGCGGAAGACGGTCTCAACGATGTCAAGTCCTGGATCAACGAGTACGCGCCCGGCACGCCGGTCTGGCTGACGGAGACAAACGTGAGCGCGGCTCCGGGACAGGACCCAGCTCGCCGCTCGTGGAACCAGTACTCCGCGGCGTGGGGGGCGTCGATGTTCCGGCATCTCGCGCTCGCCGGAATGAACCTCATCCATCAGTACCAGTTCAACGAGAGCTGCCAGCTCGGCATGGTCTTCCCGGAGAGCCCACAAGGGTCTTGCAGCGGGTCGCCTCCCGGCACGCCGTTGCTCCCCTACTGGCGCGACTTCTACCTCACACGCTACTTCCCCCCTGGGAGCACGATCTTGACCTCGACGACCGATGTGCCGGCGGTCGAGGTGCTCGCCGCGCGGCAACCGGGCGGGAGCAACGTCCGCGTGTTGGTGATCGACCGTCAGGTCGGAACATCAAAAGGCGTCGGCCTTCCGGTCACGGTCACGCTGAATCTCCAGAACATGACGGGTCTGCAGTCCGCGACGATGCGGATGCTCGACGCCGGGACGTTGAGCACGCTGTCGACGGGTCCCGCGCCGACGAACCTCCCGGTCGCAACGACACAAACGATCGCCTTCGGCGGGTACGGTGCGGCGCTTCTGGAATTCAGCTCGACCACGCCGCCTCCCAGCGGGACGCCGACACCGACCCCAACCGCGACGGTCACGGCGACCCCCACGCCCACGAATACGGTCACCCCGACGCCGACGCCCACTTCCGGTGGGACACCGACGCCGTCACCGAGCAGCTCGCCCACCCCGACACCGACGCCAACTCCGACACCGACGCTTCCTCCTGGGCCGGCGACCGCGACCGTCTACCTGCCGAATATCACAAAGACGCTCGGCGGCGCCGACGGCTGGGATACGCCGCTGATCATCCAGAACACCGGGTCGGTCGCGACGACCCTTCAGCTCAGCTTCTACCGCTTCAGCGACGGTGCGCTCGCGGTCCGGCGCGTCTATCCGGGTCTCGGGCCAGGGACGTCCTACGCGGACATCCCGAACCTGGATACCGACCTCGCCAACGACACGCAGTACTCGGTCGTCGTGGAGAGCTATGGCGCTCCCATCGTTTCCGTGGTCAACGAGACCGAAGGAAGCGGCGCGCGCTTCCAGGCACTCTCGTACAGCGGCGCGGCCGGTGGAGCGACGACGGTCTACCTGCCGAACGTGACCCGACGCTTCTTCGGCTATGACACCCCGTTCATCGTCCAGGACGTGGGGCCGTCCGCTGCGACTGTGACCGCGAGCTTCACCAGCTTCGACGGGACGAAGCGCATGAACATGAACCTCTCGATGCTTCCCGGTCGTTCGGCGGTCGTCGATCCTGATGCCACCGTCGGTCTGATCGATGGAACGCAGTACTCCGTGGTGCTGACGAGCACGCAGCCGATCACGGTGGTGCTCAACGCCCACAACAAGAACGACCCGCCGGTCGGGTACAGCCACAACGGGATCACCGCCGGCGCCACGACGCTGTACGCACCCTACGTGGTCAAGAGCGCGCCAGGTGGGATGAACTCGCCGATCGTCGTGCAGAACACCGGCGGGTCGCCGGTCGCCGCAACGCTCGAGCTCACACCGCTTGCCGGTGGCGCGGCCCGACGCTTCGTGCTGAGCGCGATCGCCTCCGGCGCGTCGAGCGTGTTCGACACACGGTTCGCCCTCGGGACCACCCAACCCTGCGTGCTCGATGGCCCGACTTGCCTCGGCGCCGGCGAGTACGCCCTCCGCATCACGGCCACCGGTCCCATCGCCGCCATCGTCTTGCCGACCGGCGCGACGACGGCCGATGCGTACTCGGCGACCGGGGCGCATTCGAGCCGGCTGTACCTGCCGAACGTGACGCGGGCGCTCGGCGGCCCGTCGGGCTGGACGACTCCGATCGTGCTTCAGTCGACAGGCGCGCAGGGGGCGACCCTGCAGTGGTTCCGGTTCAGCGACGGGGCCCTCGTGACGACGCTGCACGTCGCGCTGCCCTCTGCGGGATCGGTGTGGATCGATCCTCACACCGTCGCCGGCCTGGCCGACGAAGGTCAGTACGCGGTCGTGGTGGACGGGGATGGAGGGAGTGCGGTCAACGCGATCGTCTACGAGCAGTGGTTCGGCGGCGGCGACGGCCTCATGATCTACAGCGCCTTCGCGCGCTAGGAACGGATCAGCGGACTCCAACCAGGGCCGGAGAAGAACGCGTCGCCAGCGCGCCGCTGTACGGGATCCGGCCGCCGCCGCTGCGTAGCGATCGCATCGCGGCCTCGAGCACCTTCACCACGCGCAGCCCGGCCGTCCCATCGCTCAGCGATAGCGCCTCACCACGCACGCATGCGAGGAAGTTCCGCATCTCCAGCTGAAGCGGCTCGACGTCCGGAATGCGAGGGCTGTGGATCTCTCCGGCGCGATAGCTGCGCCGTAGCTCTTCGATCGACAACCGCTCGACCCCGTGGTCGTACACCTTGACGCGTTCGTTCGGGAGAGTGTCGTCGTAGACCGCCATGCGCCGCGATCCGGTCACGACCGTACGCCGAAGCTTGCTCGGCGCGAGCCACGACAGATGTGCGTGCGCGAGCGCACCGGACGGGAACGCCATCGTGAGGAACACGACATCCTCGATGTCGGTCTGGACGTACGAAGCCCCGGTGCACTGCACCCACTCGGGTTCTTCGTCGAGCCAATACAGGAAGATCGACACGTCGTGCGGACCAAGATCCCAGAGGACGTTGTAGTCGAACTGGTGCACGCCGAGATTCACGCGTTGGCTGTCGACGTAGTAGACGTCTCCCAGCACGCCGCGCCGGAGGAGCCCGCGGACGGCCTCAACGGCCGGGTTGTACACGAACGTGTGGCCGACCATCAGCGTTCGGGCGGCGACCTCGCTGGCGCGAAGGATGGCCTCGCCGTCCTCCACCGTCGCGGCGAGCGGTTTCTCGACGAAGACGTGCTTGCCCGCGGCGAAGGCCTCGACCGCCAGCCGGCGATGTGTCGAGATCGGCGTGGCAATGCACACCGCGTCGACCTCCGGATCCGCGAGGATCGTCCGGTAGTCCTGGGTCGTCCGGACCGCCGGGTACCGCTTCGCCATCGGCGCCAGCCGAACGTCGTCGAGGTCGGCGACCGCGACGAGCCGCGCCCCGGGAGCTTCGGCGAGGTTCCGGATGAGGTTTGGCCCCCAGTAGCCGACCCCGATCACGCCGACGCCGACATCGCCCGCACGGTCCATCTCTCCCACCCCCACGCGCTTGATTGACGCTAGCCCGCGGGGGTTGAGAACGGATTGAGGCGGCCGCTCTCATGCGCGCGACTACCATCGCGCAACCAATCAAGGATGAAAGCGGGATCCGTGCGCTCTGTCACCGCTTCGTTCGCCGGACCGGTGCTCGCCTTCGGCATCATGCTGGGCCGCCGGCTCGTGCCGGATCCGGACGGCACCCTCGTCGTTTCGCTGCTGTTCGCCGCCGTCACCGCGGGCGCAGTCCTCGGCGGCCGTTGGTCCGCTCTGGCGACCGCGTCACTCGGCGCGCTCGGGCTCGTGCTCGCGGCGACCGATGCCGCGACGATCGGGACTGTGGTGAGCGTCGGCATCATGTTCGGTATCGCCATCGTCGCCGGCGAGCTGCGCAACCGAGTCGAACGCGCCGAACGCGGCGTGGACAGCGCGAACGCACGGCTCAAGCGGCTCGCGCTCCGCGACGCGCTCACGGGTCTGCTGGATCGTCGCGGCTTCGAGGTCGCTCTTTCGGCGGAGCTTGCCCGCGCGACCCGACGCAATGGCCGCTGCTCGTTGGTGGTGCTCGAGCTGACCGGCTTGAGGCTCGCGAACGAGCGGCTCGGCCGTTCGATCGGCGACACGCTCTTGCAAGTGTTCGCCGACGCCGTCGAGCGGCGGATCCGCCAGTCTGACATCGCGGCGCGGGTCGGCGACGATGAGTTCGGCGTCATCCTGCCGGACACCGACGGCGCCGGTGCCGAGCTCGTCGCGCGCCAGATCATCGCGAGCTTCTTGGTCGACATCGGCGGGATCGTTCCGGCGGATCTCGCTCTGGGGTCGTCCTTCGGCATCGCGCAATTCCCGGCCGATGCTCGCAAGTCCGACGACCTGCTCACGATCGCCGGGCGACAGGCCGGCGAGCACTCAGCGGAGGGCCCGCCGGAATAGGCGGCCGCGGTTTCTATGCGTTCGAGGTCGTGCGTTGCGTCTGCGCCATCCAAGGAACGATCGCGCCCGGGACCATCGGTCTCGCGACGAAGTGGCCCTGCGCGGAGTCGCAGCCAAGGGTCGCCAGCGCATCCCACGTCGCGTGATCCCCGACACCGTCGGCCGCGACAGTCATCCC
>VBEY01000145.1 GCA_005889295.1 Chloroflexota bacterium | reverse complement strand
GCGCGCCGCGCGATGCGCATGTCGGCGCTCAGCGCGCTGCGTTACGAATGAAGCTGCGGTTCCGCATCTTCGACCGGAAGCTACCGAGCCGTGTTGTGCTCGGTGAGCATGGAGGCACCGCCAGCACGTGGGGCGCGGGGTTCGGATGGGAGCGCGACGTTTCACCAGCGGCGTGGATCCGACCACGTCTTCACCCGTTCGGCCGGGACGTCGGATCAGTGATCCCGGAGGGTTTCCAGGGGTACGCGCGCCTCTTTCACCCCGTGGAGGTCGATGGCCGCGACCGCTGGAGCGACATCGCACTGCGGAACGGCCGCATCGTCCATTCCGAAATGCAGTTTCACCTGATCAGCACCCCGCGAGGCCAGACGCCGACCGAGCTCTACGGAAAACGCGAACCGAGGCATGGAACTCTCCTATTGGAGCAACGGCGCGTGCTTGTCGAACACTTGAGGAAGGCGACGACCACACAGGATCGATGCTGGTTCTGCATATGGGAGGGCTTCGGAGGCTTCGAAGACGGGGGTGTCAGCGAGCGAGTGGAACTGCCCCGCCGAAAATATGTCCTGTACCGGGGCGCAATCGATCGCGCGCTCCAATCACCGGACCCTTTGCTGGATCAGTCGCCAAATCTCTGGTGGCCGGACGATCGTGCCTGGTTCGTGGCCAGCGAAATCGACTTCGCCTGGACGTATGTGGGAGGAGAGGACGGGCTGATCGCCGGGCTCCTCGCTGACGGTCGTCTGGAGGCTCTACCGGTCGCGTTGGGCGCCAAGGCGGATTCCACCGCAGACCGCGTAAATTCCGCCCTGAACACCCAACCGCTGGATTAGGCCGCGAGTCCTCGCGTCTTGGCCGTCGCTTCGTCGACTGCTTCGAGATCGATCTCGATCTTCACCTTCTCGCCGACGAGGACGCCGTTCGGGATCGGCATGTTCCAGGTGAGACCGAAGTCGCCTCGATCGATGGTGACGGTCGCGGCCGCACCGAGATGCCGCCCGCCCTGTCCGTTCTCAACGACACCGATCAGCTCGATGTCGAAGCTTACGGGCCGCGTGACCTCGCGGATGGTGAGATCGCCGCTCGCCGTGTAGTGGCCGTTGCCCTTGGGGAAAATCGCGTTGCTCTTGAAGGTCACCTCCGGGTACTTCTCCGCGTCGAAGAAGTCGGCCGACTGGAGGTGGCCATCGCGCTTGGCATCGCCTGTATTGATGCCCCGTACCGCTGCCGCGACCTCGAAGTCGCCCTTCTCGGGTTGTTCAGGGTCCAGTTCGATGCGGCCACGGACCTTGCCGAGGCTACCCCGAACGGTGCTCAGCATCATGTGCTTGACCGAAAAGTTCACTGCGGTGTGCGATGGGTCGATGTACCAGAACATATGTTTTCCACTCCTGGCCGGTGCGACGGCCCACTGATTAGTTGCTGGTACAATCAACTAGTTGCCTACGCAAGTTATTCCGAAGACGAGGAAACGGCGCCTCCAGCCGGCTGAGCTTCGCGCATGGCGATCGTTCATGGTCGCCTCGGTGGCAGTCGCACGAGCGCTCGACCGCGACCTCCAGCGCCAGGCGGGTCTGACACTGGCGGAACACCATCTGCTCGCGATCGTCAACGAGGCCGACCCGCAGGGCATCCGGCCAACCGACCTCGCGCTCGCGTCGACGCTGACGAAGAGCGGGCTCACGCGAGCTGTCGACCGCCTCGAGGCTCTCGGCTACATCGGTAGCCGGGTGTGTCCGTCGGACGGCCGCGGCCAGCTGCTGGTGCTCACCCCGAAGGGACGGCAGAAGCTCCGGCGGTCGGCGCCGGACTTCTTCCGCTCAGTCGCGCGCCATTTCGCCGATTACCTCACGGACCGCGAGACCGAAACACTCGCCACCGCTTTCGGACGCATCGCCGCGGCGGACCGCGCCTAGAAGGGCCCGGCGAGCTCCGGCGGCGCGAAGAGCAGCGTGGGCTGCTGCCACCACATGTCCTCGAGGTCTCCGCCTGCCTGCTTCAGCAGTGCCGCGATCGTGTCCGGCGGCTGATCTCCCGCCGCGGCGACGATCACGATCTGGCCCGAACGAAGCGCCTTCTTGTATCGCCGGGTGACATCCCTCGGCACGCCTCCGTTGATCAGCGTTTGCAGGCGCGCCTGGAGGCCACCCCATTTCTTGCCGGGAAGCCAGGCTCGGTCCCCGGCGATGAGCTCGGCGCGGCGGCGGTCGCGCGCGATCACCGAGATGTCCTGCTCATGCACACCGGATTCGCGCAGCAGGGTCAACGCGGAGACCGCCGCGTCGTCGTCCTCGAACGCGGCGGCGGCGACCATTCCGCCGGCGATCTCTTGGAGATATGAGGTCGTAGCCACCGGCGCGAATCCTAGCTAAGAGACCCGCTCACGCGCGCCACGCGAGGATGGGTATTCGCATCTCCTCCGGGCTCATGCCGCCGTGCGACCCGCGGTGCCGGAACGTCTGGCCGTCGACTTTCACGATGCTCGCCGCGCGATCGCCGCCGAGCATCGCGAGGACCTCTCCGATCCGCTGTCTCGCGATCCCGGGGTCGCCGCGCCCGAAGAGGCCGGCCGCGATCGCTTCCTCGCGATCCAGAAAGAAGAACGTACCTGGATACCGGCGCTCAAGATGCTGCTTCACCCGGTCGGGCTGGTCCGTGTGAAGAAACGCCAGACGAGGCTCTCCCGCGATGGGGTTTCGCAGCAGCGACCGAAGCTGCTCGTCGCCGACGAGGTCGATGAGCTTGTCCGGATCGGTGAAGGCGTGCCCATGGTCGGCGGTGAGCAGAACGAGGGTGTCGCCTGGCGGTCGTGAGGCGAGCGCGCGCTCCAGGGCCTTATCAAAAAGAGCGGCCTCGGTGGCATGCTCCGCCGACTGCGGGCCGGAGACGTGGGCCACGGCGTCGATCCCGGACCAGTACGCGTACACGTACGCCGGTGCGTCGCCCCACGGCCGCTGCTCGAGGAGATCCCGGAGCCGCACGCTCATCGACGACGGGAGGTAATACCCCGCGTATCCCGCCTCGGCCGCGTGCATGCGAGTCATTGCCTCCTTGTGAAAGATCTCGGGCTCGATCACCCAGGATTGGCCCCCGCGCTGCCGCAGGCGCGCGTGGACGCTCGGCACTTTCACGTACTCGCGCGGATCGATGCGCTGGTCGTCGAAGTACGAACCGCGTCGGGTCACGCCGGGACCCCAGCGCAGCATCTGCGTGACCGCCGAGAACTCCTCGAGCCAGATGAAGTACGCGATGTTGCCGTGCTCCTGAGGCGTTCGCGCGGTGTTGAGCGTCGTGATCGCAGCGGCCGTGGTCGATGGAAAGATCGTCGTCGCTTCGATGAGCTGCGCCTGATCGTGGCGTCGCGCGCGCTCGAGGATCGATGAGACGAACGGCATGTCGCCCGCGGCCGAGAGCGCGCGTAGCTGCGCCGACCCGAGACCGTCGGCGAGAACGACGACGACCTGCCGGGCGCCCTCGCGAAGCGATGGCTCCAGCGCGCGCAGCGGCGGAGGGTCGGTCTCGTCGCGAACGCCGAGGACGTCGAGCACCGTGGCGGCGACGTTGAGGAGCCCGCCCCCGTCATAGTCCGGTGGCACAAAACCGCGCGCGCGAAGACTCTCGATGAGCGCGTTGGGCATCGGCGGACGATACTGCCTACAGGGTGCGGAGAGTCTTCGAGGTCGATGGTCTCTTCGACGGCGCGCGAACGATCGCGAACGCCGCGATCGTCGTCGACGGTGCCGAGGTCGCGTGGGTTGGTGCGCGGAACGCGATTCCGAGGACACCGCAGGGCGAGCGCTCCGAGGTCACCCCATCGCCCGGCCGATTCGTGATGCCGGGGATGATCAACTGCCATTGCCATCTCACGCTCGACGGTGAGCCGAACTTCGGCGTCGAAGTGCGGCAGTCGGACGCGCTCGCCACGCTCAAAGGCTTTCGCAATGCGCGCGCGGCTCTGCGCGCGGGCGTCACCACGGTCCGCGACCTGAGCGCGAACGGCACGATGGTGATCGACCTTGGTCGGGCGATCGAGAGGGGGATCCTGGAGGGACCGCGCGTCGTCGCGGCAGGCCGGGGGATCACGACGACCGGTGGCCACGGGTTCGAGGTCGGTCGCATCGCCGATGGCGCAGACGAGGTGCGCAAGGCGGTCCGCGAGCAGGTCGCGGCAGGCGCCAAGGTGATCAAGCTCTTTTCGACCGGCGGGATCCTCGGCGAAGGCGCGCCGCCCGAGGTCTCGCAGTACACCCCGGAGGAGACCGCGGCCGCGGTCGCCGAGGCGCACAACGCCGGGCTGCGCATCACCACCCACGCGCACGGCTCGGGCGGCATGCGCGTCGCGGCCGAGGCGGGCGTCGACTCGATCGAGCACGCGACCCTCCTCGACGAGAAGACCGTCCGCCTGATCAAGGAGCGAGACGTCGCGATCGTTCCCACGCTGCTCGTGGTGCATTCGCTGCTCGAGCACGCCGCCGCGCTCGACCCGGTCGTAGTCGAGCGCACGCGTGCGGTCTCGGAGCGTCACCGCGAGGGCGTGCGCATGGCCCACAAGGCCGGCGTGCGGATCGCGACGGGCACGGACGCGGGAGCACCGTTCACGCGCCACGACCGCTTCGCCATGGAACCCCAGCTCCTCACGGACTGCGGGCTATCGACCGAGGAGGCGCTCGTCGCCGCGACGAGCCGCGCCGCCGAAGTCGTGGGCCTCGAGAAGGCCGGCCACATCGGCGCGGGCTGCTGGGCCGATCTGCTATTCGTCGACGGCGATCCATTGAAGGATCTCGGTGTGCTCCAATCGCCGAAGGGCGTTTACGTGCGAGGGGTCGCGGCCTTCTAGAAGTCGCGCCTAGTCCGGGTGGCCGTGTCTCCGGGTCGCTTCGTCCAACGCACGCGCGAGCGAGGCCGCGTCCGCGATCGGCGCGGAGCAGACCGTACCGATGCAGACATACGCGGCGACGCGATCCGTCGGGAACTGGAGACGCGCGATCGCTGCGGCGTCGCGGGGCTGGCCGCGATCATCCAGCCGCTCCGGAACCAGCCGGTGGAGGGACCGCGCGGGATCTGTCGACGCGCTGGCCCGGCGCCAGAGAGCGGCCGCGACCGGATCGTCGGCGGGTCCGACGACGGTGACCACGAGCGGCTCGGCAAGCGCGCGCGCGACCGCGTTCGCGTAGCTCGCCGCGAACTGGCCCCACTGCCGGTATTCGCCGACAAAGCTCCGGAGAGCGCGGAGTGCGAGCTCGCGCCACTCGTCCTCGCCGGTCAGCGCGGCAAGGCGGAGCAGCCCGTCCGCCGCGAGAGCGTTCTCCTCGATGGGCCGCTCGCGCCGCGCGAGGCGTCCGGGCTCGCCCACGGCTTCGGGCGCGTCGAAGAATCCGCCACCGGCGCGATCCTCGAGGCGGTCGCGGAGGGTCATGGCCATTCTTAAGGCGCCGCCGAGCGCCCCGGGATGGATCCCGGTCTCGTAGGCGTCGAGATTCGCCGCGAGATTCGCGGCGACATCCCCGAGCAGGTCCACGACCTTCGCGCCGCCGGCCGCGTCGAAGTGGGGCAGCGTTTTCGTCTGCGTGTGCCAGAGCTGACGGGCCATCGAACCCATCGCGTCATGGGCGCGAGTGTCGAATGCGTCGTCGCCGAGCGCCGACCATGCCGCCCAGTACGCGGACGCGGCGAGCGCGTTCCATCCCGCGTATGCCGTCGGGTCGACGAACGGCGCGTCGTGTTTTGCGCGCTCGTCGGCCGAGTCGATTGTGTAGTAGTGCTCGTCGGCATCCTGCGACCCGGCCCAGAGCTTCTTGTCCTTCTGCCAGAGCGTCGCGTCCATCCAGCGGATCACGTCGCGCGCGACGCGGTCGTACCCGGCGGCCGGGAACGAACGGTGCGCCTCCGCGTAGATCCCAAGGAGCTCGGCGTTGTCTTCGAGCATCTTCTCGTAATGCGGGATCTCCCACTGGCGCGTCGTCGAGTAGCGGAAGAAGCCGCCCTCGACGTGGTCGTACATTCCG
>VBEY01000337.1 GCA_005889295.1 Chloroflexota bacterium | reverse complement strand
TGCACCAGCAGCCAGAGCGTGAGCAGCGCGAACACGGCCAGAGAAAAGACCATGAGCCCCGGCTGCACGCTGGTGAAGTAGAGAGCGAGCACCAGTAGCAGAATGTCGATGATCACGAGCGGCTCCCAGAGGAAGAGCGGTCGCGTCGCGAGGAGCACTTTTTCGTTTGGCTCGAGGATGATGCCGCCCGGTCCCATCGCGCGCGGATTCTAGGCGTCTCGGCGTGCGGCCTGCCGAGGGCTTGTCGCGTTGCGAGGACCCACGCGTCGTTTCACCATCCGCCGCACCCAGCGCTGGAGGGTCTTCATGCGGCATGTGCCCGCGCTCATCGTCGTCCTTGCGATCCTTCTTTCCGCAGGGCTCGCGCCTCAGGCGCGCGCAGCGACGAGCGAGTTCCGCGCGCTGTGGGTGGACGCGTTTGGCGATGGGATCTTCAGCGATGCGCAGGCGACGAAGCTCGTCGACGCCGCGAAGGCGGCAAACATCAATGCCTTGGTCGTTCAGATCGGAAGGCGGGGGGACTGCTTCTGCAACCGAGCCAGTATGCCGCGCACACAGGCCGCGATCGCCCCACTTCCCTACGACCCTCTCGATGCGATCATCGCGAAGGCGCACGCGGCCGGCATCCAGGTCCATGCGTGGATCATCACGACCGCGCTCTGGAACAGCTCGGTCGCTCCGCTCGATCCGAGCCACGCGTTCAATCAGCACGGTCCGTCGAAGACCGGGTATGACAACTGGCTCGGTGTCCGGTACGACGGCGCGCTCCGCGAGAGTCCGAGCTCGGCCGCGAACTGGTTCTTCGATCCAGGCCACCCTGAGGCCGCCGACTACATCGTTCAGATGTACCTCTCCGTCGCGCGGAACTACGCGATCGATGGCCTCAACTTCGATCGAGTCCGGTATCCGGATCTGCCCCTCCCGGCGTGGCCCGCGGATAACGCGTGGGGATACAACCCCGTCGCGCTGGCCCGCTTCCAGCCCGTGACCGGCCGGGCTGATCGGCCGTTGCCGAACGATCCACAGTGGTCACAGTGGCGGCGAGATCAGATCACCAACATCGTTCGCAAGGTCTACGTCGAGGCCCACGCCATCAAGCCCTATCTCCGCATCACTGCCGACACCATCACGTACGGGGACGGTCCTCAGGGCTACGGCGGCGACTGGACCTCGACGCGGCCGTACCGCGAGACGCTGCAGGACTGGCGCGGCTGGATGGAGGAGGGGATCCTCGATACGAACATCCCCATGAACTACAAGCGCGAGCACTGCACGGCGACGGGGCCTGGCTGTTTCGGCGACCAGCGAGCCTGGTACACGGACTGGAACGAATTCGCGAAGGACCATCAGTACGCGCGTTCCACGACGATTGGTGCGGCGATTTATCTCAACACGATCGACGGCTCGGTGACTCAGGTGCGCAAGGCGCTCGCTCCAAGTGCGGCGGGGAACATTGGCATTGGGTGGGTCGGATATTCGTATCGCACCCCCGATTGCCGCACCAATTCATCGTGCAACCCTCCGCTGCCCTATGGCTTCAGGGTTGGCGACGCGAGTCGCGCCGAGCTTACTCGCGCGCTCACGCAACCATCGGAGTACGACACGCAGTTTCCTCCCGTCTTCGCGAGTCCCGCGACCGTACCGGATATGCCGTGGAAGAGCGCACCCACGCGTGGTCACCTCGCTGGGACCGTGACGGCCAATACTGGCGTCTCACTCGACCAGATCCTCGTCGAACTTCGTGATACCGAGACAGACGGGGTGCTGGTATCGCGACTCACCGACGGTTCCGGCTACTTCGCGTTTGTCGATCTGGTGCCGGGCAAATACAAGGTCTTCGTACCCGACCACGCGCGAGTCACCGGCAAACGCGTTGAGCATGCCAACGTGGTCGCGGGCGGCGTGGCGCGAGTCAGCATGACACCATTCGCCAAGGGTTCCGAGGGCAAACGTCCACCGAAGGACAAGTCCCCAACGTTCGTTCCCGCGGAGGACCCGAGCGCGGTCGAAATTCTGCCGAATGGCGAGCGCTGAGCGCTAGCTCGCGATGGCTCCCGCTGGCTCCGTCGTCGCGCCCGTCGCTGAGGCGACGAGGCGCTCGAGCAAGTCGAGTGGCTCCCGAGACCTCGCGATCGACGCGATGCCGCGAAGGGCGTGCAGTGCGCGACCGCGTTGCTCGGTGATCTCCGTGTCGATTAAGGCGCGAACTCCGAGGTCATCCAGGATTTCGCGAATCTGCTCGACGCTCTCGCTCGCGAGCGGCGCCGCCGGCGCGAAGAGGGCCGCCAGACGCTCGCGGGTCTTACCCTGGGCGCGCTCGAATCCAAGCACAACCGGCAGCGTCTTCTTACGCTTGGT
>VBEY01000037.1 GCA_005889295.1 Chloroflexota bacterium | reverse complement strand
GAAAGATCTAGCCTCGATGCGATAACCAAAAACCATGTAATTGCGCGTGCGCAGCGCGCAATTACATGGTCGTTCCCGGGGGGCGCTCGCCGGTCACGGCGCGTTTTTAAGTCCGAACCAAGGGACGAGACTCCCGGTCCGCCGGGCTAGAGTTCGCGCCGTGCGTGACGAGTTCTTCTTTCCTTAGCGTGTCCGGACTTGCGCTGAGCGTTGCCGGCTTCGCGGGGCTCGTCTCGGCGTTCCGCGGCCGCGATCAAGGCTGGACGCGGGCCGAACTCTGGCGGCTGCGGATGATCGCTCGCCTGAGCTTCATCCTCGTCTTCCTCGCTCTTCTTCCGTTCCCGCTGTACGCGCTGACCGGCGATGAGCCGCTCGTCATCCGCATCGTGAGCACTCTGATCATCCTTGCGCACCTCTTCGGGATGCTCGAGCTCGCTCTCCTGGCGCGCCTGGTCCACCCGATCAATCTCTTCCTTCTCGTCTTGCGCTCGTTCGAACCACCCGTCATCGACGCGTAGATCGCGCTGGGCACCTAGAGAAATTCGGAGGGCACTCAATGACCACGGCAAAACCGAGCCCGCAGACCGGGGTACACAGGCTGGTGTTGGCCGAGCATGTACATCTTCGTGTTCACGGCGCCGGGCCGGTGGGTCGCTTAAACGCGGCGGTGGCGGTCATGGTCACGAAGATCGTCGGGACGATGTACTGCGCCTACGTTTTCACGCTCATCGCCCTGGTCGCGCTGCCGGCGGCGATCCAGCAGGGCTCGCCGACGGTGCTCGTGAACTGGCTCTCTTCGAACTTCCTTCAGCTCGTCCTTCTGCCGATCATCATCGTCGGGCAGAACGTGATCTCCGCGGCGCAGGACGCTCGCGCCGAGGCGGATCACGAGACCCTGACCACGCTTCATCAGATGTCGATGCAGCAGATCGCGATCCTGCAGGGTCAGAATCAAATCCTCGACCTCCTGAAACAGAAGGCCGGCTGAAGACGTGGTCGCGACTCAACTCGAGCCGGCGAGTCGCTTGTAGTCCGCGATGAGACCGTCGGTCCTTGTGAGCTCGTCCGCGACGTACTGGTAGAAGCGGCTGTAGAAAGCGCGAAAGTCCCGCTCGCTCTCGCCGTCATGCAGCATGCCCAGCTCGTCGTCGACGGTCCGCTGATTTTCCAGCGTCTTGGCATACCTGTCGCGGAAGGAAGCCAGGTTCGGCGCAAGATCGGTGACGATCGACGGCGTCGCGCGTGTCAGTCTTTTGAACTTGTCTTCCTTGTCCCAGAACACTGGCACCGAGAACAGGAACGGGTCGCGACCCGGCGCGAACATCCGGTTCCGGCTCGCGTCGTGCATCGGATATGTGGCGATGAGCGCGCCGGGGCCCGTGCTCATCCAGCCGTCGTTCAGCGTTCGCCGCACATCGTGGTTGTGGAAGGCGGCGCTCACATCGTTGATGGGACGCTCATTTCCGGCCTCGTACAGACGCACAAAATTGTTTGCCGGAAACGAAAGGTCCGACATCTGGGTCAGCGCGAGAGCCCGCACGAGGCTCAAGACGTCTTTGGCGATGTCCACAGCGCTGGGACCGCGGACGACTTTCGGGTCCCACACGCCGGCCGCGGCTAACGCGTTGTGCGCGACGTGACTGCAGTTGTTCGTGTACATGTTCCACGTGTAGCCACTCTTTTGCGCGCTCTCGTTGAGAGCGTTGAGATAGGCGATCACGTCGCCCAACGCCTCGCGGCTCATCGGCAGGCGCGCGCAGTAGGCGGTACGCGCGAAATTCAGCGCGAAGTCCGTCCCGACCGAATGCCGGACCACGAACTCCGCGGCAGGCATCGCTGGGGGTTTCTGCCGAATCAATTCATCTTTGATCCCAATGCCGGCGAACCAGCCGGCGTCCGTCGCTTTGTGGATCGCGGCCTCGTAGAACCCCTCGTCGAGCGTTTGCTCCGGAGCGAGACTCCCGTGGAAGAACTCGTCGCGTCCTGGGATCGCGACCCAGGTCACGTTGTCGAAGATTTTGTTCACGCTGATCCCGGTGCCGGAGTCGGCGCCTGAAAGGTCGGCCCCGGCCGCGGCCAGACGCAGACGGGGATAACCCGCGCCGGTCTCGATCTCCGCGCCGTTCACGAAGAGGGTGGCGTGACCGCCCCAGCCGCCCGGCTTCGCGCCCGTCTGGTGTAACTGCGTGACGGCGCAGACCTCGATGTAGCAGGGAAAGAGCGCGTTGTAGACGTGCTGCCGCGGTGGGACGGCCGAGCCCACGATCAGGTCGTCGGACGTTCGGCGTTCGACATGTGGTCCGCAGCGAAGAGCCGCTCGACCGTGTGGGTCTTCCCATCGGTATGCACCACGCTGACGTTCGTGTTCGTCGCGGGTGTTCGGTCGAGCTTCGGAAGGATCCCGAGGAAATGCGACAGCAGGATGCGGTTCACCCCGCCGTGGCCGACGACGAGAATCGTCTTCCCGGGACTTTCGCGAGTGAGGCGCTCGATGGCGCCCAGGGTGCGCGCCACGACCTGATCGAGCGTCTCCCCACCGGGCCACGCGACAAAACCGTCGTCGTTCCAGTTCGGCAACCCTCGCGTCTCATCGAACGTCTTCCCGGTCCGATCCCCCACGTCGATCTCGCGGAGCTCCGGAACGACTTCGACCCGCATCCCGTGGCGCTTCGCGATGACATCCGCGGTGTCGCGGGTGCGGGAGAGATCGCTCGAGACGATTCGGTCGAACTTCACGCTGGCCAGCTCGTCGGCGACCGCTTCGGCCTGCTGGCGTCCGCGCTCGGTGAGGGGCGAGTCGGTCTGCCCGGTGAAGACGCGGGCGGCGTTCCCCTCGCTCTCGCCGTGCCGCACGAAATAGAACGTCGTCGGCCTCATCAGATGCCGAGATGTTGGGCCAGATCGCTCCATCCCGTCACGCGGGTGATCCGCTCGCCTCTGACCTCGCGATTCCAGGGTTGGTCAAACAGGAAGACCCGCACGCCGGCTTTCGCCAGCGTCTGTGAGATGACGACGTCGTCCTCGCAAAACGCGTCGAGCTCGAGCTCGTTCGCGAGACGCACCTTGTAATCGGCTGACCCCGCGGGATCGTACCGGCCGCGCGGGTATTCCGGGCGAAAATCACCGACGGGCTTGAGGTGAACCGCCTTGGCGTGATCGAAGATCCCTTTCTCGCGCAGCCACGTTTCCGTGATGTACCGACGGCGCTCCGCCCGGGCCGTGATGAAGTACAGCTCGTGACCCGCCGCGACGAGGCGTTCGAGAACGACGGGGCAGTCCTTGTAGACCTCGAGCTCGGCGAAGAAGGTGCTGTCGTAGAGGCGGATGCGAAACTGGTCGCGCTGCTCGGGTGTGACCTTTTCGAGCCCGGGCACGACCGTGTCGTAGCCAGCGCCGATCTCTTTCTGCGAGAGCAGGTGCCACCCGATCTGGCTCTCATCCGGAAGCTCCACGTTGAATTCCTGGGCGAAGCGACGCAGGTAGGGCACGGAGCAGATCGCCATGACGTCGTCGAGGTCGATGCCGATCTTCACGGCACGGCTCGGTCCGTCCAGAGACCGATCAGGATGACCGCGTTGAATACCCAGTGCGCGGCGACGCTGGTCGCGAGCGTTCCAGTCACGACACGCAAGCCCGCCATGATGACGCCACCGACGAAGACGATCGCGAGCGCGCCCGCCATCGCGGGAATGATCAGGACGACCGGCAGTGACGTGTTCATGACCGTGAACCAGGCGACCGTGCCGTGCCACAGCGCGAACGCGATGGCCGAGGCCGTCACCGCGGTGCGAACGCCATGTCTCGCGACCAGTCCGCCAAGCAGCGTGCCACGGAACGCGAGCTCCTCTGGCAGCACCGCCCCGAGCGGCAGGAACAGCGCGATGTGCCGAACGAGCTCGTCGGCCGAGACGCGCGCGAGCGGGGCGTAGCCCACCGGCTGGCCGAGGATCGAGGGCGCGAGTCGTAACACGAGAACATCGACCGACGCGATCCCTCCCGCGGCGAGCGCGCCGATCGCGGCACCGCGAACCGATCCGGCGCGGCGCAACCCGAGCGCCGCGGCGTCGAGCCCGATCCCACGCGCCGCGACGAGAGAGACGGCGACAAGACCGCCGCCCGCGAGGACGAACTGCCAGCTCCCGCCGGGCAGCACCGCGGTACCGCCGATCAGCGGATGGAGGAGGTTGCCCCAGAGAACCAGGAAAGCCGCGAGGAACCAGAGCTTCAAGAGCCCGCCGCGCGGGGAATTAGCGGAGGGTCAGCCCAGCGATGAGGGTCGGCAACAGCGCTAGCACCGCGAGGCCGATGGTGCGAAGCGCGGTCATCATCGTCGAGCGCAAAGATGACAGAACGCTGCCGCTTGTGGTCGCAGGCGAGTCTCATCAAGCCGCGAGTCGATCGAGCAAACCGGTCAGTGCATCGCGCCAGTCGGCCTTCACATCGAGCACCGACAACCGGATCTGGCGTTGGCCCGCCTGCGCCTTCGGGAACGAGCGCAAAACGCGCGTGCGTTCGTCTGGTTGGATGTCCCGGCCCAGCACCACGCGAAGCTCCGGGCCGCGGGCGCGCACTTCCGTGACCCCCGCTTTGACGGCCCGCAGCTTCACCTCGACGCCGTAGAGGAGGTTTCGGACGGGTTCCGGCGGCGGACCGTAACGATCGCGGAGCTCTTCCCGGAGGCCGGCCAGATCGTCGAGGAGGGCGAGCCCGGCGATGCGCCGGTAGAGCTCCAGCTTGCGCTGGCGGCTCGGGACGTAGTCGTCGGGGATGGCCGTCGACAGCGCCAGGTCGACCGTGATCTCGGGAAGGGCGGCCGCGCGCGGCGCGCCCCGCTGCTCGTTCACGGCCTCCTCGAGAAGCTGGGTGTACAGCTCGAAGCCGACGGCGGTGACGTGTCCGTGCTGCGCGGCGCCGAGGATGTTCCCCGCCCCGCGGATCTCGAGGTCGTGCATGGCGATCTTGAAGCCGGCGCCGAGCTCGCTCGCCTCGAACACCGCTTGGAGGCGTTTCCGAGCCTGCTCCGTCAGGTGCTGCTCCTTTGTGTAGAGAAGGTAGGCGTAGGCCTTCTCGGCGCTGCGTCCGACCCGACCCCGGAGCTGGTAGAGCTGCGCGAGTCCGAGAGCGCCGGCGCGGTTGATGACGATCGTGTTCACGTTGGGGATGTCGAGGCCGGACTCGATGATCGTCGTGCACACCAGGACGTCGTGCTCGGCATCCGCGAACTCGACCATCACGCGCTCGAGCTTTCGGTCGTCCATCTGCCCGTGGGCGACGATGTACCGCGCACTCGGGACGAGCTCGCGGAGGCGATGCGCCTCCTGCTCGATGCCCTGCACGCGATTGTGCACGTAATAGACCTGGCCCCCGCGATCGACCTCACGCACGATCGCCTCGCGCAGCACGTCATCGCTCCGCTCGACGACGTGGGTCTCGATCGGCTGTCGGTTCTCGGGCGGGGTCTCGATCACGCTGATGTCGCGCACCCCGGAGAGGGCCATGTGGAGCGTCCGCGGGATCGGCGTGGCGGTCATCGACAGCACGTCGACCTCGGTCCGCATCTGCTTCAGGCGCTCTTTGTGCTTGACGCCGAAGCGGTGCTCCTCGTCGATCACCACGAGGCCGAGGTCGCGGAACTGCACGTCCTTTTGAAGCACGCGGTGCGTGCCGACGACGATGTCGACCTCGCCGGTGCCGATGCCTTCGGCGACGGCCCGCTGCTCGGCGGGCGAGCGGAACCGCGACAGCATCTCCACGTTCACCGGGAAGGTCGCCAGGCGCTCGGCGAAGGTCTCGAAGTGCTGCTGCGCCAGGACGGTCGTGGGCACGACGATCGCGACCTGCTTGCCGTCCTGGACCGCCTTGAAGGCCGCCCGAAGGGCGACTTCGGTCTTGCCGTACCCGACGTCGCCGACGATGAGGCGATCCATCGGCCGGCCGCGCTCCATGTCGCGCTTGGTGTCCTCGATGGCCTGGAGCTGGTCGGGCGTTTCTGTGTACGGAAACGCGTTCTCCATCTCGATCTGCCAGGGGGTGTCGCGTCCGAACGCGAACCCCTGCGTCGCCTCGCGAGCCGCGTAGAGGCGGAGGAGCTCCTTCGCGATCTCTTCGGCGGCCTTCTTCGCCCGGCGTTTGGTGACGCCCCACTCGCGCCCGCCGAGCGCGGAGAGGGCCGGCGGCGTGCCGCCGACGTACCGCGTCACCTTGTCGACGCGCTCGGTCGGAAGGGACACCACATCGGTGCCGGCGAACTGGAGCTCGAGGTACTCGCGCACGACGCCGGCGACCTCGCGGGTGATGAAGCGCTCGAACCGGCCGACGCCGTGGTCCTCGTGCACCACGTGGTCGCCCGGCTTGAGGTCGGCGAGAAACGAGCCGATCTGGACTCGTCTGCGGCGCTGCTCGGGGTGGCGGGGCTTGCGGAACCCGAAAACCTCGGCGTCGGTGAAGACCCGCAGCCCGAGCTCGGGTATCGCGAACCCTTCGGCGAGCGGGACGCGGGCGACGACGAGCGAGCCCGGCTGAGGGGTGTCCGCGACCGTTTCGCGCGCGACCGCGGTGATATCGCGGTCGGCGAGCAGCTCCGCGAGGCGCGCCGCCTGCGGCGTCGCGATCAGCGTGACCCCCTCCGCAGGCGGCGTGGCCAGCTGGGCGATGAATTCGTTCAGCCTGCCGGCGTAGCTCGCACTTCCGGCCCACCCGAGCCGCACCGCGTTCGGCCCAGCCCCCATGCGCGCCGAGCCGTGCTCGGTCGCCCGCGCGTCGATGCGGGAACGCGGCACGTATGGCGGAGGGAAGACCGAGACCGGCAGGCCCTGTGCGGCAAGCTCGTCGCGGCGCTCCTCCGCCTGCGCCTCGAGCGCGTCGTGTGCGAGATCGAGCTCGACCGTGTCCTCGAAAACCACCGTCGCGCGATCCCCGAGATGGTCGAGGAGGGACGCCGTCGCGCCCAGGGACGGCGCCAACGCGTCCGCGCCTGGGGCGTACCCACCCTCCCGGAGCGCATCGAGGAGTCGCGAGTACGCGGAGAGGTCGGGGCCTTCGTCGCCGTCGGCCTGCGCCAGCTGATCCCAACCCGCGCGCGCGAGGCGCTCCGCGAGCGCCGGCGCGGTCTCGAGCGCGAACTCCCGTGCCGGGAGGACGACGAGCTCGTCGAGCGGCGACTGTGAACGCTGGGTCACCGGATCGAACGCGCGCAGCGTTTCGATCTCGTCGCCGAAGAGCTCCACACGCGCGGGTTGGTCCGCCGACGCCGGATAGATGTCGATGATTCCGCCGCGGCGCGAGAACGTCCCGGGCTCGCTCACTTCGGTGACCGGCTCGTACCCGAGGTCGAAGAGCCACGCCGCCGTCTCGGTCCACGAGAGCCGGTCCCCGGCGCGCAGCGTCCGGCCGCGACGCGCGAGGTCGTCCGGCGGAATGGTGTGCTCGAGAAGCGCGCGCAGGCTGGTGACGACGGCGACCGGGACATGCGCGGTCGCAAGTCGCCAGAGCGTGAGCAGCCGCTGATGGACTGCGGTACCGGAAGGGGCTCCGGCTTCGAAGGGCATCGTCTCGCGCTCGGGGAACGCGAGCACGCGCTCTTCGCCGAGCCATCCGGCGAGCTCGGCTCGCCAACGGCGCGCGCGGTCCTCGCTCGGCGCCACGAGTGCGACAGTTCGTGCGTTCTCCGCGACGAGCGCCGACCACGCGAACGCCCGCGCCCCCGCGTTCGCGTCGGCCACGATGAGGCGCTGCCGATCCTCGAGACGTGACGCGAGGTCTCGATAGGCGTCGCTGCGCTCGGCCAGCGCGAGCACGCCCCCAAGGCGGGCGCGTCCGACGTCGATGGCGCTAACCATTGAACTTGGTCATCGCCGGCTGGATGCCTTCGCGGAGCGCGACCTCCGCGGCTTCCGCGGCGCGCGTCAGCGACGTCTCCGCCGCCGCGCGCTCGTCCGCATCGAACGGTGTGAGCACGTACTCGACGAGGTCGCCGATCTCACGAAGCGGATCCGCGGGCGCAACGCCGACACGCAGGCGCGGGAAGTCTTCGCCGATCGCGGAGACGATCGAGCGCATCCCATTGTGGGTGCCGGGTCCGCCTTTCTCGCGAAGGCGGATCTTGCCGAGCGGCAGGTCGACCTCGTCGAAGACCACGAGCAGGTCCGAGGGCTGGATGCGGTAGCGGTCGAGCAGCTTGCGGACCGCGCGACCCGAATCGTTCATGAACGTTTGCGGCCGGGCAATCGCGACGCGCACGCCGTCGATGGCGCCCTCGGCGATACGCGAGTCGGCCGCCTTCACCGCGAACTCGGCACGCGCGCGCTTCGCGAGGCGTGAGGCGACCTGGAAGCCGACGTTGTGGCGCGTGCCGGCGTAGCCCTCGCCGGGATTGCCCAGCCCAACGACGACGCGGTCGACGCGCGGCGGGCTGCCGCCACGTCCAAAAAGTCTCGCGAATCTCGCCAATTGCGCTCCTAGACGCCGAAAGGCCCCGTCCACTCGGACGGGGCACCGGTCGCTTATTTCAGGTCAACGATAGCGTTCGCGACCTCGCGCGTGGAGCGCTCGTTGATGGGGTCGACGACCAGGATCGCCTCATCGGCGCCGGCCTCCGCGAGAAGGCCAAGGTGCGCCGCGAGATTCGTGGACGCGACCGGCGGGACGTCGTGCGGCCGCTCGCCGGAGCCGTTGCCTACCTGGACGAGGACGCAGGCGCTGTGCGTGAGCTCGCTCGGGTCGCGCCCGGCTTTGACGCAGGCGGCGTCGACGTCGCCCCGCAGGTTCGCGAAGCCTTCGACCGTGTTCCCGTACGAGGTGAACCAGGTATTCCACGCGTCGACGTGCGGGAGGGCGGTCGCCAGCATCCGCGCGCCGTTCGAGCCGATCATGATGGGGATGCGGCGCCGAGACGGCGGCAGAAGGACCGCGTCGTCGAGGTTCTGGAACTCCCCCTTAAAGGTGACGTGTTCGCCCGCGAGCAGCCGCCGCACAATCTCGAACGATTCCTCGAATCGCGAAACCGTCTTATCGAAGGGAAAACCAAACGCGCGGAACTCGGTCTCGTTCCATCCCGCGCCAAGGCCAAGAGTGAACCGGCCACCAGAGACTTCGGCGATGGATGCGGCCATCCGCGCGATCACGCCGGGCGCGTGGAAGGCCGTGGATGCCACGAGGGGCCCGACCCGGACGCGCGACGTCAGCACCGCGAGCGCGGCGAGCTGCGTCCAGGCGTCCCACGGCCCGCGCTCGGGTCGTCCGCCGCCGCGGTAGAGAAGGTGATCCCCGACCCAGATCGAGTCGAACTTCGAGTGCTCGGCGGCGCGCGCGATCGCGGCGACCTCGGGCCAGCGCACCTCGCGCTCGACCTCGGGTAGCTGGATCCCTACACGCACCGTGGCCGACGATATCGTGTGCGGCGATGAAGTTCCCACGCTTCGACATGGAGCGCATGCAGTCCGTCTGGGAGCACAAGGTCAACTACGACCTCTCCGAGTCGGGGGTCGAGGCGCTCACTCTCGCGGAGATCACGCGCGATCCGAAGGAGCTCATGAAGACAAGGCTCGGGTACGCCGAGGGGATGGGGCGCGACGCGACGCGGACGCTTATCGCGGGCATCCATCCCGGGCACGATGCGGACGACGTGATGATGACGACGGGCACGAGCGAAGCGAATTTCCTCGCCCTCGCGTCGCTCGTCAGCCCGGGGGACGAGGTCGTCGTGGTCATGCCGAACTACATGCAGGTCCATGGCATCGCGACGGCGCTGGGAGCGCGGGTGCGCGAGGTGTGGTTGCGCGAAGAGCGCGCGTGGACGATCGACCTCGACGCGCTCGCGGCCGTCGTGAATCCGCGCACGCGGATCATCTGTGTGTGCCAGCCGAACAACCCGACAGGGCAGGTCCTGTCACAGGCCGAGGTGCACAGCATCGTCCGCATCGCCGATCAGCACGGCGCGTGGATCCTCTCGGACGAGGTCTATCGCGGGTCCGAGCGCTCGGCGGAGGAGAGTCCCTCGTTCAGTGGCCGGGGCGCGCGGATCGTGGTGACCGGCGGACTATCGAAGGTCTACGGCCTCCCCGGTCTCCGCGTCGGATGGATCGTCGCATCCCGCGAGCGCATTCAGGCGGCGGTCGAGATCAAGGACTACACGACGATCGCGCCGGCCACGTTGTCCGAGGCGCTGACCGAGGTCGCGCTGGAGCGTCGCAAGCAGCTCCTCGAACGCGCGCGGTTTCTCATCAACGAACGCTGGCCGCTGCTCGAGGACTGGGCCGCCGGCCACTCGCGGGTGCTGCACTGGACCCCGCCGGCGGCGGGCGCGATCTGTTTCTTCAGCTACCAGTACCCGATCGACTCGATGCCTCTCGTCGATCGGCTGATCCGCGAGTACAGCACGATGATCGTGCCGGGTATCCACTTCCGCGCAGAGCGGCATCTGCGGATCGGATTCGGAATGCCGTCGCGCGTGCTGCATTCAGGGCTCGCCGCGATTGACCGGCTGCTCACGACCATAGATTGACGGCGGGCATGGCGGTTGCACGACCGCCGAGCACTCTTGCACGCGGGAGGTGCACATGCCTGCGCTCACGATCAGCTTCATCCTCGCGATCATCGCGCTCGTCTGCGGCATCCTTATGCTCGTTTCCGGACGTTGGTCTCGTTATCCACTCGCCGCGATCGCAGTCATCTGCTTGGCGCTGAATCAGAGCGGTCTCATCACTCGTTAGACGGCGCGCGCGGGCGGGTCGCTTGCCTGCCGGCATGGCTACCATGCGTCCAGAAATGGCGGCTCGCCCGCTCCATCTCTTCGAGGCCGGCGTGGTGACGGAGCAGCGCTTCATGGGGCTGCAGGAGGCACCTGCTGCCCTTGGCCCGCTGCTCGCGGACCGCCTCGGCGCGGAGAAGCGCGTGCGCGTTCCCTTTAATCCACGCGACCGTTGGCTGAGCGCGGCGCGCGAGGCCTGCCGCGGGCTCTCCGACGGCGTGCTGGCCTCGCTCCAAGAGGGCGCGACCGTCGCAGTCATCGGCGGCGAGTGCACGCTCCTCGCCGGGGCTCTCTCCGGTGCGCTCGCGGCCGAGCCGGAGCTATCGCTCGTCTACTTCGACGCCCATGGCGACTTCAACACGCTTGCGACGACACCGTCGCATTACATCTCGGGGATGGTCCTTGCTCATCTCTGCGGTCGTTCGGTCGCGCCGCTTCTTTTCCCCGGCGCGCGCAAGATCTCCGACGACCGCGTCGCTTTGGTGGGCGCGCGGTCGCTCGACAGCGGCGAGATCACGAACCTCGATCGGTCGCGCGTGCTGCGGATCGCGTTCGATCGAGAGCACCCTGAGGCGCCGGGTCTCATCGCGTGGTCGCGGCGCCGCTCGGTGTGGGTGCACGTCGACGTCGACGTCATCGATCCGCGCGAGTTCCCCGCGGTGGCGTTTGCGGCCGTCGGGGGTCCGCCGATGAAGGCGTTCGCCGATCTCCTCCGCCAGGTCTTTGCCGTCGCGGATGTCCGTGGGATCTCGGTCTGCGGATACGACGCGCGCGCCGATCGCGCGCACGCGCTCGCGCTGCCGCTGGTCGACCTTCTCGTGAACGCGATGGGGAAAGTGCCAGTCCGGGCCTAGGCGTCGCGATCTAGGCGCGCCGCGATCTCTCGGCGATGCTCCCACTCATGCTCGAGCATGCGGCGGATCACCCGGTGCGCCGAGTACGTCGACTGCCCAGCCTTTCGCACGGTCCGACGTTCCGCCGGCGTGAGCGCCCTCAAGCGATCGATGGCCGCTGCGCGTGCCTCTTTCAGCGCGATGCGGAGGTCGAGATCGCCGCGGTCCGCGGCGTTCGTCGGCTCCCCCATCGCCTTCAGCGGACCGACGAGCCCGTAGACATACGACTTGTCCGCGTCGAGGACGTGCAGCAGGATGTCGCGTAGCGATCGGCCCTTGGCCGGCTTCGCGCGAAGACCCTTCTCGTCGATCCCCTTCACGAGCGCGAGCAGATCCGCTCGCGACCAATCGAGCCACCGCACGTACCGCGCGAGCGCGGCGGGCGCGAGCGGCTTCAGGTCCTGCGGCCAGGGCGCCTGCCCCGAGAACAACCCTTCGGTGTTGTGCTCCGCGAGGCGGGTCTCGATCTTTTCGTTCGGATCGACCTTATCGCCGTGCCGGCCCAAATAGCGGAGGTACGCGCGGATCGCGTCGGGCGCCGAGGCGATCGCCTCGTCGGTCGTGTCGGCTTGCACGACGCAGCCGAGCAGGTCGAGAACGTGAACGAGTGTCTTCTTGCGCTGCGGACCGGACTCGAGGTGGAGCGCGTAGGTCGTCATGGAAATGAGGGTACCCACACGGGAGGGTCAACCTGAGCTGACCCTCCGCACGGGGATCACGGCAAGTTGAACGGCGCGCTGGCGACGTGTGTCTCAGCATTCGCGAGGCACTCGACGACGTGCGTCGCGGTCCCCGCGCCAGGTTGCGTTGGATATGTCCACGACACCTTTCCAACGCCGTCTGCAGTCTTGACCACCGCCAAGAGGTTCGAGGTTACGAACGTCTTGTCAGGCAGCTGCGCATACGCGATGCATGCCGCGCCGGCCTTCGTTGTCGCTGCAACGGCGCCGTTTTGACTCTGGGTGATTTGCAGGCCGAACGTTGGTGAGTTCACCGTGAATGAGGCGCTCTTAGAGACCCCGCCCGCGGTGACCGTGACCGTCCGGAGCCCGAGCGTAGCCGCGGCGACCGTGACGTGGTAACTGCCGTCCGAGGCTACGGCCTCCTGGATCTGCTGGGTCAGGTCGGCCTGGCCGGGAAATGTGATCGCGTAGTTGACGGGCGTGGCACCCGGCGGGAGGCCATAAAAGCGGCAAATAAATGACGAGCCCGAGACGTCGGCCGTCGGACTACAACTCGAAGTACCGAAGGTAGCGCTCGGCGATGGGACCATGCCTTCGTAGGCCATAGCGGAGTCGCCTCCACGATCGTTCAGCTCGAGCACGACGGCACCGACGCCCCCGCGCGAGGCTTCGATCGTCACAGCGTATTGCGTGTCATCAGTGAGCTGCGGGATGCTGCGCGGGTCGACCTTGATGCTCATCCCAGGCAAGAAGCCGAAGCTGAGTAGCTGTGTATGGACAAGGACGCCGTCCGCGAATCGGTACCACTTCATCGTCGCCGCCCACCCGTCCTGCGATTGGACCACGATCGGCGTCGTCCAACCCGATGGTCCGCCGAGGGTTCGGGTGATGTTCGGAAGGTAGACCCGATTGGAATATTCGGTGCCGCCGGTAAAGCCCATCGCCGTCGTAGGACTACGCGTGTCCACGAGAAGGGCGAATTGACCGCCGCTCGCATATATCGAGCGTTCGCCGTCGGGCACGTTCGAGGTGCCGAAGTCGTACGTCCAGACCGCACCCGGGGCGACCGCCGCCGGACCGTTGAGGAATGTCGTGATCGGTCCGCCAATAGACCCCCAGTGCAACACCGGCTGCGCAGATGTAGTGCCGATGTTCTGAAGAATGACTCTGCTCGTGCGACCGTTGACATTCTTCGCGACGTACGGCGCGAATGTGCGAATCTCGCTTCCGGCTAGGACACCGTTGTAGCTAAAGGCGCGCGGCGCGGGGTTGCTGGCATCGTCGTTGTGGCAGTTGACGACGACGCCGAGCGGCTGGGTAGAGGTGAGCGTCACCGCGTATTCCGTCCCTGCCGTGAGGTTGGGCTCGAATCGCGGATCGATGAACTGTGATCCGCCGGCCACGATGGTTCGGGCGAGCTGCGCGTTCTTCAGACCGTCGAAGCTCTTGAAGTCGGCAGTCGCCGACGCAAGCGCGGACCCGAGGTTTTGAGCGATGACGGTGCAGTAGAAGCCTCCTGAGAGCGCGGCAACGTAAGGGAGGTGGACCTTCGTCGAGCCAAAAGAGAGCCCGTCGTAGGAAAGCGCTTCCTGGCGTTGTGGGTTCGCTTCGTTCTGGTGCTCGTTCACGACCGCAACGACGGGTGAACCGAACGACTTGATCACGACCGAGTACTGCCCGCCGGCGGCGAGCTCCTGGTCGCAGTTCGGGCAGTGGAAGACCGACGTGCCCGCCGCGAGGCCCGAGACCGTCCGGACCTTCACCACGGCGCCGTCCGAGAACCGTCGGAATTCGAACGTCAGGGTCGTCGATGCCGTTCCAACGTTTTGGACAATGAACGGTGTGTTCCACCCGTCCGGTCCGCCGAGCATCCTGGTGACATTTGGCAAGTAAATCGTCGTCGTCGGTTGAAGATCGATTGCGAGCGCTCTCGTCCCACCACCGAATTGGAGGAACGAAGACACGAAGGCAACGGCGAGTGTCAGCGTCAGGCCGCGAAACATGTGTTCCCTCCCCCCGCGCGCCAAAGCGGCGCTCATCCCAGGTCAGCGCTCGACAAAGCGTGCGCCCTGGTGTCAAGTAACCGACCGGCCGTCAGGTGGTGGCCACATTGACGCGGCGCGCGTCCGAACGACGTGATCTGGCACACGCTGAAGGCGCTGCCTGCGACTCCTCGACGGCCCTACAGGCCGCCGTAGCCCATCGAGCTCACGACCCTTCCAGTAGCGTCGAAGAGGTTCGCGCGGTCGCCGACGTTGTCCCACTGCGGCGTGTCTCGGCCCCAGCTCAGCCCGCACCACTCCGGATGTACCTCATTCGTGTAGAGGCGGCAGATCTGGCCTGGCTGCATCGTGAACCCGCTGAAGAAGTACGTCTGCCCGCCCCGGGCACTCGCGATCCGCCAGGCGCTCATGTTCTCTGGGAGCGTGCCCTGGTTCTGGAACTCGACGTACTCGTCGGCCTCGGTCACCGGAACGCGACCGACGAAGACGATGTCGGTGAAAGCCAGGCTGGCGGACGGGACGGCGGCCCCGAGTGCGAACCCTTCGTACATCATCGCGTTGTCGGCGCCATCAGCGAGCTCGATCACCGCCGCGCTGATGTTGCCCGGCTCGGTGCCTCGATTGGCCGCGATGGTGACTGAGTACTGCGTGTCGTCGGTCAGCCCCGGGACCCCGCGCGGGTCGATCTTGACCGCAGCCGGCGGCGTTAAGGTCACGGTCTGTGAGGTTGCGAGCCCGGTACGAAAGCTTCGCCAGGTGAGTGTCGCGCTCGTCGCGGTCACACTCTGAAGGACGATCGGCGTCGTCCAACCGGACGCCCCACCGAGAGTCCGGGTCACGTTGGGAAGGTCGTAGGTCGCGCTCGCACGCATGGCCGCGCTGTACCCCATCGCGCTCGCGGGGCTGATGACGTTCACCACCGCCGCGATCTGTCCGGCTGCGTTGGCGACGAAGCTGTACTCGCCGTCGGCGAGACAGGCAGCCGACGCGGTGACACAAAACGGTAACGCCGTGTCACCGTTCGCGTACCTCGGATCGAAGACCCACGCGGCGCCGGGCGCAAGCGCGCTCCCCCGCGCAAATCGTCGAGTCGTTCCGCCGCCAAGCGGAGTGAACGCGATCGCGGGAACGACAGCGGCCCCGCCGACGTTCTGGACGACGATCGTCGATGTCGTGTTCGCTCGGCCACTGTCGTTCGCGTTCTTCGCGGCATATGCGCCGTACGCGGCGAAGGCGGCGCTCGCGATCCCATCGGTGGCGTACGCCACGGGATTCGCGACGTCGGGATCGTCGTTCTGGGTGTTGACGACAGCGGCGAGGGGCTGGGTCGAGGTGATCGTCGCGGCATATTGCCGGCCATCCACGAGCCCGGGTTCGATGTTCGGCTCGATGAACCGCGACTGACCAGGCTGGAGTGTCCGGGTCGTGGTCGTCGCCGCGCCTCCATCGAACGGTACGAACCGCACCGTCGCGGTCGCGGCTGCGGACCCGAGATTCTGCATGACGATCGGCGTGTGATATCCAAAGAAACGGCGAACGACATTCGGCAGCCAGACCGTGGTCGCGCCCTCCGCGAACCCGTCGTAACTCATCGCCTCCGCGCGGGCGCCGGAGCCGGCTTGTTCGTTGACGACCGAGACGATCGGTGCGCCGAAGCTCCTGATCACGACAGAGAACTGGCTATCTGCAGGCAGCAGAGCGTCGTTCACGAGCGTCGCCGCGAACGATGCGCCGGGCGCAAGGCGCCCGATCGAACGCCGCCACACGCAACTCCCGTCGCTGAACCGCTTGAACTCGATCTCAAGATCGGTCGCGACCAGGCCGCTGTTCTGGACGATGAACGGCGTCGTGAACCCGGTCGGTCCGCCGAGGGCCTTGGTGACATTCGGGAGGTAATTCACCGCCGTCGCCTGATCGGTCCGCGGCAGTGGACAGGGGCCTGACGCGCCCGGCGAGGTGACCGGTCCGAGATTCAAGAGACCGCTGCCGTAGTCGTAGTCGGGGCCGGGCGCGCCGCCGTCCGTGGCGGTTGATGCGAGGAACGAACGCACCTGGTCGGGCGTGAAAGTCGGGTTCGCCTGCAGCACCAGGGCCGCGGCGCCTGCGACATGCGGCGCGGACGATGACGTTCCCGGAAAGCCGCTCGCCTTCGAGCAGCCGTCGGCTCTGCCGTACGTCTCGGTCGACACCTCGCTCGGCCCGAGAAGGTCGGGCTTGATCCGTCCGTCGATCGTCGGACCGCGTGAGCTGTACGAATCGACGAGCCCGGTCTGCCAGCATGCCGCTCCGACCGAGATCACCGAGGCGAGCGTCGCCGGCTCAACGACGCTTCCGGCCGCGACGGGATGATCAAATCGGGAGCCGGAGACGAACAGGTCGATCCGCGGCGTCGTGCTCCCGCTCGCCCGCCAGACGCCTAGCCGGAACGTTGTTGTCGATGGATCGAGATTCGGGTAGCAAAATCCCTCTTTCGGCGATGCGCCGACGCTCGGTCGATCAGAACCGGTCACGGGATTCACCGGATCGTTCCCGAAGAGGAACACGTCGTAGTCGCTCGTGGCCAGCGGCCACTCATCCCACTTGAGATATGCGCAGACCTGGCTTCCGTACGCTAACGCGAACGACTCGCGGTCGACACCCGGCGCGAACTGCAGCCACTGCCCACTGGAGGAGCCGGAGAAAGTACCGGTCCAGTGTCGCTCGGCCTGGTTGCCCGCCGCGTTCACCCAGACGATCCCGGAAGCCACCGCGTCGGCAACGATCCCCTCCGCGGTCCCTGGCCCGCCGCGGCCGTCGCCGCGGCTCGACCCCGGAAACCCCGCCGAGAAGTTGACGACGCGGATCCCCTGCGACTTGGCGTAGTTGACCGCGGATTGGAGCGGCGCCATGCCATCGCCGATGCAGACCAGGTAGAGCGAGGCCTCAGGCGCCATCGCGTAGACGATCTCCGCGACGGCCGTGCCGTGAGCGCCGTCGTCCGCAGGTTTGAGCAGGTTCCCCGAGCAGAAGTCGACGGCCGTCAGATTCGCTGGCAGATCGCCTGCCGCCTGACGCGACGGATAGTCGGCAAAGCTTCCGTCAACCACGCCGATCTTCACGCCGTGTCCGCGGTATCCGCGCGCCTGCCACGAGATCGTTCCCGTGGTCGCGAGACCCTCGGTCGTCACCGAAGCCCTGACCAAGTGGTCGAGCTGGCTCACGTACCGCACATCGCCACGCGCCGCGATGCTCTCGAGCGTGCTGGCCGGAACATCCGCCTCGACCGATCCAGGGATCGCGCCGAGCACGATCCCCCCGTCCGCCTCGATCCCCGCGAGCACAGAGGCCGTGTCACCGGCTCGCATGTCGAGCTGGACCTTCACCCGATCCGAGATGCCCGCGTGGGAGAGGCTTGCGCGTGCGAACTGTCCTTGCGCGATCTCGCGCCGGAGCTCGAGCGCCAGCTTCGGATGCTTCGGCGGCGGTTCGGCTAGATGTCCGGCGTTTGCGACGGCGCCCGTAAGCGCTGTGATCCCGACCACGACGAGGACGCACACAAACGCGACGCGCAGCACGGCAGTGCCCCCCACCCTCCACTCACGTGGCGATTAACAACTCGACAGTGCGCGGAGGCGAAGCCGTCGTCAATCGCAACGCTGGGGCAAGGCGGCCGTGACGCCGACATTTCGCCGGTCAGCGAGCGAGTACGCCGAGAGCGTCGAGTTCGCTAGTCGCCGTCGAGCGTGTTTCCCACCGTCAGCTCGCGCATCCAGTCCTCGAGCAGCGCTCCAATGCGGTCGAGCGGAGGCGGGGCGCTCTTGGAGACGCGGTGGGAGCGTGGCGGCTCGGGGAGCGGCCGCGCCGCCCAATGCCTCGCTTGCATTCGCGCGAGATCTTGGGCGATCGCGGCCATCTCTCCGTTACCTCCAGCTAACTAAACGTCTGAGTACAGGTAGAACTCGTAGGGGTGCGGCCGAAGCGCGACTTCCTTCGCGCTCTGCCGCTTGAGCAGGAGCCATGCCTCGATGAGGTCCTCCGTGAAGACGTCGCCTCGCATGAGGAAGTCGCGGTCGGCGTCGAGAGCGTCGAGGACCTCCTCGAGCGACCCCGGCGTCTGCTTGATCCGCTTCTTGGCCTCGCCCTCGAGCTCGTAGAGGTCGACGTCCATCGGGGCCGGGGGCTCGATCTGGTTGATCACCCCGTCCAGTCCGGCCATGAGGCAGGCCGAGAACGAGAGGTATGGGTTGCAGGACGGATCGGGCGCGCGGAACTCGAGGCGGCGGGCCTCCGGCTTGTCGAAGTAGGTCGGTATCCGGACACAGGCCGAGCGGTTGCGCATCGAGTAGACGAGGTTGATGGGCGCCTCGTAGCCGGGGACGAGGCGGCGGTAGCTGTTCGTCGTGGGCGCCGCGAACGCAAGGATCGCCGGCGCGTGCTTCAAGAGACCGCCGATGTAGTGGCGGGCCATCGTCGAGAGAAGCGCGTAGCCGTCGCGGTCGTAGAAGAGATTCGAGCCGTCCTTCCAGAGGCTCTGGTGGGTGTGCATGCCTGAGCCGTTGTCGCCGAAGAGCGGCTTCGGCATGAACGTGACGACGTAGCCGTTCTTCGCGGCGACGTTCTTGGTGACGTACTTGTACTTGAGGACCTTGTCCGCCATCTCGACCAGGGTCGAGAAGCGCATGTCGATCTCGGTCTGCCCGGCTGTGCCGACCTCGTGGTGATGGACCTCGACCGCGATGCCGGAGTCGATGAGCGCGCGGACCATCTTCGAGCGCAGGTCCTGGAGCTTGTCGGCCGGCGGGACCGGGAAGTAGCCCTCCTTGTAACGAGGCCGATGGGCGAGGTTGGGGGTCCCGTTCTGGCCCGAGTTCCAGATCCCCTCGTCGGAGTCGATGTAGTAGTAACCGAAGTTCTGAGCCTGATCGAAACGAAGCGAGTTGAAGATGTAGAACTCGATCTCCGGGCCCCAGAACGACGTGTCCGCGATCCCGGTGGTCGGAAGGAACTCCTCTGCCTTCTTGGCGACGTAGCGGGGGTCGCGTGAATACGGCTTGCGGGTCAGAGGGTCGATCACGTCGCACACGAGGTCGAGCGTCTTGACCTCGAGCGCGGGGTCGATGAAGACGCTCGTCGGGTCCGGCATGAGCAGCATGTCGCTCTCGTGGATGTGCTGAAAGCCCCGGATGGAGGAGCCGTCGAACCCGATGCCATCCACGAAGAGGCCCTCCGAGAGCTCTTCGACCGGTATGGAGAAGTGCTGCCACGTTCCGGGGAGGTCGACAAACCGAAGGTCGACGATCTTGACCTGCTGTTCCTTGGCGACCCTCAGGACGTCCTTGGGCGAGGTTCTCGGAACCGCCGGTGCCGCGGTTGCGGGCCGCTCGATGGTCAGGGTCATCTTCATCTCCCCACGCGTGGTTTCATCCACAAGGCTCCGGCCAGCGGTGTGCGAGGTGAACGGTCCGTTTGGTCGTGATTCGGTCCTGAATCGGTGACCGAGGTTCACCTCCTCGCCTTGACGGTCCGTAAGTGAAGACTTACTCTCGAAAAACATGGACGCTTTTGCGGCTCTCGGCGAGCCTCGCCGGCGCGAGATCCTCCGTCTGGTCTCGAGCAGGGAGCTCTCGGTCGGCGAGATCGCCCGCCGCTTCGACGTGACGAGGCCGGCGATCTCCCAGCACCTCCGCGTGCTGAAGGAGGCGAACCTGGTGACCGAGAGGCGCGATGGCACGAAGCGCCTCTATCGCGCGCGGCCGGAGACGATCGCCGAGCTCTGGGCCTATCTCGAAGTGTTCTGGTCCGAGAGCCTGCGCACGCTCAAGGTCGCCGCGGAGCAAGAAGAACAGCAGAGGAGGTCAAGGCATGGCCGTCGAAACGAAAGTCATTGAGCGGGTGATCACCATCGACGCGCCTCCGGAGACGGTCTTCCGCCTCCTGACGGATCCGGTGCAGTACGTCCGCTGGAAGGGCAAGCTCGCCGAGCTCGAGCCGCAGCCGGGCGGAAAGTTCCGCGTCGAGTTCGCGAGCACGAAGGACATCGCCGCTGGGAAGTACGTCGAGGTCATCCGGGACCGGCGCGTCGTCTTCACCTGGGGCTGGGAAGGGAACGAGATGGTCCCGCCCGGATCGAGCACCGTCGAGATCGATCTCGAGCCCACTGGATCCGGCACGCGTCTCCGGCTCGTCCACCGCGGACTGCCAGATGGCGCGGTCACGAGCCACACCGAAGGATGGGATTACTTCCTCCCGCGTCTGGTCGACGTCGCCGCGGGTCGCGAGCCGCGCGAAGCAACGGAGGCCGCCAAGCCTTAGAAGGACGACGGACACGAAGAGGACCAAGCCCGTCTCCGAGCTTGGTCCTCGATCGACCGTTGTGACTGGGTGCCTTAGGCCGCCTTGGACTCCTCCGCGTGGCTGACCACGATGATGTTGCCGCGCGTCGGCGCGACGAGCCACGCGACGACCAGGACCGCGAACGACACGAATGCGAGGATCTCCATCTCGGCCTCCTCAGATCTGGTACGCGGCTTCGCGGTGCTGCGACGCGTCGAGGCCGAGGACTTCCTCGCTCTCGGGCACGCGCAGTCCGACGAAGACATCGATGAGCTTCAAAATTACGAACGTCATGACCGCCGAGTAAACGATCGATGCGGCGACGGCGATCGCCTGGATGCCAAGCTGTCCCGGGTTGCCGTAGAGAAGACCGTCCTTCGCGCCGCTGTTGATAGCGACGGTCGCGAAGATGCCGGTCGCGAGCGCGCCCCACGCACCGCCGACGCCGTGGACACCGAAGACGTCGAGGGCATCGTCCACCTTGAGGCGCTTGGTGAGCTGGATCGCGGTGTAGCAGAACACGCCGGCGCCGAGACCGATGAGGATCGACGCTGAGACGTCGACG
>VBEY01000144.1 GCA_005889295.1 Chloroflexota bacterium | reverse complement strand
CCGGCCAGATGGCTCGGGTGTACTCGCCGAATGGCCGCACCTTCGACCTCGCCGACGCGCCGATGCCCCGCTTCGATCTCCTCGACGTCCAGCGATACAACCGGATCACCCTGCAAACGCAGCGCGGATGCCCGTGGCGCTGCGATTTCTGCGCCGCGTCGATCCGGATCGCGCCCAAGTACAAGGTGAAGCCCGTGGCGAAGGTGATCGCCGAGATCCGCGAGATCAAGCGTATCTGGCGGAAGCCCTTCATCGAGTTCGCCGACGACAACAGCTTCGTGAACAAGACTCACTCCAAAGAGCTGATGCACGCGCTCATTCCCGAGCGCATCCGCTGGTTCACGGAGTCAGATATCGCCGTCGCCGACGACGACGAGCTGCTCACGCTCATGCGGCAGGCGGGCTGCGCGCAGATACTCGTCGGTCTGGAGAGTCCGAACGCCGCTGCGCTAGATCGAATCGAGCAGCAGAAGAACTTCAAACGCGATCGGCTCGAACACTACAAGGAGGCGATCGCGCGGATACAGTCGCACGGGATCAGCGTCAACGGCTGCTTCGTTCTCGGCTTGGATGGCGACACGACCGCGATCTTCGACGACGTGTTCCGTTTCGTCGAGGAGTCCGGTCTGACCGAGGTCCAGATCACCGTCATGACGGCGTTTCCTGGGACCCCGCTCTACGCGCGCCTGCGCGGTGAGGGACGACTCATCGAACCGGAGGCCTGGGAGAAGTGCACGCTGTTCGACGTGAACCTCACGCCGAAGCAGATGAGCGTGACCGACCTCGAGGCAGGCCTTGTCGATCTGGCCAAGCGTCTCTACACCGAGGAGCGCAAGAAGGCCCGCGCCGCCGCGTTTCGCGAGCAGCATCGCCGGTACCTTGGTTCTCGCACGAGCGGCCGCGCGGCATGAGCCGCGACCGCGCGCTCTTCGTCGTGGCTGCGGCGTACGACGTCGTTCTCGGGATCGCGTTCTTCTTTGCGTACGGCCCCATATTCACGACGCTCGCCATCCCGATCCCGCCCAACACGTCGTACATCCACATCACCGCGGCATTCGTTTTCGTCCAAGGCGTTGGCTACTGGTTGGTGGCGCGTGATCTCGCCCGCAACCACGATCTCGTCCGGCTCGGCGTGATCTACAAGGGGATCTACGTGGCCGTCGCCGTCTACGAGCTCGCCCTCGGCCAGCTGATCTCCGACGTGTTTCTCTGGTTCGCGGCCTTCGATTTTCTGTTCCTTCTGCTCTTCGTCGACTTTCTCCGTCGCCGGGGCCGGTCAACTTGACCGCACGGGTCCGCCGGCTCGCGATCACCAGCGCCTGGGCGCTCGGCGTGATCTGGTTGCTCTGGGCGCTCACGGTCGGCCGCGCCCCGCTCGTCGGTGCCGCGCTCGGGCTCGGCTGGGTCCTTATGCCGACGGTGCTCTGGGCGAGCCTCCGACGGCCCTCGCTGCGCATCGGGCTGATCCTTCCGGCAGCGTTGGTCACCTTCGGTGTGGCCGCGGTCGCATTCGGCCCGCTGCCGGACGACACGGCACGTGCCGGGTGGCTCTCGCTGCTCACGGGTCTGGCGATGGGTGGGGTGCAAGGGGCGTGGTTCTGGTTCGGCTGGTTCCCTGTGCCGCCGGCGCTCCGGGATCCCCTCGCGAAGGCACGCCTGCGACTCATCGTCGCGCACGTTGTCCTCGTGGTCTCGGGGATGCTGCTCGTCACGGCCGCGGCGCTGACTTAGTTACGCGGCTTTCTTCAGCTCCTGCACGACCTTCCCGACGGCGTCCTTCGCGTCGCCGAAGAGCATCGCCGTCTTCGGGTCGAGGTAGAGGTCGTTGTCGATCCCGGCGAAACCGGGCTTCATCGAGCGCTTGATCACAATGATGTTCTGGGCCTTGTCGACGTCGAGGATCGGCATGCCGTAGATCGGCGAGCCTGGGTTCGACCGCGCGGCCGGATTGGTCACATCGTTCGCCCCGATGACGAGCGCGACGTCGGCGCGCTGGAACTCCGGATTGATCTGGTCCATGTCGAAGAGCTTGTCGTACGGGACGTTGGCCTCGGCGAGGAGCACGTTCATGTGTCCCGGCATCCGTCCCGCGACGGGATGGATCGCGTCCCGGCACCACGATCACGTTCTGCGCGTACGAGAGGAGGATCGCCGCGTCCTCGGGGCCGATCGAGCGGATCGACCGGCCGTCATCGCCGGCGGCCGGACCCGCGGCGCCCGCCGCCGTGGCTGCTCCGAACGCGCCGAAGAGGACGTTCGCCAGTGATCGGTTCATCGCCTTCGACATGAGTCTGGTGAGAATCGTGCCGGACGCGCCGACGAGCGTGCCGGCAACGACGAGCAACTGGTTAGCGAGCGTGAACCCCGCCATCGCGACCGCGAGGCCGGTGTACGCGTTGAGGAGCGAGATGACGACAGGCATGTCCGCGCCGCCGATCGGCATAACGAGCGCAACCCCGAACACCAGCGCAAGAATCGTGATCGCGGCGATCAGCAGGATCGGGTCGACGGTGATCGTTCCGGTTATGGCAGCGGCGACGAGCACCAGCGAGAGAACGACGGTCGCGGCCGCGATGCCGCCCGTCACGAGCTGTTGGCCCGCGTAGCGGAACGCCTTCGGCGTGATCAGGCCCTGCAGCTTTCCGAACGCTACCGCGCTGCCCGAGAACGAGACCGCGCCGATGATGAGCGCGAGGAGGGTCGTGACCGACACGCCGAGGTCGGGCGGCCGGCCTGTCGCCAACTCTCGCGCGAACTCGAGGATCGCGACGAGCGCGGCGGCGCCTCCGCCGGCGCCGTTGAAGAGGGCGACCATCTGCGGCATCGCGGTCATCTTCACGACGCGCGCGCCGTAGAAGCCGGCGCCGCCGCCGACCAGGATCCCAGCGAGGATCACCGGTAGGCCGCCGTTGACATCCTGCGAGAAGAACGTCGCGATAACCGCGATCAACATGCCGGCCGCCGCGATGCGGTTGCCCTGGACCGCGGTGGTGGGAGACGAAAGGCCCTTCAGCCCGAGGATGAATGTGATCGCCGCGATGAGATACGCCACCGGGATGAGCGTCGCGACGGTCATTCGGTCTTCCGGGTCGGTCGTTGCTTGAACATGGCGAGCATGCGATCGGTCACGACGAAACCGCCGACGACGTTCGCAGTGCCGAGCACGACCGCGAGAAATCCGAGGATAGTGCCGAGCGGTCCGGGTATTGCGCTCGCGACGAGCATCGCGCCGACGATGACGATCCCGTGGATCGCATTGGCGCCGCTCATCAGCGGCGTGTGGAGGGTCGAGGGCACTTTCGAGACGACCTCGAAACCCACAAAGATGGCGAGGATGAAGACGTATGCCGCGACGATCGCGTCGCCGCTCATGCCAGTACCTTCTGTGGCTCGAGGACCTTGCGAGTCTGATCGTGCACGACCTGGCCATCCTTGGTGATGACGGTGCCTCGGATCACCTCGTCACTCATATCCAGATTGAGCTTGCCTTCCTTCGTAAGCATCAGCCCGAGCAGGCTGGCGACGTTGCGCGAGTACATCTGGCTAGCGTGATACGGCATGGTCGAAGGAAGGTTGGTTGTTCCGTCGATCCGAACGCCGTCGACGTCGATGACCTTGCCGGCCTGCGTGAGCTCGGTGTTGCCGCCGGTCTCGGCGGCGAGATCGACGATCACGGATCCAGGCTTCATCGAGCGCACCATGTCCGCGGTGATGAGCTTCGGCGCCGGCCGTCCCGGGATCGCGGCCGTGGTGATGATGATGTCGTTCTCCTTGACCGCTTTCGCGAGAAGCTGCACTTCCCGCTGATGCGCCTCCTCGGACAGCTCTTTGGCGTACCCGCCGGCTCCCTCGCCCGTTTCACCGAGGTCCACCTCGAGGAACTTCGCCCCGAGCGATTGCACCTGCTCCTTCACCACGGGCCGCGTGTCGAATGCCTCGACCACCGCGCCCAGCCGTCGCGCGGTGGCGATGGCCTGTAGCCCGGCAACTCCCGCGCCGATGATGAACGCCTTGGCGGGCGCGATCGTGCCCGCCGCTGTCGTCAACATCGGGAAGAACTTCGGGAGGGCAACCGCCGCGAGAAGCACCGCCTTGTACCCAGCGACCGTGGCCTGTGATGAGAGCGCGTCCATCGGCTGCGCCCGCGTGATTCGGGGGACCGCGTCCATGGAAAGGGCCGTGATCCGCCGCCGCGCCAGCGCGCGCACGAGATCGTGGTTCGTCAGCGGCTGCAGGAATGCGATCAGCACCGCGCCCTCGCGGAGGCGCCCGAGCTCGTCGTCCGAGGGCTTCGCCACCTTCGCCACAAGATCAGCCGACCAGGCGTCGCCGATGCTCGCGCCGGCGTCCGTGTACATGCGGTCGGGAAAGCTCGACGCCTCGCCGGCGCCGCGCTCGACGACGACCTCGTTACCGCTCTTTGCCAGGCGTCCGACGGTTTCCGGGACGAGGGCGACACGCCGCTCGCCGGGCGTGGTCTCCCGCACGACACCGATCCTCATGGAATGAGAAAAGCCTAGCGGGAAACGGGCTCGGGCGTCTCCGAAACGAGTTCCTTGAGGCGTGGCCGCACCTCTTTGGCCAAGCGCTCGATGCTCTCGTCGTCGAATGGCTCGGCGAACCGGACGATGAAGCCCCTCACTCCGGCCTTCCAGTGCGCGCTGATCTTCTCCGCGACCTCGTCGGGTCCGCCGATGATGGCGCTCGGCGGCGCGGACATCCCGTGGTGTTCCGCCACGCGCGCGAGTTGTGCCTTCGCCTTGGCCTCGTCGTCGCGAACAACGACCCAGCCGCCGCCGATCGGCTCGATCTCCCGGGGATCTCGACCGACGTCCTCGCAGTGCTTTTTCAAAATAGCGATCTTGCGCGCCATGACCTCGGGACTTTCGAAGGCATGCCACATGTCCGCATACCGAGCCGCGGTGCGAAGGGTGCGCTGCTCGCCGCCACCGCCGACCAGGATCGGCAGCCGCTTCTGGATGGGCCGTATCAGGACCTCAGCGTTGACGAGCTGGTAGTAGTTGCCGGAGAAGGTCACGCGCTGCCCATCGACAAGCTGGCGAATGATCTTCGCTCCCTCCGCGAAGCGATCAGAGCGCTCGCGCGGCGTACCGAGGTCGATGCCGTACGCGTTGTGTTCGATGGCATTCCAGCCGGCGCCGATCCCGAGGATCGCGCGGCCATTGGAGATGTTGTCGAGCGTCGTCGCCATGTTCGCCAGCACGGCCGGATGCCGGTGCGTGATCGATGACACAAGGCAGCCGATCTTCACGTGCTGGGTGATCGCCGCGTACGCCGGCTGGATCTGCCAACCCTCGAAGTTCGGTCGGTGCGTGTCTCCGACGATCGCGTAGAAATGGTCCCAGACCCAGAGGGAGTCGAACCCGAGGCGATCGGCGAGGATCGCGCGCTCGCGCATGCTCGGCCAGGTCGTGTTCTGCGGCCAGAGGTTGATCCCGAGGTCCATGAGCTGCGGTTCCCAGTATCTACACTTTCGCCGTGTTCCGTGCCGGGCGCAGCGCGCTGTCGTTTCTCGTCGTCATCGGCGCGCTCGCCGTCCTCTGGGAGGTCGTCAAGCTACTGGGCGGCGATCCGAATGGCGGGTGGATACCGCCTTTTCAGTGGACCGTCGCGAGCGATCTGAACATGCCGCACGTCTGGGACATCGGCGCATCCTTCGTGGAACCGGCACAGCGGAACGGTCCGCCGCTTGGGATCGTCCTCGTGAACGCGGGAATCTTCACGTTCCGCGAGGCATTCGGCGGCTTCGTATTCGGGGCGCTCCTGGGCCTCGGTTTGGCGATCGTCTTCGTGCACTCGCGGCTGCTCGAGCGCGCGCTCGTCCCGTATGTCGTCGCCTCGCAGACCGTGCCGATCATCGCCATCGCACCCGTCGTCGTGATCTGGCTGCGGGGAGGGTGGCTCGCCGTCGCGGTCATCTCGGCGTACCTGACTTTCTTTCCGGTGACCATCGCCGGGCTGCGCGGCCTTCGGTCACCCGACCCACGCGCGCTCGAGCTCATGCGCTCGTACGCGTCGTCGTCGCGCGACGTCCTCCTCAAGGTGCGCCTGCCCGCGGCCGCACCGTATCTTTTCGCCGCGTTCAAGGTCGCGGCGACCGCGAGCGTCGTGGGCGCGATCATCGGTGAGCTTCCCTCGGGAATCCGCGATGGCCTGGGCGGCGCGATCCTGAATTTCAATCAGTTCTACGTCTCGGGCCCGCCCAAGCTGTGGGCCGCGATCATCGTGGCCGCGTTCGTGGGGATCGGCTTCTTCGCGCTGGTCCGAGTCGCCGAAGCGATGTTCTTGCGCGGGCGCACCGCCCCGTCTGACGCATGAGCGATTCGGTCGTTCGCGTTCGCGGCGTGGACAAGGTCTTCGGCACCGGCACGGACAAAACGCCTGCGCTACAGCACATCGACCTCGAGATCCCCAAGGGTGCATTCGTTTCGCTCATCGGGCCTTCTGGGTGTGGCAAGTCGACGCTCCTGCGGCTCATCGGCGACCTGACGCAACCGAGCGTCGGGGCGATCGACGTGAACGGCAAGACCGCGCATCGCGCGCGCCTCGACCGGGACTACGGGATGGTGTTCCAGGCGCCGGTGCTGTTCGACTGGCGGACCGTCCAGGGGAACGTCGAGCTGCCGCTCGAGGTGAGCGCGAAGGACAAGGCTGTGCGCGCCGCTCGAGCCCGGGCGATGCTCGCGCTCGTCGAGCTGACCGGTTTCGAGCGACGCTATCCCTGGCAGCTGTCAGGGGGGATGCAGCAGCGGGTCGCGATCGCACGCGCGCTCTCATTCGAGCCAGCGATCCTGTTGATGGACGAGCCCTTCGGCGCCCTCGATGAGATGACCCGCGAACGGCTCAATCTGGAGCTCCTGCGCATCTGGAAGCAGACCGGCACGACGATCGTGTTCGTGACGCACAGCATCCCTGAAGCGGTCTTTCTCTCCACGCACGTCGCGGTGATGTCCGCACGACCGGGCCGGATCCTCGAGGTCATCCCCGTAGACCTCCCTCAGCCTCGCAACGACCTGACGCGCGAGGACGAGCGCTACTTCGGCTTCATCAAACGCGTCCGGGAACGACTGCGTGGTCGTGACGTGGCGAGGCCGGGCGCGGCCGAGGTGGCCGCGAGTTGAGCAAGCGGTTTGCCTATAACGCTCCCGCCGTCCTGGTGTTCGTCGGCGTGCTCGGGCTCTGGGAGCTGGCGGTCCGCGCGTTCGGCATCCAGCAGTTCCTGTTGCCTCCACCGAGCTCCATCGCGGGGGCCTTTGTGGAACATTTCGACGAGCTGGTGACGGTCGGTCGCAACACCCTCACCGAGGCGGTCGGCGGCCTTTTGATCGGCGGGGTGGCGGCGCTCGTCGTCGCGTTCGCGATCGCGCGCTGGGCAACCGCGAGCCGCGCGCTGCTTCCGTTCGCGATCGCCGCGAACTCCGTTCCGATCATCGCGTTCGCGCCGATCATGAACAACTGGTTCGGCATCCTGAGTCCGCTGTCGAAGATGATGGTCGTAGCTGTCTTGGTGTTCTTTCCAATCATGATCAACACGCTGCGCGGGCTCACGCTGGTGGATCAGGGGTCGCTCGAGCTCATGCGTTCGTACGCGGCGACGGAGCTCGCCATCTTCACGAAGGTGCGCCTCCCCAACGCGCTGCCGTATATCTTCACCGCATTCAAGGTGAGCGCGACGCTTTCGCTGATCGGCGCGATCGTGGCGGAGTACTTCGGGGGATCGCGATCGGCGCTGGGCCAGTTCATCATTACCGAGGCGGCGTTCTTTCGATTCGCGAACGCCTGGGCGGCAATCGTGGTCGCCTCCGTCGTGAGCATTGCGTTCTTCCTTATCATCCTCGCGATCGAGCGTGTCGCGATCCCGTGGCACACATCGGCCCGCATCGCCGACTCGTCGTAACGCGCTTCGATCACGCGCGAGGGAGGTTCTGATGTCATGCGAGGCTTAGGTCGTTCTCTGTCGTTCGCGATCGTCGCGGTCATGCTCGCGGTCTCCTGTGGCGCCGGGGGCGGAGGAGGCGGCGGACAGCTCACCAAGGTCCGGCTGCAGCTCCAGTGGGTCGCGCAGTCGCAGTTCGCCGGCTACTACGCGGCGCTGGACAAGGGGTACTTCAAGGATCTTGGACTCGACGTCGAGATCAAGCTCGGCGGCCCCGACATCGTCCCGCAGCAGGTCGTCGCGTCGGACGCTGCCGAGTTCGGCATCGCGTGGGTGCCGAAGATGCTCGCCTCCCGTGAGGCGGGCGCGGACCTCGTGAACATCGCCCAGGTTTTCCAGCGTTCGGGCACGCTCGAGGTCTCGTTCAAGGAGAAGAACATCACCAAGCCCGAAGACTGGAAGGGCAAGAAGGTCGGGACGTGGGGCTTCGGAAACGAGCCCGAGCTCTACGCCGCGATGCGCAAGGTCGGCATCGATCCGACCAAGGCGGGCGACGTTACGATCGTGGCCCAGCCCTTCGACATGTCCTTGCTTCTCAATGGCCAGGTCGATGCGGCGCAGGCCATGATCTACAACGAGTACGCGCAGGTGCTCGAGCAGAAGAACCCGAAGACCGGCCAGCTCTATACGCCGGCCGAGCTCAACGTCATCGACTTCAACCAGGTCGGCACGGGGATGCTCCAGGACCATGTCTTCGTCCGCCAGTCCTGGCTCTCCAAGTCGGGCAACGAGGACATCGCCGCGAAGTTCCTTCAGGCCTCGTTCAAGGGCTGGATCTTCTGCCGCGACAACCAGAGCCAGTGCGTCGACATCGTGCTGAAGGCCGGGACGACGCTCGGCAAGGGTCACATGACGTGGCAGCTGAACGAGATCAACGCGCTCATCTGGCCGTCCCCGAACGGGATCGGCGCGCTGGACAAGGCGGCGTGGGACCAGACCGTCAACATCTCGACGACATACCAGGTCTTGAAGAACAAGCCCGCCGACGCCGCGTTCCGTACGGACCTCGCCAAGAAGGCAGCGGACGCGCTCAAGGGAGCGGGTTCGGATGTCAACGGCACGAGCTTCAAGAAGGCGACCGTGCAGGTGACCGCTGGCGGGAACTAGACGGACGCGCTCTATGAACGACCGCCGGGGGACGTCCCGGCGGTCGTTCTTTTTCGCGGTCTAGACTCGGCGGCGATGGCCGTCGCCACAAAACGACCCGCGGACCCGTCCACCGTCGCCAAGGACACCGCCGACCACGTACTCGTGGCGTGGTCCGCGCAGGGTGGCATCAAGCAGGTCGTCATCACGCGCGCGGAAGGCTCATGGCTGTACGCGGGTGATCGCCGGATCCTCGACTTCTCGTCGGGACTCATCAACGTGAACCTCGGCCACGGCCACGCGAAGGTCGTTCGGGCGATACAGGCGCAGGCCGAGCGCGTCTGCTACGTGACGCCGTCGTTCGGAGAGGAGAGCCGCGCCACGCTCGCGCGCCTTCTCGCGGAAGTCACGCCGGGCGACCTGTCGAAGACGATCTTCACCACCGGCGGCAGCGAGGCGAACGAGCACGCGATCAAGATCGCGCGCCTTTTCACGAAGCGCCACAAGATCCTCACGCAGTGGCGGTCATTCCACGGGCAGTCCCAGGGGGCGATGACGCTCGGCGGCGACAACCGTCGCTGGGCGGCTGAGCCCGGGATCCCCGGGGTCGTCCACTTCCTCAATCCCGATCCGTACCGCTCCGTTTTCGGCGGCGACGTGCAGAAGGCGCTGGCCCACGTCGAAGAGGTGATCTGGTACGAAGGTCCCGAGTACATCGCCGCGATCCTCGTCGAGCCGATCCCGGGCACGTCCGGCGTTCTCGTTCCGCCCGACGGGTACCTCCGCGGGCTGCGCGAGATCTGCGACAAGTACGGGATTCTGCTCATGTTCGACGAGGTCATGACCGGCTTCGGGCGCACCGGGAAATGGTTCGGCGCGGATCACGAAGGCGTGGTCCCTGACGTCATGACCTTCGCAAAGGGTGTTACCTCTGGATACGTACCGCTCGGAGGCGCGATGATCAGCGACAAGATCGCGCGCCACTTCGACGCCAACGTGCTCTGGGTGGGCTCGACTTACAGCGGGCATCCGCTCGCATGCGCCGCCGGCGTCGCTTCGATCGAGGCCTACCGCGAGGACGGGCTCATCGACCGCTCAGCGCGGATGGGGGACAAGCTTCTCGCCGAGCTGCGGCGGATCGGAGACCGCCACCCGACGGTCGGCGACATCCGCGGCCGCGGCCTCTTCGCCGGAATCGAGCTCGTGAAAGACCGCCGCTCCAAAGAGATGCTCGAGCGCTGGAACGGACCGTCGAGCGTGCTCGCGAATGCCCTCAAGGCGGCGCTGCTCCAGCGCGATGTCTACGTCTTCTGCCGATGGAACATGCTCTTCGTCGCGCCGCCCCTCCCCGTGACGGACGAGGAGCTCACGATCGGTGTGCGTGCGATCGATGAAGCGCTCGAGATCGCAGACCGATACGCCGCGACGGGAAAGGTCTGACAGGCAGCCCCCAGCTTCAGCGCGGATCTACGCCCCCGCTGCGATCGCCTGTTCCCTCCAACGTTGGGCGTTCACGCCGATCACGATGAGCGACAGAGTCAGCGACAGTTCCGCAACGCCTGAGGGCAGCTGTATGTAGGGGAATAGACGGGCCGCGAACGAAGGGGAGAGGAAGTTCGCGAAGCTATTGGTCAGGTAACACAAACCGCCGATCGCCATCAGCACACCAACCACTCGGGGAAGGAAGGTCGATCTGAACACGACGTATCCGATCGAGAGGCAGTAGAGCCCAAAGAACACGAGGGCGATGTTGAAGCTGATCGCCTGCAAGTCGAGATTCATGGATGCCAGAGCCTGCGTCTGTTCGGCACTAAATACCTTCGCGTAGCCCCCGCCGTCCAGGAGGATCAACGGCGTGAACTGATTCAGCAAGCCGGCGCCCTCAATGGCCGTCCCCACGAGGGTGAAGAACGCCACGAACAGCGCGACCTTCCTGTTCACCACCTTGAACAGGTCATAGAAGATGACCGCCAGCGGTATGTTGCACGCGAGAATGAGGATGTGGGCCACGAGGCCCGAGCGATAGAGCAGCTCCTGTCCGGCGATGTTGCGCGCTGTCGCTGCGGCATCGCCGGGGACGACAATCGCGGCGGGAACGAAACCCACGGCGAAGAAGCCCCCGACTATGACGATCAGGTACAGGCCGCCGGCGACTCTGGCCCAGCGTCGCGGCGACTCTGCGATCCTTTCCCTCAACGGCTATCCCAGCCGAAATACTGCGCCGCGATCGCGAGTGCCACGAACGCTCCGACGACGAGCAGGATCTCCATGTCTTGTGCCTCCAATAACTGACCAACAGAGCTACGCCAGTTATGCGTGCCCGCGCGCCTTGACCGGGCCGACGCTACGCCGTACCGTGTAACCGGTCAAGACGATATAGATGGTGAAGTAAGTTAGATGCGCGACATTCCCCCGATCCCTGACCACGACATCGAGCTCGCCGGCGGGGCTCTGGCGTTGGACTTTGCCAACACCGTTGGCGGCACCCATGTGCGTCCCACGCACGATCACCTGCGCGGCTACGGTGACGTCGTCGGCTTCGCGACGCTCGCCGGCGGTCTGGAGCCGAGCGTCGCAAAGCGGCTTGTGCAGCGCGCCGACCGAGATCCCAGGCGTGCCGCGGCCGTGTACGAGCTGGGGATCACACTGCGCGAGGCGATCTGGGCAGTGTTTTCGGCGCTTGCGTCCGGAGACGCGCCCCGCGAAGCCGACCTGGCGTTGATCAGCGACGCCGCGGCGGCCGGGGCGGCGCGCTCGCAGCTTGTCTACGACCGGGATGGTGTCGGCTGGTCCATGCCTTCCGACGGCGAAGACCTCGAGCGACCGCTCTGGGACATCGCGCGGTCGGCGGCCGATCTCCTCACTTCGACTGAGCGCGACCGCGTGAAGCAATGCGCCTCGACGACCTGCGAGTGGGTCTTCCTCGACCGCAGCAAGAACCACTCGCGGCGGTGGTGTGATATGAGCGACTGCGGGAATCGTCGAGAATCCGTTCCTCCTCGCCGCTCATCAGGTAGAGATTGAACTGGGTCACACCGATGGCCGCGAGCTGCCGCAGCTTTTCGATGTGCTCGTCGACCTCACCGGTCACGCAGAAACGGTCGACCGACTCGTCGTCGACGAAGGCGGCGTTCGACGAACCCGACTCGGCGTGATGCTGGTAGTCGTACCCCGGACGGTTCCGAACGTACGCCGTGAGGTCGGCGGGTAGGCCCTTCTCCCCGTAGCGTTTCACCAGATCGACGACGTGATTGGAGACGAGCGCGGGAAACCAGCGCACGCGGTCGCGGACCTTCTCGCGCGGCCCGACGTGGGCGGGTGCGGCCGCCATCACCGAGACCGCGCTCGCCTTGCGGCCGGCCTTGCGCGCCCCGTCCCGGAGCAGCCCGATGCACCATCCCACGAGGCTCGGATCGGCGAGCTGGATGATCGCCCCGTCGGCGATGCGCCCGGTGAGCTCGAGCGCCTTCGGCCCATACCCCGCGATCCAGACCGGAAGGCGCTGCTTGCCGGTCCAGTCGAAACGCAGCTTCGTGCCCTCGTAGCTCACCTCGCGGCCCTCGCACAGATCTCGAATGACCTGCGTCGCTTCCTCGAGCATCGCGAGATCGGTCGGCTTCTTTCCCAGGACGCGTCGCGCCGAGTCGCCACGTCCGATACCGAGGTCCATGCGCCCGCCCGACAGCTCCTGGAGCACCGCGAGGACGCTCGCGGTGACCGTTGGCTCGCGTGTTGCCGGGTTGGTCACGCAGGTCCCGAGCCGCATTCGTGTGCTGTTTTGCGCCATGAGGGTGAGCAGCACGTACGGCTCCTTCCAGAGCACGTGGCTGTCGAAGAGCCACCCATACGTGAAGCCGGCAGACTCGGCCAAGCGCGTGAGCGAAGCGACGCGCTCGAGCGAGTGGTCCGGTTTAAGGGTGAAGCCGAAGTCCATGAGACGCGGATGCTAGCGAGGTCAGCCGTGCCACTGGGCGACGTGCTCGATGCGGATGCGAATCACCGGCGCTTCGCGGAGCGGAATGCCCTCGTACTGCTTGTACTTCGCGGCGATCAGACCGAGTGCGTGGCGATGGTCTTCGCCTTTCGTCAGGATGTCGGCGACGCCGTCCATTCGCACCCACGCTAACTTTGCCCAGTTCTCGTTGTAGACGTCGACGATCACGCTCGCGCGGCCGTTCGTCTCGATGTTCAGGACGCGGCGGAGGTCGCGCCAATTCTCGACGGACTTCGGTTTGGCGTCGATTGGCGTGAAGACGAACGGATCCTCGTAGACGAAAACGATCGGCACGATGTGCGGCCGCGCGTACTGATCAGCGGTCGCCAGGTGCGCGACACGTTCGAGTGTGAGCAGCTCCAATGACCGCCTGCTCAGCTTTTCGCTCATCCCCGCAGTCGTGGGAGCACCTCCTGCGCGTAGAGGCGCAGCGCGCGCTCCTGATCCTGTCCTGGGAAGTGGAAGAGCAGGTGATTGAAGCCCCAGTCGAGGTACGGCTTGATCTTCGCGACGTGCTCGTCGGGATCGTTGGACACGATGAACCGCGTGTGCGCCTTGTCGGCGGCGGCCCTCGCGCGGCGCTCCATCTCACGCGGATCTTCCACGCCCGCCTTGTCTTCCGCGGGCAACGCGAGAGCCGCCCATTCTTTCGTGTCCTCCATCGCACGGGCGCGGTCGTGGTCGTAGCTCACCTTCATCTCGATCATCCGCTCGAGCTTCGCCGGGTCCCTGCCGGCCTCGCGCGCGCCCTTTTCCAGCGCCGGGATGAGCGTGTCCTTGTAGAGCTCGGCACCCTTGCCGCTCGTGACGATGATCCCGTCGCCCTCGCGTCCGGCGAACGCCGCGGCCTGCGGGCCGCCCGCCGCGATGAGGATCGGGATCGGGTGCGGCGGCTTGTCGAAAAGCTTCGCTTCCTTCGTGCGGAAGTACTTTCCTTCGAACGTGACGTAGTCGTCGGACCAGAGCTGCTTGATGAGCTTCACGGCTTCGCGCAGCCGCCGGAGCCGCTCGCCTGGTTCGGGCCAGTCTGTCGTCGTGAGCGGAGTCTCGTTCATCGACTCTCCGCTACCGACGCCGAGGAACACCCGGCCCGGAGCGAGCAGCGCGATCGTCGCCATCGCCTGCGCCACGATGGCTGGGTGATAGCGGAACGAGGGCGTCACCACGCTGGTCCCGAGGCGCGCGCGGGAGGTCTTCGCCGCCGCAGCGCCGAGCCATGCGAACGCGAACGGCGCGTGCCCGCCGGTATCTCGCCAGGGGTGGAAGTGATCGCTCGTCGCGACGCTGTCGTATCCGAGCTCTTCCGCGAGCACCGCGTAGTCGAGAAGCCGCTTCGGATCGAACTGCTCCGCGGACGCTTTCCAGCCGAGCGTTAACACTTACCTCCATGAAGACTACGGCGATAGCTCTCCCCGCGTGACGCTTTCGATCATCCCGGTACACGGGATCCCTGAGGTGCGGCCCCGCGACGATCTCGTCGGTTTCCTGCTGCAGGCGCTCGGCACTGCCCGCGACAAGATCGTCGACGGTGATGTCCTCGTCATCGCGCAGAAGGTCGTATCGAAGAGCGAGGGACGGATCGTGCGCCTTGCCGATGTCGTTCCGAGCCAGCAGGCCCTGGCGATGGCGGAGGACTCGGGCAAGGACCCGCGCCAGCTCGAGGTCGTGCTTGGCGAGACCAAGCAGATCATTCGGTGGGAACGAGGAGTCCTGATCGTCGAGACGCGCCACGGCTTCGTCTGCGCGAACGCGGGCGTGGATCGATCGAATGCGGGTGCGCCTGACACGGTGGTCCTGCTGCCAGTAGACCCTGACGCGTCGGCAGCGCGCATTCGCGATGAGATCGCGAATCGCGCCAAAGCGACCGTCGCCGTCGTGATCACAGACACGTTCGGTCGGGCCTGGCGCGAGGGCCATACGAACGTCGCGATTGGCATCGCCGGTCTCCCCGCGCTCAAGCGCTACATCGGACAGCGCGACCCCGAGGGGTACGAGCTGCGTGTCACCGAGATCGCCGTCGCCGACGAGATCGCAGCTGCCGCCGAGCTGGTGATGGGGAAGCTCGATCGTTGTCCCGTCGCGATCGTGCGCGGCCTCACATTCGAGGACTCCGACGAGACCGCGCAGGAATACGTGCGTCCGGCGGCGCGGGATATGTTCCGCTAGTGGCGCGCTCCGAGATCACTCCGGCGCAACGGAAGTTCCTCGACGAGAAGCGCTTCGCTGTCGTGGGCACGAAGAATCCCGACGGCTCTCCGCATCTCGCGGTCATGTGGTACCTCGTCGACGGCGACGACATCGTCGTCAACAGCGCGGAGGGCCGGATCAAGGATCGGAATCTCGCGGACGATCCGCGGATGAGCGTGATGGTCGCTGACGGCTATCGGTTCGTGCGCGTGGATGGGCGTGCGACGATCGATCACGATCAGACAACGGCGCACGGGGACATCCGGCGCCTCGCGGCCCGCTATTACGGAGACCAAGAAAAGGTGGATGAGGCGATGCGGAAGAGCTTCAACAGCCAACATCGCATCACCTACCGGCTGCCGATCCGCCGGGTCTACGCGCAGGGTTTCTAGCGGGCGGGACCCGACGGTAACGAACTCCAATGAGCGAAGATGCACCCGCTGGAGGGCGCTCGCGTGTCTAGAGACATGACATGCGGACGTACCAGCGCTCCGCGTCGGCGCCGACCACGTGGGCGATGAACTTCGACTGGGAGCAGCTCTACGAGCGCCACGCCGGCGAGCTCAGCGGCTATCTCGCGAAACTCGTCGGCGATCGCGATCGCGCGAGCGAGCTGATGCAGGACACCTTCGTGCGCGCGCTCCGGTCCGATCACTCTATCCGTGAGCCCCGCGCCGTCCGCGGCTGGCTCTTCCAGACGGCGACGAACCTGGCGCTCAATGACCGCAGGCGCCGCGCGCTCGTTCGTTTCATCCCCTTTAGCGGCGCCGAGCAGGCCTCGCATGCCGCGTTCGACGTCGAAGCCGAGCACGTGCGCGCGGCGCTCGCCGGGATCAGTTCGGACGAGGCGGCGGCGCTCCTCCTGCGCTACCACGCGGGATTCAGCCGGGGCGAGATCGCTGTGATGCTCGGCAGCCCCGAGGAGACCGTGAAGTCGCGCTTGGCGCGTGGTCGCAAGAACTTCATGGCCGCATACCGCAGGCTCGAACGGGGGTTGGCGCGATGAGCGATCGACACGACCCGGATCGCGAGCTCGCTGAAGAAGAGGAGCTCCTGAGGCTTCTCGGAAAGCGCCACCCGACAGCGGTCGTCCCGCCGTTCTCGGCGGTCGCGCGGCGGGCAGAGCGGCAGAGCACCACGCCGCTTTTCGCCCTGGCCGCGGCGGCCGTCCTCGTCGCGGTGGTCGTGGCGGGAATCGGCGCCTGGCGCGCCGCGACGGCACCAGCGGCGCCGACGCCGTCTGGTGCGGATGGGTGTCCCACTGCGCCGCCGGGTGCACTCGTCGGACCCCAGGCCGAGGGCCGGTGGCTCGTCATGTCGCTTGACGCTGTCGAGCCCACGGACGCGCAGACGAATCAAATCTGGTGGAAGGTTCGGTTCAGCGTACCGAGGGGCGCACCCGGCCCGGCCACCGTCATGGCCCGCGCGGAAACCAGGGTCGCGGGCGCGTCGCTGCAAATCCTGAGCTACGGCATCGACGGTGCGGGGCCGCGCACGGTCGCCGACGGCGAGTCGCTGACGGTCGCGCCATGCACGTCGCTCGTCGTCGTTGTGCGCACGGCGGGGCCGCTCATCGAGGGTGCGTGGCGGTACACGGTCTCGATCGAGAAGATCGTGCTCCCCGAAGGCGGCACGGTGACCGAGACGCTCGGGCTGCCGCTCTCCTGCGCGAACCAGACTCGCCGTTGCACGCCGCTTGATGTCACGGTCGTCGCAACGCCGACCGCAACGCCGGCGCCCGGTGCGTCGAGGGCTGACTTCGGCGTGATCTACGACGGCATCCGGCAGGGGTACGACAAGGGCTCCGCACCCCTCCTCCGGCGCGAGGGTGAGACGGACACCGCGGTCGGCGAGCTCGCCCCGAGCTTCTTCAATCGCTTCATCGGCGCGGTCTCGACCGACGGACGGCGCGCGGCGTACTTCGCGCAACGGGAAGGTCAGCCATGGACCCTTTATCTGGCCGACGGCGCGAAACCGAACGACCAGCGTGTGCTCAAGGCGATCCCAGGCGAGATCCCCTACGGAGATCCCGTGTGGTCGTCTGATGGCAGCGGCGTCGCGTACACCGTCGCGGACGAGGGCGCGAACCAGGGCGTCAAGCCGACGTATTCGGCGATCCGGACCATCGATCTCTCGAATGGTGCGGTGTCCGAGATCGCGCGTGCCCGCGATGGGAGCAGCTACGCCGTCATCGGATGGGAGCGCGCGACCTCGACGCTGGCAGCGGTCGTCTCTCCGTACGCGGCCCGCGCCACCACGTATGTCGTCTTCTCTCCGGCGGGAACCACCGTGTGGCCGCTCGACGGTTTCTATTCGACGTATACCGTCGCGTCGAACGGGCGCGATGTCGCTGGAGTCCGCTGCGACCTTCCCACGAAAGAGTGCTCACTCTGGACATGGAATCTCGATGACTTCGGCTCGAAGGTCGATCGCAGGCTCGGGTCGAACTTCAGCGTCATCGGATGGCGTCCGGGCACGACCGAGCTTGGTCTCCTCGTTGGCGCGGGGAACGCCGTTCCCGACCGGATCGAGCTGTGGTCGCCAGACGGTTCCCGGCGATCCATCGCTCAGGTCAGCGGCGCTGGCATCGGGGCGCGGTTCTTCCGCGCGGACGGAAGCGCGGTGATAGTCCAGACCAGCCAGACCGACGCATCGATCGTCGACCTCGCGACGGGTGGCGTGTCGCCTTTCCCGTTGCACGCACCGGAGGCCCCGTTCGACGCGAACCGCATCCGCGCTTCGATCCGTCTCGGTTCATAGGTCACGCGCCAGCCGCACCGCACCCACGCAGGCTCTAGCGAGAGCCGGCTCGCGGAGCTCCGGCGGCGGGTCAGCTCGGCTGCTCCGGGGAATCGAAGATGGGGCTCACGTAGACCAAGACCTTGTTCTCACGAACGCCGCGTCGAGGAACGTCACCGCTGAGGACCGCGAAAAGGAAGAGAGCTCGCCGGGATTTTAGGTGGTCAGCAAGTTCGCGGGTCCGCCCAGACGATTCGGATCCGCCCGTCCTGCGTGCCGCAGGCCGTCATCTCGCCCCTGATCTTGTCAATTACGAACTCCTGCTCGTAGGTACCTTCGATGGTTTCCCAGTTCACTTTGAGGATCGTGCCGCGGAGCGAATCCAGGTCGCTTGGACCGTTCTGGCACACCGCACCCATGGCGGCGCCGAGCCGCGACAGCCACGCGGCATCGTGGATCTCTGGCGAGTTGATCTGCACGGAAGCCGGGTGCTGCCAGCCGATCGCGCGATCGACCGTCGACGGCGTCACGTGCGCAGCGAACGCGTCGGGAAAGAGAGCGGAGACATCGACCGAGACAAGCGGGGCGCCGCCGGAGTAACTCAGGTTGTAGCCAACGCCGCAGATGTAGCTGGACGGGCCGTAGTGAAAGCTGGTCCCGTAGATGCCGGTCTCGGCGGTCCAGAGCCCCTTACCCGAAGCTGCCGGCGTCGCGACGACCGAGGGTGGTGCGCTTGCGACCGGCGACACGCTCGGTGCCACGATCGGTGGTGCCGTGCATGCGGCGAGCGCGGTTACGGCGACTGCGAGCAGGACCCGTATACGCATTCGCACAGTCTCCCATGCAAAGAAAAAGACCCCGTCTGTCGACGGGGTCTTGTTCAATCCGCGTTCGGAGCGCTAGTTAGGCGTACCGGCTACGCGAGGCCGACGGCCGCACCTGCTCGAAGCAGGAGCTGCAGTAGACCGGCTTGTCGCCGCGGGGCTGGAACGGTACGCGTGCCTCGCCACCGCAGTTGCTGCAGGTAGCCGTGAAGAACTCACGAGGGCCACCCATGCCACGGCTTCCGCCGTATGCACCGCCGCCGCCACCCATGCCACCGGAGGCGCGACGCGCCGCACGGCAGGACGGGCAACGTCCCGGCTCGTTCATGAGACCGCGCGAGGAGTAGAACTCTTGCTCGCCGGCCGTCCATGTGAATTCCTGACCGCAGTCTTTGCAGGTCAGAGTCTTGTCAGAGAAGCTCAATTTGAAGCTTCCTCCCTTTGTTGTTCGCGCCGCCTTGAGCCTCGCCAGGACTT
>VBEY01000143.1 GCA_005889295.1 Chloroflexota bacterium | reverse complement strand
GGTCGTGGATCACAACGATTGGTGACATCACAGAAAGTCCAGCAATTGCCGGCTAGCTCGCAAGCCGAAGCCAGCCGCGCTCGTCGCGGACCAACTGGACTGTTATCGCTTCCGCGCGTTTGACCCCCGTCTTCCGCTCAGGTTGAACCCGGCACGGTCCGTAGGAACGGTGACGGCCGCGTTGGGGAAGGGGATCTGCCCGAGTCCTGCGATGTTCGAAAACTCCTCCATCTTCCCTGAGCACGATCGCCTTGCGCCACCCGAGCCGGCCCTGGAACAGGCCCGCGTCCTGGACGACGTTCTGGCGCGCCAGCACCACGCCGTCGGTGCGCTCGGACTCCGCGGTCAGGACGAGAAGCGCGAATCCAGCCTCGTCGAGCATCTGCTCCAGTCGCTCGTTGTTGGGGACGCTGCAGACTGCTGCACTGTCGCGCTGGGGCCGGTGTAAGCCACAGGATGTTACGGTCCCCGGGTGATGAAACTCTCCAGAACCGTATCGGCGCTTGCCGTAGCGTTGGTGGTGAACGTCCTGCTAGTTATCCTGTTGACTCCACTCGGCTTTGAGACCCGTCCATCAGCCGATTTGAAGACCGTTGGCTACATAGCGATCGGTACCATTTTTGCGGGTCTCATCCTGGACGTGGCGTCATTCGCCCTCCTCTTCAGGAGAGTCAGATTGGCTTCGAGTCTGGCGATTGTCGGCTCGATCCTCTTGTTCTTTCCCATTTTCGGAGACCAAACTGGGTCCTTCTTCTCGCTGCCTATCCCGCCTGTAGTTCACAGCCTCGAATACATCTTCATTCCCGTTCTACTGGTAACTCTCTTCCTGGCCTCGAAGGTCTACAGAGATAGTCGTCCCTCTCCAAGTTGACGATTCTCGGACGTCCACCCCGCAGGCCGACGAGGAGCACGTCGTGTGTGGGCATCACCCCGAGATCGAGCACGGGATCTGTTCGATAAGGACCAAAGCTAGGATTGAGCAGCGGAGGGGTGGCAGAGTGGACGAATGCGGTGGTCTTGAAACCGCCCCAGTCTTGAATCCGCCCAGTTAGGGAGAAGAAGGCGGATCAGCCTCTCAACTCGCTGACTCCCGAAGGCCCCTGCCTCCTTTGACTGCGTGACTCGGGATCCAAGTAATTCGGCCCACCACCGCATGAAATGCGGACATCACGGGCGGCTAACTCCCGATCAGCGGCCCAAGACCGGGCGCTGAATGCGGACGCCCAAACGTCCAGCGCTCAGATGAACCGATCGACGAGAATCGCCAGCGCTCCTGCGATCGCCGCAATCGCAACGACTCGATTCGCCGGGCCGTCGCGGTCGATTATCAAACCCATCGGTAATGCCGTGAGCAGGAAGGCGAGAACCCCGCTGCCGACGTCCTGAGCACTCAATCCCAGCAGCAACGGATTATCGACATCGAGATTGTCCGCGTTGCTCAGCTGGAGCACCACGCGCCACACGATCCATGTGACGAACGTAGCAATCGCCGCAATCCCGAACCGTCCGCGCTTGCGGGACCAGGGATAGCGCCAGTACAGCGCCGCCGCCACGACAATCGCCGCGAGCAGCGCACCGACGACATAGATGAGAAGGTCTTGAGTCACTTCTGCGATGCTACCGATCGCAATATCTTCTGGGGAGGATGACGATGAAATGGATCACACGCGAGCATCCCCGCGTGGATAGGGTCGCCTGTCCGTGGCTCATCGAAAGGTTTGTCGACAAGCAAGCTGAGTTCATCTACGTCCCGTCCGACCAGGTCGCCGCCGAGGCGCAGAAGCGCGGGGCGACCCCGTACGACATCAAGGATGTTGAGCTTGGCCACCACGGACCGGAATGCAGCTTCGACGCGTTCGTGCACAAGTACGGTCTGGACAAGGATCCGGCGATGGCCTACATGGCCAAGGTCATCCGCGGCGCGGACACCGCCGACAAGACCATCACGCCCGAGTCGCAAGGGGTCGAGGCGATCCTCGATGGGATCAGGCACGTCCACTACCCGAACGACCAGAAGCAGCGCGAGGCCTCGCGGCCGCTACTGGACGCGCTCTACGCCTTCTGCCAGAAGAAGGTGGAGGCCAAGGCCGCGTGACGCTGCGGCACGTCGGCTTCACGCCCGTGCCACCCGGCGCCAAACCGGGCTTCGATCACGCCGACACCTACCTTGACCCACGTGGCAGCAAGCTGTTCGTCGCGCACACCGGTGCCGATCGCGTCGACATCCTCGACTGTCAGAGTGGGACGTACCTCGGCGCAATCACCGATCTGCCGGGCGTGGCCGGCGTGCTCATCGATAGCGAACAGGACCTGCTCTTCACGTCCGAACGTGCCGCCGGACGCGTCAGCCTCTTCCGCTGTTCGGACCGAACGTTGCTTGCTCGCGTCGCTGTCGGTCCGCACCCAAACGCGCTCGCGTATGACGGACGATCGCGACGACTCTTGAGCTTAAATCTCGGCGAACCCGTCGGGACCAACTGCACGGCCTCCGTGGTGTCGGTCGACGAGCGCCGAGTCACGAAGACGATCCCTCTCCCGGGACGGCCGCGCTGGGCGATCTACGACGACTCGAGCCGCACGGTCTACGTGAATGTCGCCGATCCTGCGACGATCGGTGTCATCACGGCCGACCAGCTGATCATGTCGGGCGCGATTCCCGTCCCGGCGGCCGGCCCCCACGGACTGGCGATCGTGCAAATGGAACGGGGCGCCTCGCTCTGGTGCGCCGCCGACGCCGGAACGCTGGCGGTGATCGATCGCGATACCCGCGCAGTTGAGGCAACCCTTCCGCTGCCGGGTACTCCGGACGTGATCATGTACGACCGCGAGCTCGGCCGCCTCTACGTCGCTGTCGGCGGCCCCGGAACGGTCTCGGTGTTCGACGTACGCAGGCGCGTCCATATGGAGACGATCTCTACGGAAGAAGGAGCGCACACCATCGGATGGGACCCGGCCAGCCGCCGGCTCTTCGTCTTCCAGCCCAAGAGCTGCGGCGTGGCGATCTACGCGGAGACCGGGTGAGCGTCGAGGGTCCACCACGGCTGTCGCTGGGACAGATCGCCGGATATTTTGTCCGCCTCGGCACGACCGGATTCGGCGGCCCGATCGCACTTGCGGGGTACATGCAGCGCGACCTAGTCGAGCGCCGCCACTGGTACACGCAGGAGGAATACCTCCAGGGCCTCGCGGTGTCGCAGACCCTGCCTGGCCCGCTCGCCGCGCAGCTCGCGATGTGGCTCGGATACGTCCGTCGTGGCGTCTGGGGCGCGTGCGCGGCGGCGGTCCCCTTCATCTTGCCCCCTTTCATCATCGTGAGCGCCGTCGCTGCCCTGTATGTCGCCTTCCGCGGGACGACGATCATCCAGGCGCTCTTCTACGGCATCGGTCCGGCGGTCATTGCGCTGATCCTTCGCGGTGCGTGGAAGCTCGTCCGCGTGACGGTGAAAGACGAGCGGCGCCTTTGGGCGATCTTCGCGGTCGTCGGCGTCGTCACCTTCGTGGCACGTAGCGAGGTCGCGGTCTTGTTCATCCTCGCCGGGCTCGTCGGGGTCGCAATCTACGCTCCGCGAAGTTGGCTTCGTCGGGCGCACGCTGCTCCATTAGTGGTGCCCATGGGGTTCGGCACGATGTGGGCGGCGGTCCAGAGCATGGACCCCAACGTCCTGCTGCAGCTCGGCGTCTTCTTCTTCAAAGCGGGCGCGTTCACTTTCGGTTCCGGTCTCGCGATCGTGCCCTTTTTGCAGCAGGGCGTAGTCCGCGACTTCGGCTGGCTCAGCGAGCGTGAGTTCTTAGACGCGGTCGCCATGGGGATGATCACGCCCGGACCGGTCGTCATCACCGCTGTCTTCGTGGGCTACCTCGTCGCCGGGCTCGCCGGCGCGACGGTGGCGGGCCTCGGAGTGTTCCTCCCGCCCTTCCTTATGGTGGTGCTCTTCGCGCCATGGATCATCCGCTACCGAAAGCACCCCATCGTGATCGGCTTCACGAAAGGCGCGACTGCCGCCGCCGCCGGCGCGATCGTCGGCGCGGGAGCGGTTATCGGTACGCAGGTGATCGTCGACCTGACGACGGTGCTCGTTTTCCTCGCGGCGCTGCTGGTGCTTTGGCGGACGAAGGTTCCCGAGCCGCTCCTTGTCGGCGCGGCGGGAATCATCGGCCTAGTCGCTTTCGCGCTCCGATGACTCGCACCGTCCTGTTCGTGTGCGAGCACGGCGCGTTCCGTAGCCGGATCGCCGCCGCGTACTTCAATGCGGCGGCACCAAAAGGCTGGCGCGCGCTGTCGGCAGGTCGGGATCCGCAGGCCGAAGTCAGTGCGCGCCTCGAGCCGCTGCTCACGGGTACGCCCGCAGCGGAGCACCTCGAGAGTGACCCGCCGCGAGGCGTGGCCGCCGTCCTTTCCGACCGCGTCATCGCGATCGATTGCATGCTCGATGGAGCGGACCTTTGGGTGACGGAAGCTCAGGCGGATCAGGCGCTCCGCGACGAGATCGCCGAGCGGACTGGAGAGCTTCTGCGCGAGCTCGGAGCCCGGCACATCCGGACCCCCGGGCCCACGTCGATGCCGTGTCTGTAGATCAGCCGCCCTGGATTCAGCCCGCCAGCCGGAGCCATCCACGCTCGTCTTGAACGACCCGAGCTGTTATCACTTCCGCGCGTTTGACCCCCGCGTTTTCGCAATCCTCTCCGTGTCCGTGGCCGCGGTAACAATCGGTTGGTGTTCCCACATTTGAGCGTCGCCCCGTGGTTGAGGCGCGGCAGAGTTCCAATTCGTCTGGTCGGGTACGCATCCCTTTTCGATGCAGTGACACAGCAGCGATCTCGTGGACCGCTGGTCGGCGGTACAAGTCTCGCCCCACGGCTCGGGTTTTCGCGAGGAGGTTGGGTCCGCGTTGTTTCGATCGCACCGGAAATCCTCTCGTGTAGCCAAAGCGGCGAAGTATCGATCCAATGAGGTCGGAAAGTCCGACTGCCGCTGGGTGCTAAGCCGCCGCTACTGTCGGCATGAGTTCGTTCCTAGGGTGGCCTGATCTGACCCTCTGCTCCTAGCGCGGCAAGCGAGTACACCGGCGACGCTGAAGCTCTGCACTGTCGCGGGGACCTCGTGGGCACTTGGCCGAGCCACATACACGTCCTTCGTGCTCCTTTAACTGGCCAGCCGGAGCCACCCGCGCTCGTCCTGAACTAGCCGAGCCGTTATCACCTCCGCGCGCTTGACCCCCGTCTTCCGCTCCGGGCCCGCGGCGTCGCAAACCTAAGACCTCTGGTCGTTTGCTTGGGGAAGTCACTTGGTCGTCGCTCGGCCTCGAACACCACGGACCGCCGCGACGGCGACGGCAACGACCTCCTGTCGTGGCAAGCCTTCGTCGCGCGCGAACGAGCGCCATGTAGCGAACGCGAGAAAGTGGCCGATCACCGCGTCGAGTGCACGGCTACGGCGGCCTCGGGTTTGCCAGCCTGACAAGAGCGCCCGGCGCATTGCGCCCCAGTGCGCGAACACGGGAGCGTTCGCCTTCGCGAGCGCGGGCAAAGCCGGGAGATCGCGGCTCACGTTCGTCCACATGGGCTCGGTGCGCTCGAAGTAGCCATACAGCTCGTCGAGCGCGGTAGCCAGCCGGCGTTGCGGGTTGCCGATCTCCTGCCAGCGAGAAGGATCTGGCAGCGGCCATAACGACAGCCCATGCGTAACGCAGGCGCGGAAGAGAGAGTGCTCGTCCGGAAAATGGCTGTACACCGTGTGGCGCTGGACGCCGGCGCGTTGAGCGATCGCGGTGATCGTCGCGGCCACCGGACCGATGCTCGCGTGAAGTTCTACCGCCGCCTGGGCGATCCGCCGGCGCGTCTGCGCCATGCCGTCCGCGCGACGCTGAAGCCGGTACTTCCGCTTATTCATGATCGCTGCACAAGATTGTGCAGCGAAGACTTGACGACGTAACCGGAGCGTCTATATTTCGCGGCACATAATCGTGCAGTAAAAGTAGCGCGGAGGGCGAGCGATGTCGACCGAAGACAACAAGGTGCTCATCAAGCGGTACTTCGCGGCGATCGACGAGGCCTGCGCGCGGGGGGACGCCGATTTGGTCGACGAGTTCCTCGCGCCGGACTTCGTCGAGCACAACCCGTTCCCGGGACTGCCCCCGACGAGGGACCACTGGAAGCAGGCCTTCCGGGCATTCGTCGCGGGCGCGCCCGGCTATCACGTGGTCGAAGACCTCGTAGCCGAAGGTGACAAGGTCGCCGGACGCGTGACCGCATACGGCAAACACGAGGGCGAGCTCTTCGGCATTCCGCGAACCGGCAAGGACATCAGGGTCAGCGGCATCGCGATCTGGCGGATCGAGGACGGGAAGATCGTCGAGCACTGGCATGAAACCGACCAGCTCGGGCTCATGCAGCAGCTCGGCGTCATCCCGTCACCTGGCGGTCAGGCCTAACGTCGCAGCGAGCCCTCGCGGGGCTATCCATGAGCGCGTCAGATTCCGCGCTCTCGTGAGACTGGTCAGAACCCTCCGAAGCGGGCCGTGCAGCCCAGGTCAGACCCGGATCGGGCCCGCCAGTCTTGGCTCCTTACTAACCCGCCAGCCGGAGCCACCCGCGGTCGTCCTGAACGAGCCGAGCTGTTACCACTTCCGCGGGCTTGACCCCCGTCTTCCGCTCTGGTTCAGCTCGATGGTGGCACCCTTCCGGGAGCTGCACAGCTCGACCTCGGCGAGTCCGCGCTTCTCGTTGGTAAGAGGGCTGGGCGAAGGCCGGGCGGTGCGCCCGGCCTCCCCGTGACTTCGTGCGACCCGGCGCCGTCAACCTTCGTCTCGTATCACCGACACCGAACGATCCGTGAACGCATTCGGCACATAGATCAGACCGGTGTTTGGGTCGCGGTCGAGGAAACGCGGGCACGTGCCCACCTGGACGGTCGCCACCACGGTTCGAGTGCCGCTGTCGATCACCGAGACCGTGCCGGGCGTCGAGTCGCAGCGCCCGCGGTTGGTGACGTAGATCCTGCCGTTGTCGGGATTGAACAGCACGCCGTGCGGACGACGGCCCACGGGGATGGTTTGCACCACCGTGTTTGTCCTCGCGTCAACGACAGCGAGCTGATTCGTACTGCGAGCGGCCACGTACAGGAACTTTCCATTCGCATCAAAGGCGATTTCCCGCGCCTCGGTGCCGATCGAGAACGTTGCTTTGACCGTGTCCGTCGATCCGTCGATCACCGTGATCTTGTCCAGGCCACCGTGTGTCACATACACAAGATTCGTATGCGGATTGACGGCCACGAGGAACGGACTGAGGTCGACGTCGATGTACCCTAAGACGGCATCTGTCGAGCCGTCGATCACGGCGACCGTGTGCCCTTCCGTGCAGCAGTCGCCGCTGATCGTGACGTAGATCTTGTTGGTCTTCGGATTCACGGCGACGAAGGTCGGACCGAACCCGTTCAGGGTGATGGTATTCACAACCGCGTCAGTCGACCCGTCGATGACGGAGACGGTATTCGAGGGCGTGTTGGTGCAGAAGAAGCCTCCGACGTTGGCTACGTAGATCTTGTTGGTCTTCGTATTGACCGCCACGCCGAAAGGACTGAGGCCTGTGGTGATTGGAGCCAACACCGTGTTCGTGGTGTTGTCGATGACCGAGACGATGTGGGACTCGCAACCGAGCGGTTCCAATCCGGGAGTCACATATGTCTTGTTCGTTCTCGGGTTGACCGCGAGAGCGAACGCCGTCGCATCCTGACTCGGTCCCAGGCCAATGGTCGCGATGACCGCCGGTCCCGAACTCGCCCGAATTGTCCCTGGCAGGAACGCGCTGAAAAGCAGTAGTGATGCCCCGACCGCGATGAATGCTCTCGCGAACTTGCGCTTGCTCATCTTCGAATCCCCTTTCCATTCATTGGCTTGGTTGTCGTGCGGGAGTTGTCAGAACCGGGCAGGTTCCACCTTGCCCTTTCCTACTTCTTCAGCTCGGTCGTCAGTTCCCTAAAGATGCGCAGGTCGAGGACCTTCACGATCTCGTCAGCGGTCAGCTTCGAGAGCCCCGTGTCATTAAGGAGCGGCGCGAAGAACCGGACGCTCTTCTCGATGTCGGACGTGCGCCAGTCGACGGGGACCATGTTGGCCGCCTCACGCACGAGGGCCACGTTCGCGGCGCCGCCGAAGAGACCCTTATCCGTGGCGAGCTTCGCCGCGTCGGCGCGATCCGTAGGGAGCGCGTCGGCGGAGCGATAAATCGCGCGTAGCGCTCGCTTCGCGGCGATCGGGTTGGCGCGGTACCAGTCCGCATTTGCGGCGAGGATGCAGCAGTCGAGCTTCGACCACGGCTCGTCCATCACCTGTGTATGGATCACGTGGCCTTTGTTTGCCGGGTTCGCCTTGAGTGCGGCCGTCGCGGTGGTGGCTGCGAACACCGCATCGTTCTTGCCCTCGAGATAGAGCTTCACGGGATCGGCATCGGCCTGGACGACGAAGTTCACCGTGGCCGGGTCGACGCCGGCTTGCTTCAGAACGAGCACGAGATAGCTGTAGCCGAGCTCGGAGAGAGCCTTCGAGCGGACGACGACGGTCTTGCCGCGTAGGTTGGTGAGGGCCGGGACGCTCTGGGGCGCCCAGATCTCGACGCATCCAGGGTGAATGCCGCCGAGCGCCACAAGCTTCGTTCCGGACTGCAGAGCGTTCGCGATCGACGGCGGGAAGAAGATCGTCATGTCGAGTTTGCCCGCCGCCAGCGCCGCGGCACCGCCGGTGTCCATGATCTGCACATCGGTGAAACCTTCGTCGCGCAAGTACCGCTCGGCGGCCATGACGGGCGCATCGCACGACGCGCACTGGATGCGGAAGGTCGTCGTCTCTGGCGCCGGCAGCGGTGTGGGCGTCGGCGCGGGGCTCGCCGTGTTGGCGGGTGCCGCGGTCTGGCCGCATGCCTCGAACAGCGGAGCGACCATGAGCCCGGCGGCCAAGGCCGTGCCTCGACGTAGGACCTCGCGCCGCGTGATCTCGTGTCCACGACTCATGTGCGATTCTCCTTTCGCTTAGCGGGTTGTGGCCCCAGTACGTCGGATCTTTCGGCTCGCGGATGTTGGCGACTCGACCGCTTCGACTACGCGCTCGAAGCGAAGACCTGCGCGGTTGCAGGCGTCCTCGACCGCGTCCGCCGAGATCGCGTCGAAGACCAGGAAGCAGATCTCGTCGTTGGGGACGTAGATGGACCGCACAAAGCGGATACGGGTGCCGTGCTCGGCGAGCTTCTTCGCCGCAGCTCGCGCGCGCTGTGCGCTCCGCAGGCGCGCTTTGCCGGGACGGGCGAGATATGTCTCGGCCAGAAAGCTTGGCACGCTGAGACTTTCATCCCGCGCGTTGGTCGTTGGTACGCGGGATAACCCTTGAGAAACCCTTGGCTACTGTGCGGCGATCTCCTCGGACGCGACCTTGCGCGCGAGCTCCGCTCGCGAGCGGACGCCCAGCTTCGTGTACACGTTCGCGAGATGGCCTTCGACGGTCTTCGCCGAGATAAAGAGAGCCGCGGCCACCTCCTTGTTGGTGCGCCCTGAGGCGACGAGCTCGGCGACCCGCCGCTCGGAGGCGGTCAGCCCGACCTCCGCGCGGGGCCGCCCGCCGATCGCGGCGAGCTCGCGCCGTGCGTTTGCCGCCCACAGGGGCGCCTCGATCCCTTCGAAGATCTCGCGCGCGCGCTCGAGCGACCGACGGGCCTCGCTCTTCCGCCGCCCCCGTCGCTGCGCGGCGCCAAGTGCAAGGAGCGCGCGCCCATGGTCGAGCGGTAGTGCGAGCGGCTCGAATCGCTCAGCGGCCGCGCCGAGCTCGGCCTGCGCACGGTCCTGCTCGCCGCGCGCGGCGGCGGTGAGCCCGCGGCAATGTGCCGCGAGAGCGCTGTGCCACGGGTTTCCGACATCGCGCTCGAGCCAGCCGATGAGTGGACGCGTCTCCTCGAGGCGGCCGAGCCCAGCAAACGCTTCGACGGCATCTGCCAGCAGCGTCGGTACTGCGAGCCGCGAGTGCGCGAGTGGGGGCCATGCGCTTGGGTCGGCCGCGAATAGCCGGGCGACGGCCGCGCGAAAATGCTCGGCGGCGCGAGCCACGTCGCCCGTGGAAAGGTCGACGAAACCCAACACTCCCCGTGTCTGGACTGAGCGACCCGCAAAGCCCACGGCATCCGCGATCCGCATGGAGGCGTCCGCGTCGCGGCGCGCGTCCGCAAGCTCGCCGAGACACGCCTCGGCGTAGGCGCGTATGCCAAGTCCTCCCGTTTCACCTGTCGTGTTGTGTTCGGGGACGGAGTACAGAACAAACTCGGTCGCGAGCTCCTTCGCGTGACGAGTGTTGCCCGCTCGAGCCTCGGCATAGGCGAGCATTCCTATGACTGAGTTATGAGTTCTGAGTCCGGCAGCGAGGGACTCGTCGAGAAGTGTTTTGAGCAACACGCGTCCCGCGTCCGACCCCAAGGCGAGACGCATCCAGGCGAGCAAGAGCCGCGCCTGAACGCCGCCGCGCGCCAGCTCCTCGCCACGGGCTGCGTCTTCGAGTTCCTCGATCGACTTGCCCTGGAGTGCGGCGCGTGAGGACGCCGCGGCCGCGCGAAGTCCGGCGTCGCCGCTTTGTGCGGCGAGCTGGACCGCACGTTCGGCGTGCGAGATGGAACGGTCGGTCATCCCGCGAAGGATCGGATCGCAGAGCTCGAGCCGGATCCGGAGCTCGAGTCTTGGATCATCGACGTGCTCCAGCGCCTCTTCAAGCAGCGGCGAAGCTGCGCGTATATCGCCGAGACCGCGGCGGAACCCAAGCAGCTCCAGAGCGCGGGCGCGGAGGTTGCCGGTCGCCTCCGGTAGTACAGCCTCGAGCAGCTGCTCGGCGCCAGGTGAACGTGAGGCGACAAGGAACTCGGCGGCATCGACAGTACGACGGAGTCGGTCCACCCTCGGCGCTTCAGGTGTGAGCTCACGTGCTCGTTCCATGAGCTCAGCTGCCGCCGATGGAGCTCCCCGGCTTCGAGCGCGTGATGCTGCGCCGTCGAGCCGGGCCGCGACGCGCTCGTCGGGCCCGGTCGCAGCCAGGGCGAGGTGCCTTGCAGCCTCCTCCTCATCCGCGGCAAGATCGGCGAGATGCCGGTGGACGGCTCGCCGTTCAGCCGGGGACGCCTCCGCGGAAAGCACCGAACCGAAGAGGGGGTGGGTGAATCGGACTTGCGCTCTCTCCACCGCAATGACCTCCGCGGCGATGGCCTCCCGAAGCGCTTCCGGGGAGAGGAGTTCAGGTGACGGACGGGCGCTCGACGCGACAGCCAGGAGCCCGCTCCGCGTCGCGGGCGAGATCGCGCCAAGCCGCCGCGCGACGAGCTCTCGCAGGCTTCCCGGCACCGGCAGAGGGTCGGTGACCGCGAGATCGCTCGACGATGCACGAAGGGCGCGCGCGATTTCAAGCGCATAGAGCGGATGTCCGCCGCTCGCTTCGTGCAGCCGCAGCAGAGTAGGGCGAGGTAGGACGACGCCGATGCGTTCGTGGATGAACTGCTGTAGTGCGCCCGCGCTCAAAGGGCGGAGCGTGAGGCGTACGCCATCGAGTTGGATCGTTGGCTCGCCATGACCTTCGGTCCGCTCGGTCATGAGCAGAGCCATCCGCGCACTCAGCCTTCGGGCAACGAACTGGAGCGTCAGCCGTGAAGGGCTGTCGAGCCACTGCACATCGTCGACGGCCACGACCACCGGCCTCTTTTTCGCCAGCAACTCCAGCGCGGTCAGCGCGGCCATTGACACGGCATGGGGGTCGGGAGCGCGATCGTTTCCTTCATCGATCAACAGGGCCCTCTCGAGCGCGACCTTCTGCGGCGCGGGAAGGCCTTTTAGAACCTCATCCAACGCCGGTCGCAGGAGGTCAGCTACCGCAGCGAATGAATAGGCGGTCTCGGCCTCGACGGGGTGCGCTATGAGGACGAGGTAGCCGCGCTGCGCGGCGAACTCGA
>VBEY01000142.1 GCA_005889295.1 Chloroflexota bacterium | reverse complement strand
CGTAATAGATGGTTGCCATCTTTCTTGCCCTCCTAGAGATAGGTCTTGGTCGTGAGGTTGCCCAGGCGCGGGTTGAGTCCGAGGATCTGGTCCGCGTCGACCGGGAGGTCGATGAGCATCGAGCGGCCCTTGCGCTCGTACGCCGCGTCCATCGTGTCCTTCAGGTTCGAGAGATCCGGCGCGATGCGCACCGCGTCCCAGCCGTGCGCCTCGGCGTGCTTCACGAAGTCGATGTGCGGGAGCTTCGAGTGGTAGTTCTTCTTGTCGAAGTCCGGGATGATCACCTCGAGGCCCTTGTCGACGATCCCGTAAACCTCGTTGTTCACGACGAACACGCGCAGGTCCATCGTTGCGGCGTCCGCGAGCGCCCCACCGAACAGGCGGAAGCACCCGTCGCCGGTGAACACGAAGGTGTGAAGGTCGGGGTTCGCAGCCTTCGCGCCGACGCCAAGACCGAAGCCGCCGCCCATCGCCGATCCGTCGTGCGTCGTCCAGAACGGGATGTTCGGGTTCGGCCGCTGGGTCACCCACTGGCGGTCCTTGTAGGCGATGCAGACATCGTCGAAGCCGATCGAGCCCGGCCGCCACATCGTGTCGATGCGCTCGTAGAACTCCTGGAAGTCGACCGTGCCGTGGCGCTTGTTCGGCTCGGGCTCGCGAGTGTTCAGCGACTCGGGAGCCGGCGCCGTATTCGGCCGGTCCTTGCACGTCTCGGCGAGGCGCGGGAGCACCTCCTCGAGAACGAGGCCGATGTCGCCGCGCACCATGCGGTAGTCGTGCGCCGCGCGGTGGCGGAACTCGCCCTGCTTGTGGCCGTAGGCGTCGCGTAGATCGGTGAAGTGATAGACGTGGCCCGCCGGGATCCTCGCGAGGTTGAGCGAGTACTCGCCGGCGTCGAACCCGAGCGCAACGACCACGTCGTCCTTCCCGAGGCTCCTCCAGAGCTCCATCGCGCGGTCATTGCCGCCGAAGGAGATGTGCCCGTAGCCGTACTCGTTGTCGCGCGCGACGGCGTTGGCGCCGTTCACGCTCCATACCGTCGGCGCCTTGAGCACCTTCGAGAGCACGGTCGTGAGGGTGCGGATCTTCGGCGCGAAGGCCGCTTCGCCGGAGACGTAGACGACGACGCGCTTGCCCTTCGTCACGCGGGGGAACTCGGCGAGGAACTCCGAGACATCCTGGGGCGAGAACGTTCGCGGATGGCTCGTCCACGTGACGTCGGCGTCGGTCTCGCGCGAGAGGACGTCGGGGTGGAACGCGATCGCGACGGGCTTGTTGCGCTTCAGCACGCGCTGTGCGCGGCGGAGGTCGTCCTCGAGACGGTCGATGTTGTCGATGACGACGCAGCCCTCGCCGAGCTCGGCCTCGAGCTGCGGGACGATGTTCATGCCGTACTCGCTCACGTCCTGCAGCGGCGCGTTGCCGATCGAGAGCGTCGAGTTGAGCGCGATGAGGTAGACGGCGGGGATGTTGTGGAGCTTCGCGTCGCTCATCCCGCTGCCGCCGAGCTTCGTCGCGGCGCCGGTCGTCGTCACGCACCCGGCGATGCGCCCAGACGCGAGCCAATGCCCGAGTGGCGCGAAGCCCGCGACGTACTCGCCCATCGTGAGCATGCGCGAGGCGGGATCGGCCGAGTGCGCGAGCTCGGTGTACGGCTCCATGTGCTTGGCCACGTGAACCACGCCTCCGCCGTTCACACCCGCGAAGAAGCGAACGCCCCAGCGGCGCAACTGCTCGATCAGGACCGCGTTCCCGCTCTTGGTCTCAGCGACGACGCTGGGCCCGCTCCGTATCGGTCGGTCTAGCGCTTGCGCCATGGTCCGCCCCCTTCCGAAATGAAGAAGGCCTCCCGTTTCCGGGAGGCCTTCAGAACTTCTCTTTTGGTCTGTGAGGAGTGAGTCGCTACCCTCCCGGCCGCATTCGCGCCCTCTCAATGAGGACGACGATGACGATGCCGACAAGAAGGTTGCGCTGCATGTGCACGGTCAGTGAACGCGAGGGCGTGGGTTCGCGTCAAGTCAGGCCGGTGTGAATGTGCAGGGTGCACGCCCAAACCGACAAATGTCGCGCTTCGGCACGCACACGAGCGAGCCCGTGGTCAGCCGCCCCGCGCGTACGCTCGGAAGATCCGCAGACTCTTGGCGATCGCCCTCCTTCTGTCGGCGTGCGCTCAGAACCCGGTCCCCACCCCCCTTCCGACCGCCGGCGCGAGCTCCCCCGCTGCGTCCACACCGACGGCGGCGCCGTCGCCGACCGCCACAGCAGACTGCGCCGCTCGCATCCTCGCGGCGATGACCGTCGACCAGCGCGTCGGGCAGCTCTTCCTACTCGGTCTCGCTAACGATCAGCTCGGCCCGGCCGAGACTGACGCCATCCGCACGCGGCACCTCGGCTCGGTCTGGTTCGTCGAGCAGAGCGCCGCCGGGGCCGTGGCGATCCGCGCGGTCACCGACGCCGTGCAGGCGCTCGCGTCCGCCGAAGCCACAGCGAATGTGCGGTTCTTCGTCGCCGCGAATCAGGAGGGCGGGATCATCCAATCGCTCTCCGGTCCCGGCTTCAGCACGATCCCGAGCGCGCTCGACCAAAGCGAGGTCGATCCGGCGACGCTCCGCCTGCAGGCTACGCAGTGGGGACGCGAGCTTGCGACCGCGGGGGTCAATCTCAACTTCGCCCCGGTGCTCGACGTGGTCCCGCCGGGGACCGACGCGCAGAACCAGCCGATCGGCGCGCTCCGTCGCGGCTACGGCCACGATCCGGCGACCGTCAGCGCGCACGCGGTCGCCTTCATGCGGGGTATGGAGGACGCGGGCATCGCGACGACGGGAAAACACTTTCCCGGCCTGGGCCGCGTGAAGGGGAACACCGATTTCACCGCGGCTGTCGTGGACGACGTTACGACGGCGAACGACGCGTACCTCGCACCGTTTCGCGACGCGGTCGCGGCGGGCATCCCATTCCTGATGGTCGCGCTCGCGACCTACCAGCGGATCGATCCGAACGATCTCGCGGTGTTCTCCACGCCCGTCATGCGCCGGCTGATTCGGGACTCGCTCAACTTCGCCGGGGTCGTCGTCTCTGATGATCTCGGCGCCACCGCGGCCGTCGCGAACATCGCGCCGGCGGATCGCGCGATCAACTTCCTGCTGGCGGGCGGGGATCTCATCATCTCGAAGACGGTCGCGCCGGCGGTCGCGATGGCCGAGGCGATCTCGGCGCGCGCGGCGGGCGGCGGCGCCTTCCGAACGAGAGTCGATGACGCAGCGTTCCGGGTTCTTCGCGCCAAAGCCGCGCGCGGGCTCGTCCGCTGCTAGCTACTTCGTGGCGAGCCCGACCTTCACGTTCGCAAAGGGACCGACCCCGAGCGAGATGGACATGCCCGCGAAGAAGAGCACGACGATCGCCGCAGCGACCGCGATCGAGACGGTGCCGAGAAACGGGTACAGGGCCGCGGGCAAAAGGGCAAAGGCCGCGATCGCTATCGGCAGCACGGTGTCCAGCCACGGCGGTCGATTCGAAAGGCCGACCGGTCGGCCAAAACGCTGGGCGGCGAACCACCCCGCCGTGAACGTCACGAGACCGAGGAACACCGTTGGGACGGAGCCCTCTCGCGAGAAGACGTAGATGCACCAGAGCGTGGCGAGCACGCCGCCGCCAAGACGGATCGCCGCATAGGGCACGGTTTTCACGACGCGAGCCGTTCGAGGGCGCTCCGCCCGAGGAGCGCGAGCTGTAACGCGAGTCGCGAGTCCGCGTTCTTCAGGTCCGCACCCGTGAGCTTGGCGATGCGGCGCAGGCGCTGCCGCACCGTATTGCGGTGTAGGTACAGATCGCGCGCCACCGCGTTCAGGCTGCCGTGCAGGCGCAGATACGCGTCGAGCGTGCGTACGAGGTCCGCGTGCTGCTCGCCGTCGGCGAGCGGGCCGAGGATCCGATCGGCGAACTCGCGGATATCGCTCTCCGGTCGGCCGAGCACGAACTGGTAGGGGCCGAGGTCCTCGAACATCGTGACGACGCCATCGCCGCTCAGCGCACGGCCGAAGACGACCGCCTGCTCCGCCTGCAGCAGCGCGAGATGGGCGCCGGTCGTGCCGCGCTTCGGACCGCCGACGCCCGCAGAGAGACCCTCATCGCCAGTCGCGCGCGCGAGACGCGAGCGCAGCGCGTCCGCATGAGCCCGCGCGTCGACCGATCCCGCGAGCTCCCGCAGCGCCGCGACGATACCGGTGCGCGACCGCACCACGCGCGCGTCGGGGACGACCTCGGCGACCGACACCCGGAGGCGCATCGCCGTAGTCGCGTCCCGTGACGCGAAGGCGATCGCGAGGTACTCGACCGGTCCGTTCGTCGCGTTCCCCCCTTACAACGAAGAAGACCTCCCTTTCGGGAGGCCTTTCCTGGAAGTCCGCTTTCGTGATCCGCGCTAGCTGCTGCCCCCCGAACGCGACGCGCCCGCCCCACAAATGGGGAGGACGACGTGCATAAGGACGAGGTGCAGTGCCATGTGGATGTGAGGCTACAGGGCGACCTGCACAGGGTCAATCCCACAGCGCTCCAGGTTTGCCGGACCGAGCGCAGGATTGCGCCGTCAGAGGGGGCGGTCGCAGCAAAAAGGGAGGACCCCATGGCCACATTCATCACGCTCGCTCGTTACACGTCGCAAGGCGTTTCCAAGATCAAAGACAGCCCGAGCCGTGTCGATAACTTCCGCAACGCGGCGCAGAAGGCAGGCGGGTCGCTCAAGAGCATGTATCTCACGCTGGGTCGATACGACCTCGTTCTCATTACCGAGGCACCAAGCGACGACGTCGTCGCCAAACTCACGCTCGCGACGAGCTCGCTCGGGAACGTCACGACGGAAACGCTCCGGGCATTCACCGAGGACGAGTTCAGGAAGATCGTCGCTTCGCTTCCATAGGCGCGCGCGACCGTCCCCTTCGCTCTCTGGCACCATCGGCAACCGTATGAAGGCTTATCGCATTGGCGTCATCGGTGGCGACGGCATCGGTCCCGAAGTGACGGCCGCCGCGCTCCGCGTCCTCGATGCGTGCGAGAGGCGCTTCGGGTTCCACACCGAGCGCACGAGCTTTCCCTGGTCGGGCGCGCATTACCTCGCGACGGGCGAGCGGCTCACGCTCGAGATGATGGCGCCGATCCGCGAGCTCGACGCCGTGCTCCTCGGTGCGATCGGCCATCCCGATGCGCCCCGCGGAATGATCGAGCGCGACGTCATCATCGGGCTGCGCCGCGGGCTCGACCTGTATGTGAACCTGCGCCCGGTCGTCCTCTACGACGATCGCCTCTCGCCGCTCAAGGGCAAAGGCGCGCGCGAGATCCGCATGACGGTCATCCGCGAGAACACCGAGGACGTGTACACCGCCGAGGGGCAGCGCTCCGAGGTCGGTACGCCGCGCGAGACAGCGGTCGTCCCGATGCGTTTCACGCGACCGGGGGTCGAGCGAATCGTGCGTTACGCCTTCGAGCTCGCCCGCAAGAGCGAGCGCAAGCATCTGACCCTCGTCGACAAGGCGAACGCCATACCGGTCCAGGAGATCTGGCGCGATGTCTTCGAGGAGCTCGGCAAACAGTTTCCCGATGTGCAGCGCGACGCGATGTACGTCGACGCGGCCGCCATGTGGATGGTTCTCAAGCCGGAGCAGTTCGACGTCCTGGTCACGACGAACCTCTTCGGCGACATCCTCTCGGACCTGGGCGCCGCACTCGCCGGCGGCCTTGGCACGGCGTCGTCAGGGAACATCAACCCCGGCAAGGTTTCGGTCTTTGAGCCGATCCACGGCAGCGCGCCGAAATACGCGGGCAAAGGAGTAG